>CAYZWU010000007.1:0-165957 GCA_964482235.1 uncultured Phycisphaerales bacterium
CGTTATCCATCTTGAGATAGATCTTACCTGCTTCCCACTCCTCGCTGATTTCCATCAGTACGGCCCTCACCAGCCTCAGAGCTGAAACTTCATTGGGAAACAAAGTCGCCACGGTGGTCCGTCGTTTTGCTTCCTTGCTTAGACGCTCGAGCATGATAGTCGTTCTCATTCTGAAGTACCGACTTCTACCCGGCAGGGCGGTTCAAGACCGGTCACCAATAGGAGGCCGTCCGAAAAGAACCCGCAGCGCAGCCGGCTCGAATGCATCCGGGCTTCATGGAAGGTATCGATCAGAGCTCCACGTGAACGGTGTTGTTCCTCTTGAGCTGCGTCTTCTTCGTCAGGATCCTGAGATCCTTCTCGTCCTGTCTGCGCCCGGCGTAGCTGGTCACCGTGATGGTGACCTCCTCTTCCGGCAGATACTGGAACGTGAAGTTGCCCGTTCGCCGCAAATGGGCATTCTCGATCAGGAACGAGCTTCCCCTGATCGAGATCTTGGCGAAGTTGGGAGCATCATCGAGGTTCACCTTGCCTTCGAGCCGGCAGCTGCCCGGCGCCTTGACCTCGAGGGGGGGGGAGGATTCGGCCACCTGGACGCGCTGCGAGATGTTCGGACCGTTCGGCAGCGTCACGTTCACACCCCATGTGCCCCGGTGCATCTTCCTGATCTGGAAGGCGCCGCTTCGGTCGGTCAAGGTGCGGAAGCGCTGGCTGCTCGAGCCGGCCAGGGAGTGGGCCGTGACGACAGCCCCCTTCACGGGAGCGCCCGTGAAGTCGAGCACGACTCCCCTGAACTTCAGGTCGTTGACCGGCCGGAGCCAGATCTTGATACAGCCGTGCTCGTCGAGGATGTCGTCGAGCATGGCGTCGATGTCGGCGGGGCTGCTCTTCTTTCGATAGACCTCGTGCGTTTCGTCGGGCCGGATCAGGCGCAGGCCGGTGCGCTCGAGCAACCGGTTGATCTCCACGGGCGTAAAGTGCCGGTCGATGGTGAAGAGACCGTTCGAGTCCGTCAGGACATCCTCGAAGTGGAGCGGATCGCCATTATGATCAAGTCTTCCAGCCCCGTGATACCCGTTGCACGCGACCCGGATTCCGGGAGCCGGTTCGAGAGTGTCCGCATGAAGGACCACTCCCCTCAAGGTGAGCTCCGGCAGGGAACAGACGATCTTTCGGCCGTCGATCGACTTTCCTTTGGTGATCAGGATCTCCTCGCTGAACAGCGAGGGGATGTCCGCCGCGCCGCGAACGGTCCAGCCACGGTTCACTCCCTCCAGAAGGTAGCGTCCCGGCGACAGCCTGGAGAAGAGGAAGCCGCCCTTGCCGTTGGTCGTGTCCTCCATGAAGGTGGCGCCCGTGCTGTTGGCGCCGCCCAGGCCAAGGGGCTGCAGGCGGAGGAGCCAGCCCGGCAGGGCGCCTGACCTCTCGTCCACCAGCGTGCCGGAGAAGTGGAGGTCGCCGTGGCAGGGCCAGAGCTTGACGATCCTGGCATACCTCCCCCTGTCGCGGCCCGGGGCGAAGCGGGCAAAGGGGTGGAAGATCGTGGAGAAGTAGCCGCTGTGCGAAACGGTCACGGCGATATCGGGATCAGGAACGAAGAGACGCCTTGACCGGAAGATCCCCTTCTTGTCCGTCATCCCTCCAAGCTTGATCTGCGGTGCCGTCACCGACGCGGCCGCCAGCGGGGCGGCCGTGGTGAAGGCGCCCGACAGGACCTTCACCTCGAGTCGTCCCGGCAGGCCGACGAAGAGGTCCCTACCGTAGCTGAGTCCGGGCTTGATCGACAGGGAGAGCCGGCCTTGCTTTCCCGATGGGGTCGAGGCTTCGAATGTGTACCGGCCCGGGACGAGCGCCTCGAAGAGAAAGCAGTTCGAGTCGTTCACGGTCTCGTACGGAGGGGAGGCGGGAACGTCGTTCTGATGCACGACGAGGGCCGCTTGCCCGGCCGGGACCGTCTCGAGGGAAGGGACGTCCTTCACGGTGAGAACGAGCTGGGCGGTTCCCCAGCCCCGAACCTGCCGGCCCTCGATCTTCTCCCGGGTGACCGGAGCTGTCTCCTCCGGTTCGGAGAAGCGTTCCTTCCCGGTCTCGACAGGGCCGGGCTCGGGTTCAACGGAACCGGGCCTCTCCCGCTTGGTCTCGGGAAAGGCCCGGTCGATCGTTTTTTCTCCGGTATCGCCGTCGTTCATCAGGAGAACGAACGACGCGACCACGGCGGCAATGACCGCCAGGCCGGCCAGGCAGCCGAAAAGGAGAATCAGGGCATTTTTCATGGTCCACCATCCATCATGGAACGATGGATCACGCGAGGCGCCCGCACCCCGATGGGGCGGGGCAGATCGTGAATCAACCGTTCTTTGCGGCGAAGTCCTTCAGGTAATCCACGAGCGACCGGATGTCGTTCTCGGGGATGGCGTTGTACATGGAGACACGGATCCCGCCCACGGAACGATGTCCCTTCAGGCCGTTGAACCCGGCTGCCGGCCCGTCGGCGATCAGCTTCTTCTCCAGGTCCTCGGTGGGGAGGCGGAAGCAGACGTTCATCAGGGAGCGGCTGTCCTTCTCCGTGGCGCCGCGGAAGAAGTCGCCCTGCGTGTCGATCAGACCGTAGAGGAGGTCCGCCTTGGCGCGGTTGACCTTCTCGACGGCGTCGAGGCCGCCCTGGCCCTTGATCCAGTCGAGCACCAGCTTGACCATGTAGATCGGGAAGCAGGGGGGCGTGTTGTAGAGGGAGTTCTTCTCCCAGATCGTCTTGTAGCGCAGGAGGGTGGGGAGGTTGTCGTCCTTGATCTTCTCCATCATGTCGTTGCGCATGATGATCATGGTCACGCCCGAGGGGCCGAGGTTCTTCTGCGCGCCGGCGTAGATCATTCCCACCTTGTCGAGGGTGTACTTCTTGGAAAGGATGTCCGACGACATGTCGACGACGAGAGGCACATCGCCCGTGTCAGGGAAGTCGGCCCACTGGGTTCCCTTGATCGTGTTGTTCGACGTGATGTGGACGTAGCTCGCGTCGGCGTTCAGGTTCAGCTCGTCCTGGTTCGGAACCCGGTTGAAGTTGGTCTCCTCCGTCGAAGCGGCGATACGGGGCTCGCCGACGATCTTCGCTTCCTTGATCGCCTTGGTGGACCATGTGCCCGTGTTCACGTAGTCGGCCGTCCGCCCCTCGCTCATGAAGTTCAGGGGAATCATGGCGAACTGCAGGCTCGCTCCCCCGCCCATGAACATCACCTTGTAGTTGCCGCCGAGCCCGAGGAGTTCGAGGGCCATTTCCTGGGTCTCCAGCATGAGAGCGTCGAAGGGCTTGGACCGGTGGCTCGTTTCCAGGATCGACATGCCCGAGCCCTGGTAGTTCAGGAGCTCGTCCTTGGCTTTTTCCAGGACGGCGAGGGGAATGGCCGCGGGGCCGGGATTGAAGTTGATGATGCGGTCGGTCATTTTATGGTCTCCCTATATCTTGTCGGGTATTCCGATCTGCTCTACTTGGTGAAGTCCTCGATGATCTCCACGATGATGTCGCCGATGCGGAGGAGGTTCTCCTTCGTGCTGGCGCCGATATGAGGCAGGGCCACCACGTTGGGCAGCCCGAGGAGAGGCGAGCTTTCCGGAGGATCGCTGTACCAGACGTCGTTGCCGTAGGCCGCGACCTTGCCCGACTTGAGCGCCTCGGCCAGATCCTCCTCGTTCACGCACTTGCCGCGTCCCGTGTTCACCATGAAGACGCCGTCCTTCATCTTCGAGATCGTGTCCGCATTGATCATGCCCTTGGTCTCGTCGGTGAGGGGAAGGTGGAGCGAGATGTAGTCGGACTTGGCGAGGATCTCCTCGACCGTGTCCACGTACTCGGCCGCGTCCTGGTCGGAGCGGACCACATCGTAGGCATGGACGTTCATCCCGAATGCCTTGGCCCGCTTGGCGAGCTCCAGGCCGATCCGTCCCAGGCCGATGCAGCCGAGGTTCTTCTTGAAGAGCTCGGTCCGCTTGCACTCCTTCTTGAGCCACTCCCCCTTGTGCATGCTGTTGTTGCCCTTGATCACGTGGTTCGGGAGGGCGATCATCAGGGCGAAGGCCAGCTCGGCCACGGCCACGCTGGAGGCGCGGGGCGTGTTGTGCACCGTGACGCCCCTCTCCTTGGCGTACGCGAGATCGACGTTGTCGAGACCCACGCCGCCGCGGATGATCAGCTTGAGGTTCGGCGCGTTGTCGATGTACTCCCTGGTGCACTTGGTCTTGGAGCGGATCAGGACCACATCGGCCTCGGCCACCCGGGACTTGTCGTCGAAGACCTCCCCGAACTTGGCAAGCCTGTCCGGAAGAGAAGGATCGAATGCATCTGAAACGAGGATTTTCATGACCAGATCTCCCTTGATACCTGAGCCATGCCGCCGGCCCGGGCGGCAGCGCTGTTTCTTCTATTGAACTTCCATAAAAAATGACAATGTTGAACTGTGTTTTTTATCATATTCAGCAGGGAGTGTGAACAGTTGCTTTCTTTGGGGAGAGTTTTTTTTCGGCCTTCGACTCGTCTCCGTAACTGATTGTGGTATATATTACTGTGATCGTCGAGCCGGGCCTGGCGCCTTTTTTTTTATCATTCTTGGAGAAACGATGAAGATCCGTGTTTACTACGAGGATACCGACGCCGGAGGCGTGGTCTACTATGCCAATTATCTGAGGTATTTCGAGCGCGGCCGGACCGAGCTTTTTCGCGACAGGGGCATCGATCTGGCTCACTGGGAAAAAGAGGGGTACATTTTCACCGTGAGCAGGGTGAAGGCCGCCTACAGATATCCGGCGCGGCTGAACGACCTGCTCGACCTCGAGACGCGGCTCATCGACGTGACGCATGCGAGCCTGACCTTTTCGCATGCCACCAGGAATTCGGAGACGGGCCGGCTCCTTGTGGAGGGCGAGGTGAAGGCCGTCTGCGTCAGCAGCAGGACGTTCAAGCCCACGGGGATTCCCGGGGAGATCCGTGAGGTGGCCCTCGAGGCCATTCGAGAGGCATCGGGCGAAGAAGAGACGGCGGTCAGATCATGAGGAGGTGTTCCATGTGTTCGATTCGATTCCAGGCGGCCTTGATCCTGCTTGCGGCGGTCCTGGCTCTCGCGGGCTGCTCCTCGGTCTCGTTCCTTCCTCTCGAGGGGGAGGCGCCTCGCGATTCGAAACCCGACGGGTTCGCGATCCATCTGCTCGATATCAGGGACGCGCAGCAGCTGAGAATCATCGGCAAGGTCTCCTGTCAGGATTCGGCCAGGTCCTCGATATGGAACTGGTGGACCGACAGTCATGCCCTGATCGAGGAGATGAAAGCCGGCAACAGGGAGAGGCTGATCGCAAAGGTGAAGTCCGTCGGGGGTGACGCTCTCATCGACCTCAAGCACGAGATAATCACCGGCGGCGGAGGTGGCGGCGGCATCGGGATCGGCGCCGGAGTGGGGCATGGGGGAGTCGGAGTGGGAGTGGGAACCTCGATTTTCGGCTCCAATCCCAAGCTGATCGTGGTCTCGCACGGCAAGGTGGGCGTGTCAGCGGAATAGGAGGCGATGACGTACCGCGCATTGACCATCGCCGGCTCTGACAGCGGCGGCGGAGCGGGGATCCAGGCTGATCTCAAGACCTTCTTCGCCTTCGGCGTGCACGGCATGTCAGCCGTCACGGCCGTGACGGCGCAGAACAGCCTCGGCGTCCAGGCCGTCTCGGAGCTGCCGCTTCCGGTCATCGCCGCCCAGATCGAGAGCGTGGCCGGCGACGTGGGTGCCGATGCAGTGAAGACGGGGATGCTCGCCGGCGCCGGCGTGGTGGAGCTGGTGGCGGAAATCGTCGAACGGCTCGATCTCGGCCCACTCGTGGTGGATCCCGTCCTGACTTCGGGCAGCGGCACCACTCTTCTCCCCGCGGAGGCGATCAGGCTGGTCAAGGAGCGGCTTCTCCCCCTGGCCGAGGTGGTCACCCCCAACCTCGCCGAGGCCGAGGCGCTCGCGGGCAGGCCCGTGAAGACGCTCGCCGGGATGAAGGAGGCGGCAGCCGCGATCGGGGCATCGGGCTGCCGATGGGTCGTGGTGAAGGGCGGGCACCTGGAGGCTGCCGAAGAGGCGGTCGATGTCGTCTTCGACGGGAAGAAGGTCGTCGAGCTACGCGCGCCGCTCTGCAGGATCGGAAGCCCTCACGGCACGGGGTGCACCTTCTCGGCCGCCGTTGCGGCCGGACTGGCCTCGGGCAGGGAACCTCTCCAGGCCATCAAGAAAGCGAAGGAGTTCATCACGCGGGCCATTCAGGTATCCTACCGCCCGGGGCGCGGGCAGTGGGTGACCAACCAGAACGTGGATATCTCCAGCCCCTGGAGCTGATGGGGGGCGCTGCGAGGGCGTGCCGGACGGCTCACGAAGCGGATTCGGCTTCCTGCCTGAGCCCGAGCTTGGCCTCGAATTCCTCCTTGTTCTTTCCCTTCAGGGAGTGCTCCTTCCCGGCCAGGAGCTTGCGGATCGCCTTCACCTCGGGCCTCGAGAGACGGATCCCCTGGGCCACGTGCTTCTCGAAGGCCTCATAGGCCAGCGGGGCCACGGCGCGGGCCATGTCGGCCATCACCTCGGCATAGCGCCGGATTTCCATCTGGGCATGGGATTCCATTCTCAGGCGAAGGAAGTGGAAGAGGTTGTTCAGGTCGATCTGCCAGTACCACTGCGTGTAGAGGCTGATGGGGAGGTTGACGCGGGCCAGCTCGCGGGCGATGTCGTCATCGAGAAGGGCCTTGTAGCTCTCGTAGGAGGCGGACTGGTCCTTCCGCAGGATGTCGAGAACGCGCTGCCTGAGCTCGGCCGGGACGTCGCGCGTGGAGCGTCCCTGCCGGTTATCCTCGCTCTGATAGCGGATGTCCTCCTCGGCGGGGATGTAGAACTCCTCGGTCATGACGCTGTAGCGGCCCGAGATCTCGTTCAGCCGGGCCGTCCGATGCCTCACCCACTGGCGGGCCACGAAGATCGGCATCTTGGCATGAAAGGTCAGGACCACCTGCTCGAAGGGCGACGTGTGGGCATGCTTGATCAGGTAGTTGATCAAGCCCTTGTCCTGGCGGACCGTCTTGGTTCCCTCGCCGTAGGAGACGCGCGCGGCCTGGACGATCCGGGCGTCGCCGCCCATGTAGTCGACGAGCCTCACGAATCCGCGGTCGAGGACCTTGTATTCCCTGTCGAGGATGGCTTCGGCTTCCGGGACGATCACATGTGCCATGGCAGTATCTTTCTGATCAATCGAACAGGAGCGGGAAGGAGACCGTGGTTAATATATCAGCTTTCGGAGCACGGGGCATAGTGAGAATCGCCGCGAATCCGGCGACCTGAAAGGCAGGCAGGTTCAGCGGCCTGTCAAGGATCTGTCGGCTCTCTCCGGGAGATGGGCCCATGGCATTCGGCGAGCGGCCCGGAAGCCGGATCATCTGTTGAGTCGTCTGGCGCCATCCGGATCTTTCTTCTTTCGCTTCTCCGGGGCTTTCCTGCCGGTGCGAGCGCTTTTCCTGATCCGTTTCTTCTGGTCACTGTTCCGACTGTTCATCGCGACGCCTCTGCGGGAATCAAAACTCACATGTCCATCTCTGAATCGGCGCACTGCTCCCAGCATCGGCCCTCGCCGACGTAGAAGCGCAGCGTGTTCGCCTTGTCGAACCTCACGCGGCCTGTCCGGGGAGAACCGTCATCGAGACGGCTGTCGATCTTCTGCAGGATCTTGCTGTCCAGGCCGCCCTTGACCGTGATGTACGCCTCGTTACCAGCCGCTGCGTCGTAATCGAAGAGGAGATACCGTCCGTGCTCGTATCGGTAGGTTCCGCCCCAGGGATGGCCGGCCGGCCACTTGTCCAGGTAGGGTCCGCCCCAGAACTCGCGATAGGAAGGGGGGACGGGTCTGCTGGAGAGGAGGCCGGGATCCACGGCGGATTCCGCTTCGGCCGGATAGCAGCCCAGGTCGGCGCGGCAGCTGTTGAGGGCTCTCTTGATCTGCCTGAGCTCGTTCTCGAGCCGGCAGAGCTTCGTGTCGAGCATCGACCGTGATATCTCGGGCACGACCACGGCGGTGATGAGGAACAGGAGGCCGGACATCATGATGATCTCGTACCGCGTCAATCCTTTCCGGTCGAACATGAGCTTCATCCAGACGCCGTCACGACGTCTGGTCCCCCTCGGCTGTCGACGGATTCGTCGAAGGATCGGCAGGTTCGCTCTCGGACGACTGAGGCTCGCTCTCTTCCACGGAGCTTTCTTCCTCCTCCTCGTCGCCGCCGCCGCGGCGAGACGAATCGAGCGGCTCGATCAGCTTGATGACTTCCTTGCCACTGCTCATGTTCCTGAAGACGATCGACTTCCTGTCGATCCTCACGATCGAGTATCCATTGGGAAGGAGATCGCCCTCTTTCAGGATGTATCCGTCGATCAGGACGCGTGAACGGAATCCGCCCGCCATGATTCCCCTGACCCTGAGCTCGTCGATCTCGTCCTCATCGGCGTCTGTCCGATTCCGGAGGGATGTCGAGGCGACCTCCACGGGCTCGATCTCGTGAGCCGTTTCCGCCGCGGTGGAATTGTCGACGGATCTGTTATTTTCCTCGATCTCGCTGAGCATCTTGAGCTTGCGATCCATCAGCTTGTTGAGGACCTCCTCGATGTTGCCCGCGGGGGCGAATCCGCCGTCTGTGCCGATCCGGTCCGTTCCCGTACCGTTGCCCTCGGACCCAGCCTCCAGATCGACGGAGTCCATCACTTCCATCCCCTCGTCCTCGACTGCGTACTCCTCATCGTCGAACTCATCGGGCTCGGCACCACTTCCTTCGCCCGAGAAGAGTGTGAAGTAGAGGACGCCCAGCGAGACGGGTAGCAGAACGGCCGCGAGAAGTGTCTTCTTGTTCAGAGCCATTGCCATGGATTTCTAGCTTCCTTTTCTATCCGTCACGGTTCCCGAAGCTTCTTCAGTGACGAAGTAGCCTGTCAGGGTCATCAAAAAAGTGTAAGGCGTCATGAACCCGCCGATCCGAGCCGTGCTGAACCTGTCCACCTGTAGGCCGATGTTCAGCGATTCGAGGGTGTTGACGAAGATCAATAGATCCTCCAGATAGGCCGCGCCCGCAAGTTCCAGCGTCGCCGCATGGATCCCCTTCTTGAATCCGGAATCCATGCCGTCCGCTTCCGTCAATCTGCTCGTACCGCTCAACTTGCACGAGCTGGTGGATATATCGGAAATGTCGCAGAGTTTGAGTATGATATTCCTGAGCCTGAGATCGCTGTTGATCCCCTCGAAGCGGCGCTCCATCTGCCGGGTGAGGCTCTCCAGCTCCCTCGAGAGCTGCTTCTCCATCTCCACCTGCTCGACCGTTTCCCTGGAGTATCCGTTGAGCTTCAGGCTGGAGTCATGCAGGTCGTTCTCGATCACGTTGAACGTTATCACCGATGGAACGGGAACGGCCAGGAGCGCGATCAGCAGGAGGAAGGCCCCGATGATCATGATCTTCTTGTCCGTGCTGTAGATCAGCTTTCTCAACATGATCAGTACTCGAGCTCCAGGATCGCCTCTTCGAATGTTTCTTCCGCTGATGACTTCGAACGGGTGTCGCCAAGCCTGTACTTGACGGAGCGGAAGAGGCCGCATTTCTTGAACTGGGCAACGCTGTTCTCGAGCTTGTATGAATTGTCGCCCGTGAAGTCGTCGCTTATCCTGACAAGGAGCATCTTCGACGGAGAATCCGAGTCGCGGTTCTCGGTCAGGTTGATCGAGAGGATTCGCGACGTTTCAGGCACCTTGTCCACGCAGACCAGGAGCGGATGCGACAGAGCCCCGTCGTTCCTGTCGACCACACCCAGCACTTCCTTCAGGTCCTCGTAATAGGAGTTCTTCGACTCGAACAGCTGTCTGCGTTCATCGATGTTCACGAACTCGGTGAGCCTTTCCTTCACGCCGTCCAGCCTCGACTCGAGCCGGGAGGACTTGTCGGTCATGGTGGATATCAGGTGAAAGACGAGAAGCCCCAGGACGATCATCGTCACCATGTAGACCTTGGCCGCGAGCTTCGACTGGGAGTGCCCGGCGCTGAAGTTGTAGTTGCTCTTGCTCAGGGAAAAACGCTTCAGGGCGTTGTTCAGGCCGAACAGGCCGCAGAAGACGGGGAGATACCCGGCCAGTCCGTTGTGCGGTTCTTCGTCGGATTCCTCGATCTCGGCATCGGCGATCTTGACCATGCTTATCGAGTAACCGATCAAGGTGTTGGTCTTCTCGGATATGGACTCGAACAGCTCGTCCTCGGGGCCTGTATAGATGATCCGGGCGATCCCCTTTCCCGAGTGCTGCTGCTTGCAGAAGTGAAAGGTCCTCTGGATCTCGATCGCCATGTTCGTGCTGTAGTCGGCCAGGTCGGGCTGCTGGACCTGGCTCGGGAAGCGGAAGTTCTCCAGGCGCTTCCCGTTGAAGATCGAGATGGACGGCGATGCCAGCGTCGTGTCGACGTAGAGGACGAGGCCCTCCTTCTTGTCGATCCCGTGCCTGTGGACCAGGTTGATGAGCCCGGAGTAGGCATGATAGAGGCCGTTCAGCCGGAATCCGGAGATCTCGAGCCTGGTGTAGAACTCGTTGACGATCGAGCGTTTCGTGCTGCAGACGGAGACCGAGAGCTTCTCCACGTTGTTGATCCTGTATTCCTGCAGGATCCTGTACTTGAAGATCAGGGGATCTTCCGGCGATTTGAGCTTGTTCTTGATGAATAGACTGATGTTCGAGCTCTTCGTCTTCGGAAGCGTGAGAAGGTTGATGGTGAAGAACGAAGGGGGCAGAGTCAGGACCAGGTGCCGGCAGACCTTCTTCAGCGACTTCAGACGCACGACGATTTCTGCCGCCGTTTCATCGACGTTGTCGGGCGTGGCCGGTGCGGACAGTCCGAACTTCTTGATGAAGTTCACATTGAAGCTGGAACGAGATATCCGCGACCACGTACTGGTCATGCTCCAGGAAGACGAAACTCCTCCTGCCGGATGAAAATAGATGGGGTATCTCGAGATGGTCCGTTGGCATAGCTTGTTCCTGTTATTGAGCTTCCGATGAATAGGTATCGGCATAACTCCGGGAAAAATGAAGCGAACGAGAGCCTTGATCGCCGGCTATTTCAATAGGGTGGCCTGCCGCGATCTCGAGGCGCCGCGCCCGGGCGGCACCCGCTTGCACTTCCGGCCGGCCGTGTTACTTCAACTTGGAGGAAGTGATCTTGACCACCGGCGTAACTCCCAGCGGATCAGGCTCGTACGGCAGGTCCCAGCCGTCCTTCTCGTAAGCCTTTCCACCCGAGGGCAGAAGGTTGTAGTAGATGAGCTTGCCATGGATGTAGTTCCAGTCCGCCAGGAGCGGATCCGTTTCCGCATAGACCTTGTTGTACTTCAGGATCGCGCTGTTGATCACCTCGAGCTCCTCGAGGGTCTTGCCCCGTCTGATGTGGGTCACATCCACGGTGATCGAGATGTCGTCCTTCGTATCCTGGACGGCGTCCGGGCCGGCGCTGCAAACGAGATAGGTCGAGTCGCCCGTGGCCTTGGCCACGTAATCCCGCCCCCATTCGTCCTGCTCCGGCTTGGTGCGCCCTGAGCTGAAGAGCGAGACGCCGGGAGAGTAGTAAGGCCCGGCCCAGCCCTGCAGCTGGCTCTTCTCGGCCATGAGATCCAGGATCCCCGTGGGGAACTGCGACGTGTCGCTGAAATAGTTCTCCACCGCCTCCTGGATGGTGTTGAGCTCCCCGGCTTCCTTCTTGGCCTTCTGTCGCTTGACCTCCGAGGTGAGCGCCGGCGTGATCGTTCCCACGAGGATCACGATGATCGACATGGCGATGACCAGCTCGATGAGTGAAAATCCGTTCTTTCTGCTCTCTGGCTTCACGGTCCCTCCTACATGGAAGAGTACATCGAATAGATCGGCAGCAGTGCTCCCAGGAGAATGAATCCCACGAGAACGCCGGCGACGATGATGATCGTGGGCTCCAGCATCGATATCATCCGGCTCACCTTGTTCGGTATCGTCTTGTCGAAGTAGTTGTAAGCGGCTTCCATCGTGTCCACGATTCGGCCTGTCTTCTCCCCGATCGACACCATGCGAGGGAGAAGCAGGTTCATCTCATTGAATGCGGCAAAGGCGGAGGATAGCTTGTTTCCGTTCTTCACTTCCTCGATCGCCTTGTCGGCCAGCATGCCGATGTACGAGTTGCCGCTCGACGATCCCGAGATCTCGATCGCCTTGACGATCTCCACTCCGGACGAGAGGAGCGTCTTGAAGATGACGGTGAACCGGGCCAGGACGATGTCGGCCACGATCGATCCGAGCACCGGTATCTTGAACAGCGCCCTGTCCATGAAGATTCGCCCGGCCTTGAAGCGCTTCACCACGGCGATGGTAACGGGGATGCCCACCAAGATGGAAACCAGAGGCTGCCAGTTTCCCCTCAGGAAGTCGGACGCCGCGATCAGCATCCTGGTGATGACAGGGAGCTCGATGTCGGAATCGGCATAGATGCCCATGATCCTCGGCAGCAGGAAGGTGATCAGGAGGATGCAGAGACCTGTCACCGCGAAGATCAGGAAGCTGGGATAGATCAGGGCCTGCCGCATGGTGCCCCTGATCTTGGTTTGCCATTCCATCTGCTCCCTGTACCTGTCGAGAACCACGTCGAGGGAGCCTGTTTCTTCGCCCGCCCTGATCACGTGGACGAAGATCGTTCCGAAGAATCCCTTGTACCTCTCCACCGATTCGGAGAGGCTCATGCCCTGTTCCACGTTCTCGAGGATGTTGGTGAGGATCTGCCTCAGCGTTCCCTTTCTCGTCCGCTTGATGAAGTCCTCCAGCGCCGTGGTGACCGGAATGCCCGAGGAGTTGGTGATCGACAGGTAGATCAGGAAGTCGGTCAGGTCCGCCGACTTGATCTTGCCCGACACGGGCTTGGCGGTCCTGGGCTCCTTCTTCTCCTTGATCCCGGTGATGATCTTCCCGTCCTTCTCGAGGGTCTTCTCGAGCGATTTCCTGGTGGGAGCGGTGATGACGCTCGACTCCAGGAGGCCTTCTTCGGACAGGGTCTTGATCGTATAGACTGGCATCTACGGCACGTTCCCGATCAGATAATGACGTCGTTGCAGACCCGGAGCACCTCGGAGATCGTCGTCTCCCCGCTCAGCGCTTTCTTCTTCCCCGAGTCCACGGTGAAGTCCATTCCCTTCTTCTTCGCCAGCTTGATGAACTCCTTGTCGCTGGCCTTGGCGCTCACGAGCTCCGAGTACTCGTCGTCCATCACGAAGAGCTCGTAGATCACCGTTCTCCCGGCGAAACCGGTATTGTGGCACGAGGCGCACCCCTTGCCCCTGTAGACCACCACTTCCCCGGCATCGGGCCCGACGAGCCAGCGGGCCTCGGCTTCCGACGCCTGGACCGGTTCGCGGCACTTCGGGCAGATCGCCCTCACCAGGCGCTGTCCCAGGACGCCGCTCAAGCTCGTGGTGATGAGGTAGTGGGGGATGCCGAGATCCATCAGCCTCTGCACCGCACCCATGGCGTTGTTCGTGTGGATGCTGGAGAAGACCATGTGCCCCGTCATGGACGACTTGATGGCGATTGCGGCCGTCTCCGGATCCCTGATCTCGCCCACCAGGATCACATCGGGATCCTGCCTGAGGATCGTTCTCAGGCCGTCGGCAAAGGTGTATCCGATCTCGGCGTCCACCTGGGACTGCCTGATCAGGGGAAGGGAGTACTCGATGGGATCCTCCACGGTGACGACCTTCTTGGTCAGGGCGTCGACGAGCAGGATCAGCGAGTAGAGCGTCGTCGTTTTTCCGGAGCCCGTGGGGCCTGACACGAGGAACAGGCCGTGAGACATGTTGGCAATTCCGTCGAGATCCTTGTAGGTCTCGGGATCGACGCCGAGGCTCTTCAGGTGAAGGTTGACGCTGCTTCTGTCCAGCAGGCGGATCACGATGTTCTCGCCGTGGGCCGTCGGCATGATCGAGACGCGGAAATCGACGTTGAACGATCCCTTCTTCCTGGAGAACCTGCCGTCCTGCGGCTTTCTCCGCTCCGTGATGTCCAGGTTGGAGATGATCTTGAATCGCGCCAGGACGGGCGCGATCATGTCGCGGGGCAGCGTGTCTCCCTGCTGGAGGATACCATCCTGCCTGTAGCGGATCCTCAGGACCTTCTCCTCGGGCTCGATGTGGATATCGGTGGCCTGCCTGTGGAGCGCCTTTTCGATGATGTCGTCCACCGTCTCGGTGGCCGACTGGATATCGATCTCCTCGTCTTCGACCTCATCGAGAGGCTTGTTCCCGGCGTTATCCACCTTGAAGGATTCACCGATCGCCTTGGTGATGTCCGCCTGGGTGGCGGCGTAGATCGCGATGTTGCAGCCGAGGCTATCCTGGATCTGGTCGATCAGGATGATGTTGGCCGGATCGGCCATGGCCACGGTGGTCATGCCGTCCTCCTCGATCTGGATGGGGATGAAGAGGTTCTCCCTGAGATAGTTCTCGCTGAAGCTGTGGACCAGGGTGCCGTCGAGCTGGAAGGTGGAAAGCTTGACGAAGGGGACGCCGAGATCGTCGCTCAACGCCTCGTAGAGATCGTTCTCGCTGAGGAAGCCGAGCTGGATCAGGATCTGGCCGATGGGCTCGTTGCGTCTTTTCTTTTCCTTGAGCGCGATCTCGAGCTGCTGATTCGTGATGTACCCGCCTTCGACCAAGCGGTCGCCCATCTTCTTTTTCGTGTCGATGAAGCTCTTTGCAGGTGCATCCATGTCTTTCGATCCAGTGACGGAGTCTTTTCTCGTAACTGAGTGCAATTACGCAATTACTATCGAATCTCGGAAGGAGCGGACTTTAAGGAATATTCGCTTTCGGGCAGGAAAAAAGACCACCGGCCTCGCGCGGAAGCCGGTGGTCGCATGTCCGGGTCGAACCCGGGCCGTCTTCATCGATCAGGCGGGAGTCCTACTTCCAGACAGGACCCTCGCATACGTAGTAGGAGCCGCTGCTCTTGTTGTCGTGCCTGAAGTTGCCTGCCTTCCTGTTGCCATCGTCGAGCTCGTCGTCGATCCGCACCAGCGTATCCTTGGTCAGGGAGTCGCTGATGGTGATCCAGACCTCGTTGCTCGACGTGCCGTCATAGTTGAAGCCGTTTTTCTTGCCGTAGTTGTAGTCATACGAACCACCCCAGGGATGTTCGGTGGGCCAGCGATCCAGGTAGGGACCTTCCCACTTGTCCCGATAGGCCTTCGGCACCTTGGAGGACGACATCAGGCCGGGGTCCGTGTTCTTGGACACGTCCTTCGGAATGAATCCCACGTCCGCGTAGATCGAATTGAGGGCGTTCTTGATCGTCTTCAATTCGGTTTCGAGCCTGCTGACCTTGGACTTAGTGACGAGCTTGTTGATCTGTGGGGTCACCACTGCCGCGAGAATCGCAAGCACCGACACCACGATCACCAGCTCGATCAGCGAAAAACCCATCTCTCTCTTTCGTTTCATTCCAGATCTCCTTTTCCACTGTGTTTACTTGGCTATCGCACAACCAGCTTTGTGTGATCTCCCCGCTTTATCGGAGAGTTCGAAAAATGACTTGAATCCCATTTCGGAAATCACTGATTTATTTGGTTCTTTTTCCTTCACATATCTATCCGTCTGCCGGAAAAGCCTCGCCGGAGCCTGTTCCGGCCTCGTCGGACTTCGCCGTCTTCATCTTGTAGCTCGAGGGGATGTTCCCGGCGTCCTTCGGATCCACGAGGGTCGGTGTGATCATCACGATGAGCTCGATCTTCTCGGTTCTCGTCGTTGTTCCCTTGAAGATGTGTCCGAGCAGGGGAAGATCCTTCAGGAAGGGTACACCGCTCCTCTCGTCGAACGTGTATTCCTTCAGGAGGCCACCGATCACGATCGTGTTGCGGTCATGGACCCCGAACTCCGTGACGATGTGCCGGTGATTGATCACGGGCACGCCGTTGAACGTGTCTATCTGCTCGCTCACATCCTGATCGATCGAGAGGGAGACGCATCCGTCCTCCATGATCACCGGAGTCACCTTGAGCTTGATCCCCACCTCGATGAACTCCACGCTCTCCATGGTCTGGGAGCCGAGCCCCTGCTGCGTAGGATCCGCGTTGGTGGTCACCGTGGTTTCGACGTAGGGGATGTCCTCGGTGATGTCGATCGAAGCTTCCTTGCCGCTCTTGGCCACCACGTTGGGCCGCGAGATCACGTTGACCCGCGTGAGCTTGCTCAGCAGATTGAGCGCGCCGTTGATATCCGCATTGTCGCCCGCGATGGTGAACTCCACCGCCCGCGATGGTGAACTCCACATCCCTGGACGGGGTGAGAAGGTTCGAGATGAACGACGCCGATGTGTCGTCCATGTGAATGTTCGCCAGATCGATCATCGCGCCGAGCTCGTAGAGATCGGTGAGGGAGAACTCGACGATCTTGGCCTCGATGAGAACCTGCTTCTCGCTCCGATCCACCGACCGGATGAACGTCTCGAGGTTCTCGTGAACCGCCCTCGTGGCGGTGACGGTGACGATGTTGTTCGCCGTGTTGACGACCACGCTCCCTTCCTCGCCGATCATCGACCGGATCATCTCGTCCATGCCCGTTGTCGTGGCGGAGTTCAGCTGATAGATCCGGGTCAGCATCTTCGACGGATCGTCCCTGGTAAGGATGAAGACGTTGCCCCTCTTCTCGATCCGGCACCGGTGCGTGCGGCAGAGGAGGGTGAGAGCATCGTTGATCGTGACGCCGGGGAAGGAGAACTCGACGATCTCCGTGAAGTTGCCGTTCAGCAGGAGGTTGATGCCCGCCGCCTCCACGATCATGGTGATCGCGTTCCCCAGGGTGGCGCCCCGCAGCTCGAAGGAATAGAGCTCCGTGTCGTCGACGAAGACGATGTCCTCGAAGTCCATCGTCCCTTCGATCTCGGTCTCCCCGGTCACGCGGGTCCCGGCAGAAGGCTCGACCATCACCTCCTCGTCGTATGGTCTTGACTCCACCAGGGTCTTGCAGTATTCCGCGAATTCCATGGGAGTGAGGAGATTGTCTTCCTTCACCGAACATCCCGCTCCCGCGAGAAGGCAGAGTGCCAGCGCAGAAATGGCGGCAGGCCGGATCATGGCTTTGAATAGTGACACAGCAACCCTCGCTGACATTTCACGATGGAGTAGAGTGGCCGGCAGAGTTCAAGCTCTGTCGGCTGAAACATCTGGGGCGTTTATCGTCCCTGTGTTTTGAAATACTTGAGGGTTTGGGAGGAAAACGCCTGTTCGCGGGTTGGTTTTGGGGAGGCGGGAACGGGAACGGGATCGGGAGGAGGAGCCGGCTCAATTCTCGGCGACGCGAATCCTGCCGTCGGCCTTTGGAACGATCCGGCTCTTCGCCTCGATATAGCGCACCAGCGCGTCGGAGTACTTGAAACCCAGGTCCTCCACCTCGCCGTCCTTGCCGAACATCGTGTAGCCGTCCCCCTTGTGGTACATGAAGGAGTTGATGGCAACGCGGTAGGTCTTCTCCTTGTCGAGCGGCTCGCCGGCGACGCGGACCGAGACGATCGTGTCCGATCGGGGCGAGATCACCACCTCGAGCCCCGACAGTGCGCCGGAGGTCCGCGGCCTCTCCTCGACAACGAATATCGAATGATCGAGCGCCTCCAGGAGCGTGCTCCCCTTGAGGGGGGCGACCATCAAATTGTTGTTGAAGGGAAGCATGGTGATGATCTCTCCCACGGTGACGGAGCCAGGGCCGAGGCTGGTCCGGATACCGCCGGTGTTCTGGATCGCGCAGTCCGCTTCAGCCGCCCACCGCATGCCGTCGGCCACGAGGTTTCCGAAGGGCCTGTCGAGCCATCCCTTCCGCCTCGACACGGCCGGCTCCTCCACCGTGCCCACGACGCGGCCCAGGACCTCCTCCAGCTCTTCCGCATAGGGGCTGAGCCGGGCCAGAACATCGCGGTCGTCCTCGATGGGGCCGAGCGTCAGGTAGCTGTCGCTGTTCTTTGGCTCGTAGTTGATGGGGATCAGCCCGCCCTCCACGCGTTTCAGCTCCTTCCCCGCGAACTCGAGGGTCACCCTTCCGAGAAAGACTCCGTGGCATCCCGCCTGGACCAGCACCGTGTCGCCGATACGGCGGGGACGCGTGAGGGGGGTGTGGGAGTGGCCGCCCACGATCAGGTCGATGCCTTCCACTCCCGGTGCAAGGACGTTCTTGTCGTAGCCGTAGCCGCAGTGCGTCAGCGCGATCACGTGGTCCGCCTCCTTCCTGAGGCGGGGGACGAGCTCGCGCGCCGTTTCCAGGGGGTCGAGGAGCTTCAATCCCTGGAGGCGCTCCTCGAAGACGAGCCGTTCCAGCTCGCCGGTGATCAGCCCGAAGACGGCCACGGTGCGACCGCCCCTCTTCAGCATCACGTACGGCCGGAAGGGGCAGGCGTTGTCCGTCGTGCGCACCAGGTTGGCGCAGAGGAGAGGGAATCCGGCCGTTTCCTGGAATCCGAGTATGGTCTTCACATCGTAGCTGAACTCGTGGTTTCCCACGGCCATGGCGTCGTAGCCGAGCAGGTTCATGCCGACGAAATCGGGTTCGGCCTTGTTCATGTTGGAGACGGGCATGCCGTCGCACACGTCTCCGGCATCGAGCAGGAGGACGTTAGGCTCCTCGGCGCGCAGGCGGTCCACGACGGTCTTGCGCGCCGGCATGCCGCCGCACGTCGCGTCCTTGTAGGTGAATGCCAGCGGGCGGCCGTGCGTGTCGTTGGTGTGGAGCACCGTGAGCGACCACGGTTCGTCGTCGATCCCTCCGAGGACGGCAAGGAGAAGCAGCAGGTTGAGCAGAAGGGGCATGATGATCTCCTGGTTCGGCCGCAACGGGAGCGGCGGGCAATTTTCTTTTGCACCGCATTGTACACCTTCCTATAAAAGGCCGGAACAACGAGGAGAATTCCGTGAAGTATATTGTCTCGCTCGCAGCCTGGACGACGGGAATCATCGGGATGCTGATCTGGATTCCCGCGATCATCCTTGCCAGTTTCTTTTTTTCCCAGCGCACCATCCCGTCCAAGGCCGGCTTCTTCTTCCGTCTCATGCTCGTCTTCTTCTTCGTGCGCGTCCGCGTGACGGGCCGGGAGAGGGTCGACGCCGATCGAGCCCGGCTCTTCATGGCCAACCATGCCAGCTTCTTCGACCTGTTGATCCTGGGTAGCTATCTGCCGGGTTACCTGAGCGGCATCGAGGCGTCCGAGCACTTCTCCTGGCCGATCTGGGGCACGATGATCAGGAGGCTCGGCATGATCCCGATCGACAGGTCGAGCGGCGCCGCCTCGATGCGGAGCATCAAGAAAGCGTCGGAGAAGATCAAGGACGGCGTGTCGGTCCTGATTCTCCCCGAAGGGACGCGCACGACCTCCGGCAGGATGCTGCCTTTCGCCAGGCTTCCCTTCCACCTGGCGAAGAAGAGCGAGTGCCCCATCACTCCTGTGGGGCTGAAGGGGACGTTTAAGCTGAAGAACAAGAAGAGCTGGCTTCTGAGACCCGGCCGGGTGGAGATGAATTTCGGGGAGACGATCAGCGCCGAGGAGGTGGCGGAGAAGTCGTCCGACGAGTTGAAGGAGATCGTGCGCTCCCGCATCGCCGTCCTTTGCGGGGAGGAGTGACTCGCTTCCCGGGAGGCTTCCAGCGGATCGAGGCTTCCTCAATCCTCCTCGTCCATGGCCACCCTGTTGATCAGGGCGGCGTTGTAACCTGCGCCGAATCCGTTGTCTATGTTGACCACCGAGACGTTGGCCGCGCAGGAGTTCAGCATGCCGAGCAAGGCGGCCAAGCCCCCGAAGGAGGCGCCGTAGCCGATGCAGGTGGGCACGGCGATCACCGGACGCTCCACCAGGCCGCCCACCACGCTCGCCAGGGCACCCTCCATTCCGGCGGCGACCACCACGGCCCTTGCATTTCTCAGGACGTCGATCCGCGACAGGATCCTGTGGATTCCGGCCACTCCCACGTCGTAGACGGCCTCGACATGGGCGC
The DNA here is from genome assembly GCA_964482235.1 of uncultured Phycisphaerales bacterium. Classification (GTDB taxonomy): domain Bacteria; phylum Planctomycetota; class B15-G4; order B15-G4; family CAYZWU01; genus CAYZWU01. The sequence goes on from CAYZWU010000007.1 coordinate 20,054, forward strand.
CCATCACCTCGGCGGTAATCCGGGCCTCCTCGGCCACGGGGATGTCGGCCGTGCCGGCCGTGACGACGGCCACGAGGCCGATGGGCTTCGGCTTCTTTTTTCGCCTGTCGATCACCACGCATCGCCCCGGGCGGTTGTAGACGGCGCGGCGGCTCACCTTCTTCAGCCGCTCGAAGACAGACGGCTCGGCTCGCGTGGCGAGAAGCACCTCGCCGGTGCGGAGGATCTCGCGGGCGATCCCGGCCACCTGGCTCGTGGTCTTGCCTTCGCAGAGGATCACCTCCGGAAAACCGCACCGCTTGGCCCGATGGTGGTCCACGCAGGCGTACTGGAGATCGGGATCGACGATTTCCCTGATCGCTTTGGCCGCCTTGGCGACAGGGGTGCCGCCGGAAGCGACGTCGCGCAGTATCGACTTGATCTTCTTTTCATCCATACCGGTTGCTCCTAGCATGCCGAGGCGTCGATGTCGATATCGAATCGCTGCCCGGAACGGTGAATCTGATAGGCGAGGCCCGCGATCATGGCCGCGTTGTCCGTGGCCAGATCCCGGGGCGACAGTAAAAGCTGAATTCCGCGTGAGGCGGCCAGCGAACGGACCGAGTCGCGGAGAGCCGTGTTGGCAGCCACGCCGCCGCCCACGGCCACGGCGCGGGCTTCGAACCGCTCCGCCGCCTGGAACAGCCGCGTGGTGAGGACTTCGACCACCGCGGCCTGGAACGAGGCAGCCATCGCCGCAACGGCATGACTGTCCTCCCTGTCGAAAGGGGGCTCCTCCCGCTGGGCCCGTTTCTTCTTCGAGACCATGCCGCGGCACCGGTAGAGCACCGCGGTCTTGAGCCCGCTGAAGGAGAAGTCGAGCGACTTCCTCCCCGAAGGCATCGGCCGGGGGAGGGCGTAGGTCCCGGGATCCGCCCCCCTCGCCGCCTTGTCGATGGCCGGCCCACCCGGGTAGCCGAGCCCCAGGATCGAGGCCACCTTGTCGAAGGCCTCGCCCGCCGCATCGTCGATCGTCCGGCCCTCGAGCTCGAGATCGAGGGGCGATCGGACGCGGTAGAGGCTCGTGTGGCCGCCCGATACGACGAGCGCGGCCAGGGGGTAGGGAGGCTCGTCCACCGTCATCAGGCAGGCGTAGGCGTGCGCTTCCACATGGTTGACCGGGATCAGGGGAATCCCGAGAGCGAGGGCCAGCCCCTTGGCTGCCGACATTCCCACCAGGAGGCTGCCGATCAGCCCAGGCCTCTGCGTCACGGCGACGGCATCGATGTCACTCATGCGGCAACCGGCCGATTCCACCGCTTTGCCGATGACAGGCCTGATCGTTTCCAGGTGGGACCGGCTCGCCACCTCGGGGACCACGCCGCCGAAAGGGGCATGGAGAGCAATCTGCGTCGCAACCTCGCTGGAGAGGATCTTGCGCCCCGACTGCACCACCGCGGCGGCGCATTCATCGCATGACGTCTCGATGCCGAGTATGATCATGAGAAGCTCTCCAGGGGAGGCGTGACGGAAAGGACAGGGACGGCACGGTCTTGGCGCGGCTGTGCTCTGTCCCTGTCCCGCGGGTGCGATCCAATCAGGCTCTCGGCTCTTCTACTTCTTCCTGGTTTTCTTTTTTATTGTCTTGGCGGCGGCCTTCTTTCTGGGGGCGCACTTGCTCTTCTTCTTCTTGATCGCCAGGTTCTTCAGGATGAGAAGGGCTTTTTTCGTGTTCGTGACCTGGAGGTAGAACCTGTCCTCGGCGCCGCCCGAACCGCCGGTGCTGCCATATCCGTATTCCACGTTGAGCTTGGCCTTGGCCAGGGCGCGGGAGATCTCGTCCAGCTTGCCGGGTTTGTTCTCTGCCGGAATCTCGAGGACGTTGGTCTCGATCACGAGGATCCCCCGGTCCCCCAGAGCGTGCAGAGCCTTCTGCGGCGTATCGACGATCATCCTCAGCACACCATGATCCACGGTGCCAAAGATGTTGAAGGCGAGGATGTTGACATGGATCTCCTTCATGACCTCGCAGATCCTGGCCATCATTCCAGGCTGGTTTTCGAGAAAAACCGTCAACTGCTTCTGAATATTCATTTCTTTCCTTCCAGTTACTGTTCAGGTTCCGAGCAGGCTGCACCTGAGAAATCTCGAATGGATGCCCGGGCACATTATGAGATAGATGCAGAGGAAAAAAAAGGGTTTATGATCTGCGGGCGGAAAGGGATCTCCCGGTCATCTGTTTCCCGGAAGGGGAGAGAAGATCTTCTTGCCCTCGAGGATCCGGACTGCGGCCAGGAACTGCCCGTCGCTGCAGAGCCGCCCTGCCTCCTCGCCCAGAACCTCGTCGAAATAAGCCTCCGGCACCTCCCGCGATCTGAGAAACCGCTTCAGGCTGTCGCTGGATCTACGGGACAGGTTCCAGGTGAAATCGGGTTCCAGGCCGCTCCCTCCCGTCAACTGCCGGTCGCGCCTTGTCTCGATGCAGCGGCCGAGAGGGGTGTAATACCTGGCCGTGGTCAGCTTGATGATCACCTCTCCGCCGAAATCCCTGCTGAATGCCGACTGCACCACGCCCTTGCCGAAAGTCCTCTCGCCGACGAGAACGGCGCGTTCGTGGTCCTGCAGGGTGCCGGCCAGGACCTCGGCCGCCGACGCGGTGTAGCGGCTGACGAGAAGGACGAGGGGGATGTCCGGAAAGAGATGGCGCTTGCTCGTGGCGGTGAAGGTGCGGTTCGAGTCGGCGCCGCGGCCGCGGGTGCGGAGGAGGATCCCATCCCCCTGGAACAGGTTGGCCGTGTGCAGGGCGCTGTTCAGAAGGCCGCCCTTGTTGAACCTGAGGTCGAGGATCAGGGAGCGGGCTCCCTCCTGCTTCAGGCGCCTCACGGCGCGGATCACCTCGTTCGCCGTCCCGTTGTTGAAGCTCCTGATCCTCATGTAGGCGATTCCCAGCTCGTCATTCACGAGGCAGGGATTGAATGCAGTGTTCTCGGCGACTCTCTTCCTCTCGATCTCGAGGCGGCGTCGGCTGCCGTTGTCGGATCCGTTGTCGCCGGGGGCGACGACGAGAATGCAGATCGAATCGGGCGGGCCGCGCAGGAGGTCCTCCACCTCGGTCCGGGTGCGGCCGGCCGCGGCGATGCCGTCGATCTCGATGATCCTGTCCCCGGGTTTCAGCCCCGCCTTTTCCGCCGGCGAGTAGGGGAAAGGGTAGAGCACCAGTGCCATGCTGCTGTGCGGGTCGAGCTCCAGGCCGATGCCGACGTATTCTCCCTTGGTGTCTTCGTGATAGCGCTGCTCCTCCTCGGGGCTGTAGAAGGTGCAGTAGGTGTCGAGGGAGGAGACCATGCCGTCCAGCGCGGAGTAGACGAGGCTCCGGTCGTCCACCTCGTCCACGTAGCAGTCGAGGATCAGGGAGCGGGCCTCGTTGATCCAGCGAAGCTCTTCCGGCGTCAGGGTGCGCTGGCCCTTTTCCCGGCGCGGCTCGTCGCTGCCCTCGGCCGTTCCCGTGAGGGCCGAGGGGCCGAGAAATAGCGCGGCAAAGGGGAAAAAGCCTGCGAGAAGTATGAGAAAATGGATTTTTCTTTTCATGGCGGCCGCCCGGCTCCTTTTACTGGCTGGATGACGGTGCGTGTCGGCCCGGTTGTTGCTCTCGAGCAGCGTACCATTTGCCGCGTCTCGTTGGAAGGGGGCGATGAGAGCTGAGTTAATTCGTTCAAATGCCGATAGTTAGAAGATCGGCGAAAAGAGGCGAACAGTCAGGAATATCCAAGCCCTTCGAACCGTCAGAGATTTGTCGAATTGTAATTGAAGCGAACACTCTCTCTGGATCGTTGAGATGAAGAAAAAAGTCAAACGTGTGCTGATCACCATGATTTTTGCGGTAGCTCTGCTCTACTTCGCATTCACGCAGCTGTTCTTCTCCCCTTTCGAGGACGATTTCGGACCGATCGAGTACATCGTCCCCAGGGAGGTCGATTTCTTCTGCGGGAAGGTCAACCTGTTCGACGATTTCCGCTCCTTTCCGGAGCCGGAGTTCTATCCCGACCTGAAGGCCTGCGCGGAATGGCGTTCCTTTCGGGGCACGGAGCTTTACTCGAGCTTCTGCGGGCAGAGGGATCCGGATATCGTCTTCCAGGAGATCCGCAACCAGATCAAGGACCTGCCGATCGATTTCATCAACGATATCGTGGGGCGGGAGGTGGCCGTTGCGGGCAGCTTCAGCGACGACGGGGCGATGGAGCGGTTTCTGCTCTTCTTCAGGGGATCGCTGAAGACCAAGTTCTTCTTCGAGCTGCTCACCTGGGACTTCGTGCGCGGGATGGCGGAGGATCCCAACTTCGCGGAGAGCACGGTCTTCCATGACGAGAGAAAGTTCTACATGCTGACCCTGGTCGACGGGCAGTCCTTCTACATGAAGCGGTGCGCCGACCTGATCGTCGTGGGGAACGACGAGAAGATGATGGAGGAGATGTCCGAGCTGGTCGAGATGGGGTCGGAGTCGATCGACCTGAGCCTCGGCGGGGCGCAGGCCTACATCGAGAAGGTTCTCGTCCATGCGCCGGAGGAGGGGGAGGAGCTCGATAGCGAGCGGGACCTCCTGAACTTCCACGTCAATCTCGAGAGCCTGAGGGAGCGCGTTTCCCTGGACGACGAGATGAAGGCCAACGACACCGATTTCTCGATCATGACCATGGTGGACGTGTTTCAGCCCGAGTTCTTCCGGGATCTGACCGGGATCCTGGATCTCGGCGAGACGGTGGGCCTGCAGGCGCGGGCGGAGCTCGACAGGGATGCGGTCCTGGCATCGAAGACGGGCTTCTTCGACAGGGAGAACTTCGGCGTCAAGAAGAGCATGCGCCGGCTGGCAGGGATGCTGCCTGCCAACGTCTTTCTTGCCGGATGCGCCAGGCTGCGCCCTCTCGATTTCCTCACCATCCTCGAAGAGAACATGGATCCCGATTACCGGAAGCTTCTGAACGATCTGATCCGCGAGTCGAGCGGCCACGAGAAGTGGAAGGTGACGGCGACGTGGGAGCTGATCGAGTTTCTCGACGCCACCTTCGGCGAGATGGTCTACTTCGCTCTCAGGCCGCGGCAGGAGGACAAGACGATCAGCGATTTCGTGCAGCCGCTGCCGATCTTCGCCCTGATATTCGAGGTCGAGGACCATGAGAAGCTCGCGATCCTCGAGGATGTGGTCAAGAGGCTGCGGAACAACAGCCGCAGCGAGTTCGACATGTACAAGTTCAAGAACGACTACTACGGCTGCATGATCAAGACGATCACCCCGCCCGAGGTGGATGATGTGGAGCATTTCGCCTTCACCACCATGGGGAGCAACTACTTCGTTCTCACCACGGCCGACGATTTCATCATGGAGATCGTCAAGACCTGGGCCACGTCGAAGCACAGCCTGGCCGACACCCGCGGCTTCCGGAATGCCGAGGAATACCTGGGCAAGCACGGCAACCTGGGCCTCTACATGGAGATGGACGGCATGCGGCAGACGCTGGACAACTACGCCACCTACTGGGGGCAGGTCCAGACGAGCTGGACGGAGGAGGAGGCCAGGGCCCAGCGGAAGAAGGTGCGCAGCGTGGTGATGCGGCGCGAGGGATTTCGCGGCGGGAGGAACGGGGATCTCTCCGAGGCGGACGAGAAGCGGCTGGTCGAGCTGGTGGACGAGGAGATGCTCAAGATCCGCGACAGGAGGATCCAGACCGAGGGCCCGAAGTATGCGGCCGAGTTCCGCGAGAAGTGCGCCTGGATCGACCTCTTCAAAAGCGTCATGCTCAGCATGACGGTGAAGAAGAGGAGCATGGACATCGACATCGGGCTGGAGACGCTGCTTTCGAGGTGAAAAGGCCTGCGCCGCAGCCCCCGCAAGACCGGTGCGGCGCAGCACTTGCCCGGGAAGTCGGATTCACGGAAGAAATGACTGGACTGCCCGGTAGAAGGTGGTAAAATCTTGCCCTTTCGCAATTCCATGCCGGGATGGCGGAATTGGCAGACGCGCTAGGTTGAGGGCCTAGTTGGGATCATACCCAGTGGGGGTTCAAGTCCCCCTCCCGGCACCACTTACGACGATTCAGAGGCCGGACGGCGCGAGGCGTTTTCCGGTCTTTTTTTGTCGGAAGCCGCAGCAGGGGACAGAACGAAGCATACCTGGCACATCTTCTTCACTGCAAGGGGCATGGAGCAATATGCCACCGGCTACGCGGCTGCAAAGGAGTTGCAGGGGCTGCGGCTGGCGCCGAGGCACGAGCTCGAGATGATCAGGTGTATAAAAGGAGTTCTTCTGATGGCAAGATATGGCAGACTGAGAAGATCGTTTCTGATGGGAAGGTAGAAAAAATGGATACATTCATTTATCTGAGCTGGGGCTCTCCCATAGGGCTCGGCGTCTTCCTTGCCGGGTTTGGCGTATTCCTGTGGGGACTCACGAAGACAGGCTGGATCAGCGACAGCGAGGACTAGCAGAGCAAGGCTTCTGCTTCACAAGCGCCGGTGCAGCCCGTTGCGCAACGCCAGGGCGTTCGTTCGACGAGGGATCATGAAACCGCATATCTGCACACGACGAGGCTTCCTCAAGACGGCGGTCGCCGGCACGATCGTCGCCGGCCTGCAGCCCGGTGCCTTTCCGGGCCGGATTCCCGCCGGCAGGAAACCGAACGTGGTCATCCTGTTCATAGACGATCTGGGATACGGCGACCTGGGATGCTTCGGGAACGAGCGCATCCCGACGCCGCACATCGACTCCCTGGCTGAAAGCGGCGCCAGGTGCACCATGTCGTACATCACCAATCCGCCCTGCTCGCCAAGCCGCTGCAGCCTCATGACCGGCATGTACGCGCAGCGGTTCGGCAAGTCGGGCATGGCGCGCGGCCTGCCCATTCCCGACGACCACCCGACCATGGCCGAGTTCATGCGTGACGCCGGCTACGTTACCGGGCAGATCGGGAAGTGGGATATCGGCTCGGCCGGGCAGGGCCCGCATCGGCGCGGCTTCATGGAGGTGGCGAAAGAGGCGCCGGGCAAGAATTACAACCGCGAGAGGGAGGACGGCACCCCCGTCTACCTGACGGATCTCGTGGGCGACTACATGGCGGAGTTCGTCGAGCGAAACAAGGAGAGGCCGTTCTTCCTCTACTTTTCGCCCTTCTCTGTTCATTCGCCGGTCAAGGAGACGCCACGGCACTACCGGGATCGAGTCGAGGCAGGCGACGGCACGCCCTACGAAGGGGCCGTCGCGGCTGTCGACGATGCAATCGGCAAGCTCCTCGCCGCGCTGAAGAAGCACGATCTCGAGAACGACACCCTCATCTTTCTGACCGGCGACAACGGAGCCAACGTGAAGGCCGGCGGTTCCTCGGCCCCTTACCGCGGCGGCAAGGGACCCGGCACGCAGCTGGAAGGCTGGGTTCACACACCCACGATCGTCTCGTGGCCGGGAACCGTTCCCGCCGGCATCACCTACGCCGGCATCATGTGCACGATGGATTTCTACGCCACGGCCGCCGCCGCTGCCGGAGAGCCGCTGCCCGAGCGGTGCGAGGGGAAGGACCTGCTTCCTTACCTGACGGGCCGGAGGAAGGGTGATGTCCACGAGTACCTCTTCTGGCACAACGCCGATCCCACCGACGCGAAGCGCCGCAACCTCTACGCCGTGCGCTGGAAGAAGTGGCGCCTGGTCAAGTACCCCGAGGGCTGGCGGCTCTTCGACCTGAAGAGCGATCCGCAGGAGACGACGGACCTGGCAACGAAGCATCCCCGGGTGGTTGCCGGCATGCGCAAGCGATACGAGTCCTTCGTCGAAACGCTTCCCCCGTTGAAGCCCAGCGAAGACTACAAGGGCGGCGGCAAGGTCCCGAAAGGATGGGGCTGGGTGATCGGTGACGGGAAATCCTCGAACTGAAATTTTCCAGCTTGCTGCGAGTGCCTGTCGAGAAAGAGTGCCTCTCGCCCGCCGAGGAAGGAGCCATGATGCCTGGGCTTCTTTGTATTCAGATATTGTGGATGGCTGCAACGGACAAAATACTCAGTCGCTGAGCAAAATGTCATCGACTCATAGTTTCTCTCGGCGGACAGTGGCTCTCCGTAGCAGCTCTCTAAGCTGGTGCAGGCCAGCCTCCCAGGGAACTCGCCCAGCACATGGGGCACGGAGAAGGAAGCGAGAACGGCGAGGACGGGAACGCGGACGCAGTTGAAACGGTCCGTTGCTTGACGGTGGTGTTGGATTGGCCTATTGTTTGTCCATGCCTCGAACCACGTTTTCAACGGCCTGTCGGAGAAAGCCGCGCGCACCATGAAAAGCAGCAGCAGGATCTCCTCGAGCGATCTCGCCGTGGCCCTCGTCCTGGCGGCCGCAGCCTGGTTTGCCTACTCGCCGGTCACGGAGTGCCGCTTCATCAGCTACGATGATCCTCTCTACGTGACGAACAACGGCGAGGTGCAGAAAGGGCTCACCGCCGACGGGATCGCCTGGGCGTTCACCACGGGCCATGCCAACAACTGGAACCCGGTGACCTGGATCTCCCACATGCTCGACGTGGAGATGCACGACATCGATCCCGGCGGGCATCACGCCACGAGCCTCCTGCTCCACGTCATGAACACCCTGCTCCTTTTCCTTCTCCTGAAGATGATCACGGGCACGACCTGGCAAAGCGGTTTCGTGGCGGCCCTCTTCGCCCTCCACCCGCTCCACGTCGAGGCGGTCGCCTGGGTGTCGGACCGGAAGGGCGTGCTGAGCACGTTGTTCTGGATGCTGACCTGCCTGGCCTACGTCCGGTACGTCCGTTCGCGCTCGATGGCCTGGTACGCCGCCGCCGTCGCCTTTTTCGCCGTAGGCCTCATGGCGAAGCCCACTGTGATCACGCTTCCCTTCGCCCTGCTTCTTCTCGATGCCTGGCCGCTTGGGCGCTTCGAGGGTGAGCTCCGATCCCTCGGGGCCTGCATCCGCGCCAACAAGGGCCTCCTGATCGAGAAGGTGCCGTTCCTTGCCATCGCGGCAGTTTCCGCCGTGATCACCTACCTCGTGCAGGAGCAGACAGGAGCGGTGAGGACCTACGAGGAGATCTCCCTGCTGTCGCGCCTGGCCAACGCCGCCCTTTCCTATCCGGCCTACATCGTGCAGACCTTCTGGCCGGCCGATCTCGCCTTCTTCTATCCCCACCCCGGGGATGCCGTCGTTCTCTGGCAGGCGGCCGCGGCCCTCTGCGGCCTCGCGGGGATCTCCTTCGCCGCCTGGTACTACCGCCGATCGTTCCCTGCCGGAGTCGTGGGCTGGTTCTGGTTCGTGGGAACCCTTGTTCCCATGATCGGCGTGATCCAGTTCGGCAGGCAGGCGCGGGCCGACCGCTTCACCTACATCCCGCTGATCGGATTCTTCATCATCGTCGTCTGGGGGCTCGTTGCTCTGCTGGACAGGAGAAAGTCGATCCACCGCCGGATCGTCGCCGCGGCCGGGTGCTGCGTGCTTGTCGTTCTCGGCATCATGACCCATGCCCAGGTCATGACCTGGACGGATGACGAGAGCCTCTACAGCCACGCCATCGAGAACACGGAGGAAAACTTCATCGCCCACTCGATGCTGGCCAACGTCCTCATGTCGCGCGAGGAGTTCGCCGATGCCGCCGTGCACTATTCCGAGGCGCTCCGGATCTTCCCCGGCAAGCCTGAGGTGCACGTCAACCGCGGCCGTGCGCGGCTCATGATCGGCATGACGGGCGAAGCGATCGACGACTTCAGGCAGGCTCTCGAGAAGATGCCCGATGACGCGCCGACCTACACCTTTCTCGCCCTGGCCCTGCTGAAGGAGAACAGGAAGGCCGAGGCGGAGAAGCACCTGCGCCGGGCGGTGGCCATCGATCCCGATGCCTACCTCGCTCGCTTCAACCTCGGGGTGCTGATGATCAACACGCAGCGCCTGAAGGAGGCGGAAGAGCACCTCTCCCGCGCCGTCCGCATCGATCCCTCGAAGGAAGCCGCCCGCAGGGCTCTCGAGCACGTTCGCTCGCAGCTGAGATGAACCCGATCCTTGATCAGTCCATCACTCGATTGTCACGAGCACGTGATTCGTGAGGACCGAGCCGGGATCTCCCTCAAGGCCGATCAGGGCCTGGAAAACGTGCACGTCTCCCGGCCGGCACCAGGACGGGATAACAACCGGCTCGATGACGATGTTCTCGCCGGGTATCAGCCTGGGGCCGTACCGGACGATCGGCCAGGTCGGAAAAAAGTCGCCGTACATGGTCTGTTGGGGAGGATCCTGGACTCCGCCTCCGCGAGCCAGCATTGCGGGCTCCCCGGCAGCACCGACGATGCGAACCTCGGCCGAACCGCCCGCCCGGATGTCCCCGCAGATGCAGAGCCGCGGCTCCTCGTGGAACCAGCAGAGAAAGTCGTCCCAGAACCCGTCCGCGCTGAAGGGAAGCCAGTCGTTGATGTAATCCTCGCGGATGACGCCGTTCGTCTTGGGGAAATAGATGGCGATCCCGTTGTCGTTGGACGTCGGTCCATGGGTGGCGATCACGGCGTTTCGACGGCTGTTCACCTTGACGGCCGCATCGTGGATGTCTCCTGACGGGATCTGCTGGATCAGGAGCTCCGCCAGGTGGAAGAGATCCACGCTGTTCATCCCGCCGTTGTAGAGGCGTACGTTGTCGCGCACCGTCGTGATGTCGGCATGATTCGTGTGCATGGCGAGGGCCAGGCCGCTCACGTCATCGACGAGCGGCGGGGTCTGCGACAGGTCCATGGCCGACAGGGTGAAAGTGGGATTGACGGCCGCGTAGTCCTTCACGATGGTCGAGCCGAGCGTTGCCGCGTCCATCTTGGGATTGGCCGTGAGGTCGCCCAGGATCCGGTCGTAGGGCCACATGTTCGATTCGATCATCGCCGAGCCGACCATGACATCGGAGAAATCCTGCACCAGAAAGGCCACCTCCAGCATGGCCATGTTGCACTCGTCGAAACCGATCAGGTCGATCGCGAAGCCTGCCGAAAAGGCGTTGGCCACGGCCTCCTGCAGTTCAGGGGTGTAGAGCTTGTCGTCAGACGTCCAGTCCTGGCCGGCGGCCACCCAGGCGTTGCCGTGGTCCCAGAGGATCAGCGCATACCGGTTGGCCGGATAGTTCGTGCAGCCCCAGCGGATGAAGTCTTCCAGGCTGCCGTCATCGGGGGCGGCCATGGCGCCCACGGCCATGTCGCTTTCGCCGAGGAGCTGAACCTCGTTGCCGGGATCCGGCGTCATACCCTGGGTGATGTGGAAGCGCCGCGTGTCCTTCCAGTCGCCGTGATCCTTCGAATGCCCGCCGATGCGGTCGAGCTGCGCCACGATGTTGACCTCGCTGGTGGAGCCGGCCTGGGCGAGCAGGATGAAGCTCGTGAGAGCGCTTCCCTCGAGGTTGTTGTCGCCGTTCATGAAGAGCATGAAGGTCCATTCGGCCTGGGGAGCCGGCAGGCGCTGGCTCCTGCAATCCGCCTGCTCGTCCCGGCTGGATCCCGGTCGAGCGAGGCCGTCGGAGCCCGCCTCTTCGCCCGCATCTGCGGCAAGGGCGAGTCCGAGAAGGAAGAGAGAAGCAAGCAGGATTCGCATGATCTTCTCCTTGAATGGGTGAAAGCAGATCTGCTGCATTGTTCCGATTCACGAATTCGAGATTGTATCACAATAAAAGCATATCTGAAGTGAATGAATTCCCGGCAAGGCTGCTGCGGCGGAGCAGGGAAGGAACGCCTACCTGCCGCCGGGCAGCGAGCACCTCGCTGTATCATCCTCGAGGCCGATCTTCTCGAGCGGGATGGGCTCGAAGCCGATCTTCCAGGCCGGCGAATCGCCCCTGAGCCGGAAGTCCAGAACAGCCTCGTCGAAAAAAAGCGGATCCTGATCAACGAGGTTGTCCTCGAACCGGACGAGAGGCCTGGCCGCCTTTTCGATGTCGAGCCACCTGCCGCGGACGCTGATGTTCCGCTCGACCACGTTTCCCATGGGTGCGCCGGGCCGGTCGTTCAGGAGGTTCAAGAGACGGGGATACCTTTTTTTCCAGAGAGGCGTCTCGAAGGGACTGGCCAGGAGCCTCTCCTTCATCACGCCGTCGATGTGATACTTCATCCATCCGAGTCCGCGTGCGTCGACGTGGACCGAGGGCAGACATTCGACGAAGATGTTGTTGACGACCCTGTTGTCGCGCCCGCCGCCGATGAACGCGGCGCGACCGGCCCGGTAGAAGAGGTTGCCCGATATCTCGATACCGCTCGCCGCATCGTCGAGGTAGACGGCCATGGCGCCGTGCAGGCCGGGCCCGGAGATGTGGTGAAAGTAGTTGTGTCGGATGACCGTCCCGCGCATCGTCCAGTCGCGGCCCATGTAGAAGGCGCCCACGTCACCCGTCTCGAAGCAGACATGGTGGATCTCGTTGAGCTCGATGATGTGCTCGTTCCCGCTGAGCTGGATCGCGTTGTGCGGGCCGTCGTGGATCAGGTTGTGGGCGATCCGGTTGCCCACGCCGCTGATCGCCACGGCAGGCCGGTATGTCCGGTAGATCCGGCCGAAGTGGTGGATGTGGTTGTTCTCGGCAAAGTTCCCGGCCGGCGTCAAGGTCTCCCGGTCTCCTCCGCTCAGGCGGATGCCGCCTTCCGCTGTCCGGTAGATGTCGCAGCCGATCACGCCGTTCTCCCTGCCGCCGGCGATGTCGACGGCGTAGCTGCCCGTGTTGCGGATCACGCATCCGGCGATGCGGTTCGCCCGGCCTCCGTGGACGGCAACGGCGGTGGAGCGGGTCGCCTCCAGGATGAGCCCGCGTATCGTGACGAATGACGTCTTCCTCATCGCGACCAGCATGGGAAGAACCGACAGGACGGCGCGTCCCTTCCCGCGGCCGGCGGGCGGCCTGAAGTAGAGGATCCTCTTGTCCCTGTCGCAGTACCACTCTCCCGGAGAATCGAGCTCCGAGAGAAGGTTCAGGGCATAGTATCGCTGTCCTTTCCTGTACCCGTAGTTGTGATAGGGAGTCTCGAGGGCCAGGATGCGCTTTTCCGCGTCGATCGACTTCACCTGCTGATAGGCATCGGACCAGTCCCAGAACCAGTAGCCGTGCAGCCAGATCTCCTTCTCGCCGATCCACCGCTCCGCCCTTGCGCCGTCGAAGAAGAACCTGCCGATCTTGCTGCCCGCGATTCCATGGACCTTGTGGCCGTCCTTTTCCACCACATCGATGATGCGCACGAAGCCGCTTTCCGGCCACCGGGCGAGCGTCATCGCCTCGTCGTCGAAGAAGAGCTCCAGGCGCTTGTTGCGGGCCGTCGCTTCGCCAAGGTCCGTGATCCCGAGGCGGCCGAGGTCGGCCCGGAGCATTCCCTCGCGGCCGGGACCGGTGGCCGGCTCGAAGTTCGTCACCTCCCGTCCGCCCGTCAGGCGGACCTCCTCGCCCGGACAGGCGGAGTAGACGATGGGCGACTCCAAGGTCCCCGAGTCGGCGAGAGAGAGCTCGAATACCCGGGACCGCTCGTAGGTGCCGCCCCGAAGCATCACAGCCACGCCTCCCATCGGCAGGCCGCCGTCTTGTTTCAGGCCGCGAATTTCATCGCGTGCCCGTTCCAGCGTGGCAAAGGGGCCGTCGTAGTTCCCGGGTGCGGGGGTTCTGCCGGACCAGCTGTCATTGCCGGCCGGCGAGACGTAGAGCTCGAGGACCTGGCTTTCCGCCTCCGGGCAGAGCCCGGGAAGAAAGGCCATGAGAAGAAGGATCGAGCGCAGCGGGAAACGTCGTATGTCTGCATGGGGGATCATCGGTTCAGTGTATCCTATTCCACCTTCCACTCCAGGACGCCGCCGGAGTAACCGGTCTTCAGCTTCACCTCGATACGGACGGCCGCGGTGCTCACGGTCGCGAATTCCACGCGGTTGAATCGATCGAGCTCCACGCCGAATGCCGAGGAGGTCTTGACCGGCTTCCACTGGCCATTCTCCTCGTAGAGGAGCCGCCATGATTCGGGAACGCGGCACTGCCCCCGGCCGGTGTCATCGAACCAGTAGACCTCCATTGCGGAGACCTTTCGGGGCGTGTCGAAGTCGTACTGCACCCATTCCTCGGTTCCGCGATGATCCCACCAGGTGAAGCGCGGCAGCCCGTGGTCGCCGGAGCTCTTCGGCTCGATCTCGTCGTTCATCGCGTCGGCGGCGTCGCTCGCGTGGCAGTGCGAGGCGGAGGCCGTCATCAGCTCGGCCGGCGACAACGGTGTGGACGGCCCCAGCGCTCTGGGGTCGAGGGATCGGTAGAGAATGCCGTTCCATGCCGGGTCGTCGGCGTCCGGCGATCTCGATTTCCCGTCCTGCCTCACCCAGACGGCCATGGGGCCCGGCTCCCTGTGGTCCCAGGCATGGTACGGCACGGCCTGACAGGTGCGCCCTTTGACGTCGCGGCACCGGATCACGGTGATCCCGCCGAGAAGATCGGGTTTGTGCAGCACCGAAAATCCAGGTTCCCTGGCCAGGCGGATACGGCGGATGGAGCTGCCGTTGTCGGCGCCTTCGAAGCAGTAGACGAGCGGTCCCCGCTGCAGGGCGACCCGCCCGGCGTTGGCCTCCACCGACCGGTGGGCTTCGATCCTCTCCACCGGCATGGGCATGTTGAGCTCGATGCGGTCACCGCTCTGCCAGGTGCGATGAAGCCGGGCATAACCCGATCGTATTTCCGGGAGGCGGATCGGCAGGTCGTTCAGAAGGATCCGTGCTCCCCGGCACCAACCCGGGATCCGCAGGTTCATGTCGAAGGCTGCCGGCTTCTCCAGCTCGAGCTTCAGCTGGACATGGCCGTCCCAGGGATAACGCGTTCTCTGAACGATGGTGACGGCCGCCTCGTCAAGTTGAATCGTGGCCTTGCCGGCCACGTAGAGGTTCACATGGATCCCTTCCGGTCCCAGCGCATAGACGTATCCCGGCAGCGACGGCACGAAGCGGACGACGTTGCTCGGGCAGCAGGCGCAGGGGTAGAAGGGCTGCCTGTGATGGCCGCCTCCCGAGGCCAGCGGATTGACGTAGAAGAAGCTCGTTCCGTCGCGCCCGATACCGGAGAGGATCCCGTTGTAGATCACACGCTCGAGCACGTCGGCGTAGCGGGCGTCGCCGTGCATCAGGTTGAGGCGGTGGGCGAAGAGGGCAAGGCCGATGGCGGCGCACGTCTCCGCGTAGGCCGACTGGTTCGGAAGCTCGTAGGCGGCGCCGAAGGCCTCGCCGCTGTGCCGCGCGCCGATGCCGCCGGTGATGTACATCTTTTTTTCGACGACGTCCTTCCAGATCCTCTCCATCGCATCGATCCACGGTCTGTGCCCCGTGTAGGCCGCCACGTCGGCAACGCCGGCGTAGAGGTACATGGCTCGGACGGCATGGCCGACGATCTCGCTCTGGTCGGCGATCAGCGCGTGATCCTGGCAGTAGGCGCCGAAGAGAGGGCGTTTCTCCTTGTTGCCTCGGCTTTCCAGGAAGAACTGCGAGAGCTTCATGTACCTGCTGTCGCCCGTGACCTGGTAGAGCTTCACCAGGGCGAGCTCGATCTCCTCGTGGCCGGGCACGCCCTGGCGCTTTCCGGGCCCGAAGAGAGCGTCGATGCGGTCGGCGAACCGGATCGCCACGTCGAGAAGCGTTCGTTTTCCCGTGGCGCGGAAGTGTGCCACCGCCCCCTCGATCAGGTGTCCGGCACAGTAGAGCTCGTGCTTGATCCGCAGGTCGGACCACCTCTTGTCCGGTTCGGCCAGGGTGTAGAAGGTATTGAGGTACCCGTTCTCCTCCTGGGCGGCGGCGATCCACGCTACCACCTCGTCAACGGCGGCTTCAAGCACCGGATCGGGCAAATCGGCAAGGGCATAGGACGCCCCCTCGAGCACCTTGTAGACGTCGGAATCGTTGAAGTAGATCCCTTCGAATCGGCCATCCCGGTGGGCGGCCGATCTCACGAAGTTGCCGAAACGACCGGTCTGCCGGCACCACTTGAAGTTGTGGGGCAACGACTTCTCGCGGTTGATCTCGATGCGCGGCGCCCAGAATCCGTCCCGGATCTTCACCTCGGTGAACGGCACGCCCGTGAGCTTGCGATGCTCCGGTCCATCCTCACGGCCTGCGGCCGTTGCAGAACAAAGAAGCGCGAGCGCGATTATGATGATCTGTTTCATTATTTGTCCTGTTGTCAAAATATGGAAACATATATAAAATATGCATTGACCTTGGTGGATAGTATCCTAGTCTATCCTCGGTCAAGCGACAAGCCGTATGCCACCTGAGGGAAAACGGGAATGATACGCATCGTCATCGTCGTCTTTGCATGGATGCTTCTTCTCTCCATGCCGCTCTCCTTTTCCCAGGAGACAAAGCCTCCCGAGGACGAGGGCCAGGAAACCGGGACGAGTCGTGTCCGGCAGGGAGAACAGCGGGTCCGCGAGCGGCTGCAATCCGCCGAGGGGAGGGAGAAGGTTTTTCTCCTCAACAAGCTCTCCAGCTACTATGCCGTCCGCGACCTCGGAGAGAGCCGCGAGTGTGCCAGGCAGGCGCTTCTCCTGGCCCGGGAGATCGGCTACCGGAAAGGCGAGATACTGGCTCTATCCAATCACGGCGTGATCCGCACCATCTCCGGGGATTACGACAGGGCCCTGGAGCATTTTCTCGACGCTTTGAGGATCGCCGAAGAGATCGAGCTGAAGGATATCAGCGGTTTCTACAACAATGTAGGGGGATGCCTGATCGAGCTCGGCGAGTTCGATGAAGCTCTCGAGTACTTCGAGAAGGGGCTTGCTGGGGCCAGGCCGGAGAACAAGGCCGTGAGAGCGCATGCTCTGGGCAACATGGGGGAGGTGGTCCGGAAGACAGGCGATCTCGATCGCGCCATCGAGCTGCTCGAGGAGGCGGAAGACCTCTACAAGGAGATCGAAAACCTCCAGGAACTGGCCGGCGTCTATTACAGCATGGGAAACGTCTACCTCGACAGGGGCGAGAGCGAGCTGGCGATCGATTATTTCGAGAAATCAAAGATCGCGAGCCAGCGGACGCGTTACCTCGAGGGCATCATCTATTCCCTCTCGGGATTGAGCTCGGTCTACCTCGACGTCGGTGATCACACCGGGGCCCTGGCCTCGGCGATCGGAGCCCTCACCCATGCCAACGAGATGGGCAGCATCGTGCTGATGGCCATGCGCACAGGGATCTGGCCGCCGTCTATGAAGCGATGGGGGACTGGGAGAAGGCCTACGAGCATAAGATGATCTGGAACAAGATCCAGCTCGACCTCAACACCGAGGAGAGCCGGACGAAGATCGCCCATCTCAAGATCAAGTATGAGGTCGAACAAAAGGAGAGCGAACTCCAGGATCAGTTGCGGGATCTCGCGCTGAAGGAAAAAGAGATCCAGCTGAACAAGGTCGACATCAAGCTGAAGGAGAATCAGCTCGAGCTGAAGGAGAAGCGGATCGCCCTCCTCAAGAGTGATAACGAGAACCAGACGATCGTGAGAAACTCCTTCATCGCCGGCTTCGTCGCGATCCTGATCATCTCCTACATCATCTACAACGGATACAGGCTGAAGAAGCGGGCGAACAGGGCGCTCGAGAATCAGAACGTGGAGATCCAATCCAAGAACGAGGAGCTGTCGCATCTGAACAGCGAGCTGGAGACTGCTCTCAAGGAGGTGAAGCAGCTGTCCGGGCTTTTGCCGATCTGCTCTCACTGCAAGAAGATCTGCGACGAGGAAGGCTCCTGGAAACAGATGGAGGTCTACATCGACGAGCATTCGGAAGCCCGCTTCAGCCACGGCATCTGCCCCGAATGCATCGATATGAAGTTTCCCCACCTCAATGAGCAGGCCTCGTCGCCTCCTCCGACATCCGCCTGATAATCAGAGGAAATCCTGATTACCCTCCGAACCGGCGCGGGATCCCGTCGTTAGTCACACTCCGAAAAGGAGGTCTTCATGCTGCTCATCGCTTTTCTTGTCCCCTTTTTCCTGGTCCTCTCTCCGGGAGATTACGAC
Organism: uncultured Phycisphaerales bacterium; assembly: GCA_964482235.1. Classification (GTDB taxonomy): domain Bacteria; phylum Planctomycetota; class B15-G4; order B15-G4; family CAYZWU01; genus CAYZWU01. The sequence goes on from CAYZWU010000007.1 coordinate 38,044, forward strand.
AAGCCGAAGGAAGAGGTGGCCTGGGTCTACGAGCTGGTTCGATCGGATGACCCGTACCGTTCCGCGTGGGGAGCCTACTATGCCGGGAAATACGGCCTGAAGGGATGCGCCTCGGCCATCCGCAACAATCTGGAGAGGGCGAACGAGAGCGATTCCCGTTCGGCGCACCTGGCCAGGGCGGTGGCCATGGACGCTCTCATCCGCCTGGAGGATCATGTCCCGGCTCGACTCGTGACGGCCAGGTTCGACAAGACAAGCCTCGACGAAAGCATCCTTCTGCTGGCCACCGACGGCGAGGGGAACCTGGAGGCCCTCCATCAGCTTCTCGATCATCTGGACAGGGAGAAGCAGACCTGGTGGGTCGCGGCCGCTCTCCTGGCCGCCAGGGATTCACCGGACCTGGCCGAGATCCTCTTCGAGGGGCTGACCCTGAGGTTGACCGTTGTGGTCCGCGATCCCGGCTCCGCGTCCTTCAATGATACTCTCCGGTTCGGCGGCAGTGCCTCGTCGAGGTCTGGTGGCCGCTATTGGCCTCCCTCCGCCAACTACAAGTTCTCCTTCGAATCGATCTCGGGATACACCGTCCTCCAGGTCAAGCCGATCCCGCTCTACTACAAGAGAACCGAAAGAAAATCGTTGGGCGAATCAACATTGAGTGTCTTTCCGCGGAGTCAGAGCCGGCATGCGGTCAAGTTCCTGCTCGCCATGATCGACGGGCCTCGCGGCGATCTGCTCGACGACAGCGAGGATCTCCTCCACATCGACTGGGATGAGGAAGTGAACGTCCTGGAACAGATCGAACCCCGATACCGCCGCCTCGTCGTGGGACACGATCTGCTGAAGAGAAGGCTCTGCGACAGCGGGCTTCTCTCTCTCGAGGCGGAACGGAACATCCAGCCGTGCATCGAGATCGTCCTGAAGGACGAGCGGTTAACGAAGGAGCCGCCTCTTCCTGCCGTCACCGAGGTGAAGTGACGGGATCCCGCGGCCGGGCGCCCGTCGGCCGTGTCAATCGCCATACCCGAGAATGACGAGGCCGGCAGTGCCGGACCGGCTCAGGGTCACCAGGAAGATGTCGCTGTAATCTCCGCTGTTGATCACGATCTTCTCGTTCACGCCGAGAGCGGCAATCAAGGCGGGGACCGTGTTGGAATGGCCGCTGACCAGCACGGTTTCGCCCTCGTGGCGCGATTTCAACATTCTGGCCAGTTCATCGGTTTCGAGGGCGTCCGTCACGACAGGCTCGATCCCGGCCGTGGCGGCGGCCGTGGCCACCGTCTCCCGGGTGCGGCGGTATTCCGTCGCGTAGGCGGCGTTCAATCCCGCCCTCGAAAGCATGCGGCCGAGACGTGCCGCCCGCTTTCTTCCCTCGGCCGAGAGAGGGGGATCCGGATTGCCCGGCACGATCTCCTTCTCCGCATGGCGAACGATGAAGATCCGCGTGTCCGCCCGGGGGGCGGCATCGGTCTTTTCCTCCTCGATGCGGACTACCACCTCGTGCAGCAGGTCGTTGGGGATCGGGACGGTCAGGTTGTAGTGCGTGATCCTCCACTCCCCGTCGATCCTGCGGAGCACGCCGCTGCCGCGCCATTCGCCATATCCGGTGCTGTCCAGCTTCTCGTCGAACCAGGCGAACCCGCTCCTCGCCGGCACGACGATGTGACGCTCGCGGGGCTCGAAGGTCCAGGCCGGAGCCTCCTCGAAGTGCGGCGCGGCCCAGGCCCGGAACTCCTCCTTGGTCCAGCGCTCTTCGGCATCGGAACCGAGAAAGACCGCGTCGGCTGCCAGGAAGCCGAAGTACATCTCTTCGTCGCCTTCTGCGGCCGCCTCGTGAAAGCCGTCGATCACCCGGCCCACCTCGACCGCCTCCGTCTCTTCGGAGGTTGATCCGGTCCGGCTTGTCTCCTCTGCCGGCAGCTTTGCGGCAGCGCCGGGAGAAGAGTCCGTGTTCCATCCCCTTGCCGGCAGGGACAGGGCCAGGACCATTAGGAAGAACAGGAGGGAAAGAAGAGGAATGTGCTTGCTCATCGCGGGGCTCCTCAAGCAGCGGCGCCGCAACGCCGGCGCCTGGAGAAAGGGAAGCAGCCAATATACGGCAGGGGGAGGCGCAAGGGCAAGGAGCTGCCATCGTCCATGGAGCAATGCCGCCTTCCGGAAATGATAAAAAGCGTGTAGAATAGCGATCCGCAAACCTGGGCACGGCCGCCTGAATCGAGGTGTCTCATGAAAACGGTCATTATCTCCCTTCTTCTGTTCATCTGCCTTTCAAGCGAGGCTGCCGACGGTTTTGAAATCATCTACGTCCCTGATCATTATGCCTCCATCCAGGAAGCGATCGATGCGGCCTACCCCGGCGATGTCGTCGTGGCGAGGCCGGACACCTATCACGAGAACATCGATTTTCACGGCAAGGCGATACGCGTTCGCAGCGAGATCGGCCCCCGCTTCACCGTGATCGAGGGGGACCGGACGGGACCGGTGGTCGCGTTTCGGAGCGGCGAGAAGCGGACCTCAGTCATCGAGGGATTCACCATCAGGAACGGGACCAACGGAATCGAGTGCTTTCACGCGGCACCGGCCATCGAGGGAAACGTCATCACCGGCAACACGACAACGCAGAGCGGCGGGGGGATCCTCTGCACCGGCGACTACTGGAACCTGTACAACATCCTGATCCGCGGCAACGAGATCACCGGCAATGCGGCAGACCGGGGCGGCGGCATCTACATGGCCGACACCTTTGCCGGCGAGATCACGGAAAACAGCGTGAGCCATAATCAGGGAGGCGGTATCTATCTGCTGGAGTCCGGTTTCAGGATCGAGCGGAACTTGGTCAAGCACAACAGGGCGGATCCTACCTGGACCTACGTGGGCGGCGGCATCTCCTGCCAGATGGCTTCGCCCCTGATCACGGGAAACGTGGTCGCCTGCAACATTGCCACCGGCATTTTCGGGCGGGGCGGCGGGATCCTCTGCTACTTCGAGGCCGACTGTCTGATCACGGGCAACACGATCGCGGACAACAGCGCCGAGTTCTACGGCGGAGGGATCTGCAACCTGGGATCGAGCGTCAAGGTCGCCGGCACGATCCTCTGGGGGAACAGCGCGCCCACGGGACCGGCAATCCACGCGGAGAGTAGTTTTTCTCCGCCCTTCATCGCCATGACCTGCTGCGATGTAGAGGGAGGGGTGAACGGCGTCTCGCTGGAGCCGGGCTCCCAGTTCCAGTGGCTGCCGGGCAACATCGCCCAGCCGCCCCTTTTCGTCGAACCAGGCCGGGAGGATTATCATCTGACCTGGCGCTCGCCGTGCCGGGACCGGAGCAGCGATGCCCTGCCCGGATTGGCCGATTGCGACATCGAGGGCGATCCGCGTCTTTCGGGCGAGATGCCCGACATCGGAGCCGATGAGTTCCACCTCCACCTCTACCACTGGGGCGACGTCGTGCCCGGCGGTTTCCTGGACATCCGCCTGGCGGGTAGGCCGGCTACGCGGCCCGTCCTGATCGCCCTCGGCTCAGGCCTGCTGGACGTGCCGTTCCCGACAGCTTGGGGCGTTTTCTTTCTCCGTCCTCCTCTCGAGATCTACAACGCCGGCGGCATCGGCTCCTACACCGGGATCCGAAGCATCACCGTCCCTGTCCCGGCGACGTGGAGTCCGGGCGACGTTCATCCGCTCCAGGCCCTGGCCGGCGGCGTCCTGACCAATGCGCATCTCCTCGAGGTGCAGTGAGACAGGCTTCTCCGCGGCGGCTCTTGCCATTCAACCCCTTTTGATTCAGAATTCGGAAGGCACCATGTTCGGCAAGAAGGGGCCTGGATCGATCTATGCACCGAATCGCACCGCTGCTGCTCCTCTTCCTGGTCTCTCCGCCCCTGGCGGCGGACGATTGCTGGATCTTCCTGAAGGACGGCCGCGTGGGCCGGGGCGACATCTCGGGCGAGCCGGTCGTCGTCGCTTTCCCTGACGGTGAGAGCGTCGAGGTCGGGAGCGATCAAATCGATCGCACGCGCACGGACAGGCAGATCGCCGAGACCGTCGACGCGATCTTGAGAGATCTGGGCCGGGGCAGGAAGGTGAATGAGCACAAGGAGCGCCTGAAGGAGCTCGAGGCCGCGGCCGTGCCCCGCCTGATCGATCACCTCCAGGGCGAGAAACCGGTCAACAGGCAGAACGCGCTCTTCGCATTCTGCTATGCCTGGTCGCCGCGCGCCGTGGGCCCCGTCGCCTGCTGTCTCGACGACCTGGAGCCCTCGATCCGGCGGGCCGCCCTCCTGGCTCTGTCCAGGCACGTGCCGCCCGAGCGCCTCTACCTCCTCATGAAGAGGATCGTGGAGCACGACGATCCGACGATCGCGATCTTCGGCTTCGAGACAGCGGAGAGGATCCGCCCCGACATCACCCGGATCGCGAGATTCCTGGCCGAGCCCGAGTGCTGGGACAAGCTGATCCGCTATCTGCCCCGCTACCAGTCGCCCGACCTGATTCCCCTTGTCCGCACCATGCTCGACAAGGGGAAGGGCGAGGTGCAGCGGACGGCCGTGGTTTCGCTCGCCATCCTGTGCGACAACGCCGGTGCGACGCGAAGGAAGATGCACGACCTCCTCGATGACGCGTCGCCGGAGATCCGCGAGGCGGTCGGCGAGTATTTTGCCTATCATGGAACGGAGAGCGATCTCGAGTCGCTCGAGAAAAGGGCGGCCAGGGAGAAGGACATCCATGCGAAGACTTCCCTCGTCGCTGCCGCGGAGACGATACGCCGCCGCAGCGAATGGCTTGCCGGCGCGGCCGCCGCTCCCGAAGCCGGGACGCTCCATCTTCCGGAATCGGGTGATCCCGCCGAGCTCTACGCGGCAGCCCTCGAGCTGCTGCAAGCCTCCCCGGCGCCCGAAGCGTGGTACCGCTGCTTCGAGGTCTTCAGGGACGCGGAGCCCCTCGAGCCTCGATTCGTCTACAGGAGCGAGATGCCGGCGCCGTCGTTCCTGGGCAGGATCGAGAAGCGGCTCGCACTGCAGGCCGCCCTCTTTGCCAATCCCGCGCCGCAGGCGGAGAGGTCGCCGCAGGAGGGGGAGGGGCCGCCCGTTGCGGAACGCCTTCAGCCGCCGATCCGCGACTATCTCGACAGATCGCGCAAGAGCTACGGCAAGCTGGTGGACGGCAGCGCCAAGGTCTTCGGCGGCACGGTGCACGTGGGGGATGACACGGGGTGGCACAGGGACCTCCTCACCGTGGCAGCGATCGGCAACGGGATCGTGCGGCGCGCCGAAACCACCTTCTCCTGGGGCGGCATCGTGATCATCGAGCATCGCGGGCCGGACGGGAGTTCGTTCTGCTCCCTCTACGCGCACCTGTCGCCCCTTCTTCTCGTTCGATCCGGAGAGAACGTGAAGCGCGGCCGGAAGATCGGTTCGATAGGGAGGACCCACACCTTCGAGAACGGCGGCTTCAACGCGCACATTCATTTCGGTATCCACCTGGGGCCCTACGTGGATGCGCGCAAGAAGGGGGATTCCTTCGAGACCGTGCTGGCCGGCAAGCCGGCGCGGCTCACCGTGGAGGAGGTGCGGGAAGAGAGCTTCCTCTGCCGCTGCGATAACGGCACCCTTGTTCTGCTGCAGAAGAACCCCGGCTGGGTGGGCGGCTACCTCTCGCCGGCCCGCTTCGAGGCGGGAGATCATGGCTGGGTCGACCCCCAGGCCTTCATCAGGAAAAGGAGATAACCGTGACGGCAGCTTTCGCCCCTCTTTGCTCGGCACTGATCCGGCTGCTTTTCGCGGCGGCTCTGGTCTGGCCGGCAGGTCCGGCCCGGTCCGCGGCGGGCCAGCCGCGGAATGACCTGTTCGGCACGGAATCGGCTCTCGAGAACGGCGGCTTCGAGAAGGGATCGGACCGCGCGATCCCTCGCTGGCAGAAGGTCTGGCCGCCCTTCGCCGACCGCGAGCCGCTGTTCCGGCATGTGGCGAAGGGGGCTCATGGGGGCCGATCCTGCGCCTCGATCGAGACGTTCCACCAGGGGGGATACACCTCCTGGACACAGAGGATCGAGAGACCGCCTGAAGGGGCCACCGTCGTGCATCTCGAGGGATGGATCCGCTTCGACGATTCAGGAGAAGGCGGCCGGGCCCGCGCGTCCCTCCTGATGCTCTTTTCCGGTTCCGGGATGCGGGACGACGGCGCCGTCCTCTCCACGCCCTGGATCGACTCGTCGACCAGGGAATGGACGAGGGTGGAGCATGACATGGTGGTGCCCGAGGGCGCGGAGAAATGGATGGTGCGGTGCGGCGTGACGGGAAAGGCCCGCGTCTTCTTCGACGACATCAGGGTCACCTGGTCCACGAAGAAGGCGAAGTGGAGCACCGCGGTCCTCGTCGAGACGTCAGGCCGGTATCAGGTGCGGGCCGCCGCATCGGCCAGGAAGGCGTGGGCCATGGTCTCGATCCCCTTCCCCTACATGGGACAGACTCCCCTGGCGATCGGCGTGAGATCCGAGCCGGAGAAGGCGATCGACCGGCTCGAGATCGTGAAGGACCGGGAGAACAGGTTCCTCAAGGTCTGGTTCGAGGGGATGAAGCCCGGCGACGGGATCAGGTTCGATGTGCGCACCCTCGTCCTCGTCAGGGACCGGCCCCTCCCGGACGGGAAGGGCATCGCCCTGGCCGGTCGGGGCAAGGTGCCGAAGGAGGTGAAGCCGTTCCTCGAGCCTTCCGACGGCCTGGAAACGGAGGACGAGACGATCCGGAAGATCGCCGGCCGTTTCGACAGGACCGACCTCGCCTCCATGATGGCCGGCCTGACCGGTTATCTCAGGGAGAACATGGAGTACGAGCCCGGAGGCGACCAGGGCGCCAGGGCGTCGATCGTTTCGAAGAGGGCGGTCTGCACCGGCTTCGCCAACGCGGCGGCTGCGCTGCTCATCGCGGCCGGCGTCCCGACCCGCATCCTGGCCTGCACCCAGACGGAGGGCGAGCTCCAGGAGCATTACATCGTGGAAGCCTGGACCCGTGAGCTCGGCTGGTCGCGCTGCGAGTCGACGATGGCGGAGTTTCCCTGGGCCGACACGCGCAACGTGATACTCCGGGTGATCTACCCCGACGCCTCACGCACGTCGGGCAACGTACCGATCTTCATGGAGAGCGGCGGCGGCGTCATGATGGGGGCGGACATGGGTGGATCGAACGGCTGCTGGCAGTCTGCAGCAACACTGCGGAGCCTGATCGTTCGTGCCGAGGATCTGGCGCCCCTCGAAGAGCTCCTGCGGAAGGCTTTCGAGAAGGCAGCGAAAAAGGCGGTGCGCGGGAGCTCGATCAGCTTCATCCCCAAGGCGGCGAAGATGAGGGGGATCGACGACGGCATCAAGGATCTGATGAAGGAGATGGAAGGCCGTCTCTCGAGAGAGAGTCGACAGGCAAAGTGATAGGAGGCGCTCCATGACCGGACGGAAGAGAAAAGGGATCGGAAATGGGAAAGAACTGAGCCGCCGGGCTTTCCTGGGGCAAGCCGCCGCAGGCGCGACGCTGTTCACCATCGTGCCGCGCCACGTTCTCGGCGGACCGGGATACGTCGCGCCGAGCGACAAGCTCGACATCGCCTGCATCGGCGTGGGCGGCAAGGGGCGTTCCGACGCGGACGGCGTGAGCAGCGAGAACATCGTGGCGCTCTGCGACGTGGACGAGAGGCGTGCAGCGGGCGCGTTCAACCGTTATCCCGGCGCAGCGCGGTACAGCGACTTCAGGAAGATGCTCGATGAGATGAAGAACATCGACGCCGTCACCGTGTCCACCCCGGACCACACCCACGCGGTGATCGCCATGACGGCCATCAGGATGGGCAAGCACGTCTACTGCCAGAAGCCGCTGACGCACTCCGTCTTCGAGGCGCGCTCCCTTGCCGTGGAGGCGCGGCGGCAGGGGGTGGCCACGCAGATGGGGAACCAGGGGCACGCTTCGGAAGAGACGCGCCGGCTTTGCGAGCTGATCCAGGGCGGGGCGATCGGCCCGGTCCGCGAGGTTCACTCCTGGACGGACAGGCCGTCGCGCGGGCTCTTCGCCGAGTACTGGCCCCAGGGTGTGGGCCGGCCGGACGACCGGCCGCCCGTGCCGGATCACCTTCACTGGGATCTCTGGCTCGGCCCGGCGCCCGAGCGGCCCTACCACCCGGCGTACGCTCCCTTCAGGTGGCGCGGGTGGTGGGATTTCGGAACAGGGGCGCTGGGCGACATCGGCTGCCATTCCCTCGATCCGATCTTCCGGGCCCTCGATCTCCATGCGCCGCTCAGCTTCCAGGCCACCTCCACGCGGGTGAACAGCGAGACCTATCCACTGGCGTCGATCGTGGAGCATCGCTTCGGTCCGAGGGGGGACAGGCCGCCCGTGACCCTGACCTGGTACGACGGCGGACTGAAGCCGCCCCGTCCGCCGGAGCTCGAGCCGGGTTTCGCCATGGGCGACGGCGGAACCCTCTACGTGGGTGACAAGGGCAAGATGCTGGGGCTTCACATCTTTCCCGAATCGCGGCGGGCCGGGTTCGAGGAGCCGCCCAGGATATTGCCGCGCTCGATCGGTCACTACAGGGAGTGGATCGAAGCGTGCAAGGGAGGCGAGGCGGCGGGATCGAACTTCGACATCTCCGGACCGCTGACAGAGACGGTTCTTTTGGGCAACGTCGCCCTGCGGCCCGAGCTGAGAGAAAAGCTGACGCAGCAGGCGCTCGAGTGGGATTGGGAGAACCTGAAGATCACCAACCTCCCCGAGGCGAACGACTTTCTCCATCGTCCCTACAGGGAGGGGTGGACGTTGTGATTTTCAGTATGTCAGGATCATCAGGTTCGTGAGGCGCGACCCCGGAGCCTGGGGCCCCACGAGTGCCTGAAAGGGATGTCTGTCGCCGGCAAGCCACGATGCCGGCACCGTTCCGGGATGGATCAGCACACCGTTCGCGGGAATGACGCCGAGATCATAGATCCCGAGCAGAGGTGACAGGAGATGGAAGTCGCCGTATGGCGTGACGAGCGGCGGATCCTGAACACCTGAACCGTGAGCGAGCCTCACGGGAGCCATGCCCGGCTGTCCGACCACCTTGATCTCGATCGATCCGCCCGGCGCCACGTCGCCGGAGTGGTAGAGGTGGTAGAAGAACTCGTCGGCTCCGATGTCGATCCTGTCGCCGGCGATCCGCGGGTCGCCTTCGTAGTCGAGTTCAGGGACATCGGGCGGCGTGTCGATGCCTGTGTCCCGGCAGGGCGAGTCGAAGGTCAGGTGAAAATCGAAATGCGGCGGATTGAAAACGTCCACGAAGAGCGGATCGGCGTCGATGTTGCCCGGGCCCTGCCATCCTCCCTTCACGTTGCAGTGGCTCACCACGACCTGGTTGATGAGTGAGATGAAGAGGTCCGGGTCCGACGGAGCGTAGTTGTCCCGCACGATCGTGTTGAAGATCTTGATGTTCGGCAGCTGCAAGAAGATGACATAGATCCCACCGCCTGAAACGGAAGCCGTATTGAGCGTCACCGTGTTGTTGACGATTCTCGTCGAGGGCTCCGGGTCGACGCATCCGATGCCGCCGCCGTAGTCCGCCGTGTTCGCGGTGACGATGTTGTTGATGATCTTGGAGGAGCTGTAGTAGCCGCAGAAGATCCCACCGCCGCAATCGGCCTTGTTGGCCATCACGACGTTGTTGCGGATTGTGGGGGTGCTCCACCAGGCCGAGTAGATTCCGCCGCCGCAGAGACCGCCGTACTTCCTGTCGTATGTTCCCGTCCCGTTCCTGATGCAGAATCCCTCGAACACCGAACCCTGGGCCTTCTCGCTGTCAAAGGTGACCACGCTCCCGTTGCCGTTGCCGTCGATCACGGTGTAGGCGGGGCCGAGCTCGCTTTTCAGGATCACGGGCCTGTCATAGCTGTCATCGATGTTTTCCACGTAGGTCCCCGGCCTGACGATGATCGTGTCTCCGGCAGCGGCGGCGTCGATGGCGCCCTGGATCGTCGTATGGTCGTCGGGGACGTAGATCGTCCTCCCCTGGGAGATTGCGGCGAGAAGAAGGCAGGCGGACAAGGTGCAACACAGTTTTTTGCTGAACATGGATCAGGACCCTCCATTCCGGATAGGCTGCGGCAATTCCTGGGTGGAGTATATCAGAATCGAAGAAATAATAAAGAGGGTCCATTCGTCGGGACGGATATTCCCGTGAGGCGGATCGGCAGCAATCAGGCGCTGCCCAGGCTCACCTCGACCATCTGCTCCTGATCGCCGTGCTGATACCGGATCTTGACCACGTCGCCCGGCTTGTGCCTGCGGAGCACGTTGCGGAATCCGCTTCTTCCCTCGATCGGCTCGTCGTCGATGGCCAGGAGGATATCCCCCTTCAACAGCCCGGCCTTCTCCGCGCCGCCGCCCGGAATGATCCTGCTGATCCTGAGGCCGGGCTTGCCTTCCTCGGCCGACTCGACCATCACGCCGAAGGTGGCTCGCGGTCCGCGCCGGCGCCCCGTTTCCTGGAAAGTGGGGCGTGCGTTGCTGTTGGCAACGATGAGTGCCGTCTTGAAGGCGACATTCAGGACGTCGACAGCACCTGTCACGTTGCAGTTCTCCAGGTCGTCGTCAGGCGTGTGGTACGCCTTGTGGATCCCGCTGAAGAAGAAGAGGACGGGGATCTTCTTCGAGAGGAAGGAGGACTGGTCCGATCCGCCGAAGCCGCCTTCGCTGTGCCGCCAGGTCACCGGCGACTCGAACTCGGCCTCTTTCAGGATCGCTTCCCACTCCTTCGCCGTTCCGGTGCCCATGATGCTGCACTTCTTGTCCGTCACGTGGGCGATCATGTCGAGGTTGATCATCGCCACCGTCTTCTCCAGGGGGAAGAATGGATTGCTCACGTAGTGGCGCGAGCCGAGCAGGCCCTTCTCCTCCGCATCGTAGAGCTGGAAGAGGATCGACCTCCTGGGCCGCACGTCGGCCTGGACGAACGCTTCGGCCAGCTCGATCACGCCGATGGACCCCGACCCGTTGTCATCGGCTCCGTTGTGGACTTCTCCCTTTCGCTTGGGGGTCCTGCTGCCGTAGGCACCCAGGCCGAGGTGGTCGTAATGGGCGCCGATCACGAGCACCTCGTTCTTCAGAACGGGATCGGAGCCTTCGAGCAAGCCGATAACGTTGCGGGCCTTGGCGAGATATCCCACCTCGGCATGGAGATCGATCCTCGGACCGCTGATCTCCAGCGAGGCCGGCTTGCCGGTCGTGTCGATCTTCTTCTGGAGATCGGCGAGCGAGGTGCCGGCATGGCCGAGAATCTCTTTCGCCAGGCCGCCCCGGACGTGGATCATCGGGATCTTCGAGTTGCTGGATGCCCGCGTGGAGAGATCGCCCAGGGGATCGCGGTCCGGGTCGTGATGAATGGGGCCGTTCACGAAGAGGACGGCTTTGGCGCCGTGCTTTCCGGCATTCTCGATCTTCGTGGTGAAGTAGGAGTGTCTTGTGCCCGACGCTCCTTTCCAGGCCGACGTCGTATCCTTTTCCTGGGGCTCATGCCTGAGGATCAGCACGATCTTGTCCTGTGCGTCGATCCCCTCATAGTCATCGTACTCGAATTCCGGCGCAGTGATCCCGTACCCCGCGAAAACGACCTCCGTATCCTTGAGGTCCACCTTGGAGCAACCGCCCAGGAGAGACCATTCTTTTCCCGCCGCGAAGCTCTTTCCGTCGATCGTCAGGCAGTGCCCGGGCAGCAGGCCTCTTCTGCCTCCTCTCTCGAAGGTCTGGAAGTAGGAGGGCTCTCCGTCGATCGGATCCCCGAGGGGCTTCAGCCCGAGCTTCGAAAACTCGCCGGCCGCAAAGTCGCCGGCCTCGATGCTGCCGGCGGTTCCCGGCTCGCGGCCTCCCCTCGAGTCGGCCGAGAACCAGCCCAGCTCGCCGCTGTACTCTTTTGCATCCAGCGTGGAGAGGGCTTTCTGTACCTCGGGTTTCTCGAGGAGAGAGGAGAGCTCTTCTCCCAGCAAGCCTGTCGAGACGAACGGGGCGATGAGGAAGAAGACAACGCACAGCGAAATGCGGATTTTTCCTGTTATCTGCATTGATGGTAGTTCCTGCGGAGACGTTTAAGCGGGTGCCTAGCGAATAGAGTGATCCGATATTACTTGGTCGTTGAGCCGGGTACAACGAAAAGATCGGAGCGTGAGGTTCGCTTCCCGGCGCGGACCTTCTCAGTGAGAGACCTTTGCCTTGGCCACTTTCATGCGGTCGAGCAGAGTTCTGCAGCGGTCGCAGAGGCCCTCGGTGCTCGAAGCCGGGTCATCTGCCAGGATTTCGAGCTCCCTGATCGTCAGGCAGTTCTCGTTTCTTGGAACGATCAGTGAATCCTGTTGCGCCATCTTGCGCCTCTCTGCCATCAGCTCGTCAAGATCCATGGTGAGGCCCTTTCCCGGTTAGGTGTTTTTCTTGTATCCTTGATTTTGCAGACAGGCCGCCACCGCTTCCCGGCCGTTCTTGAGAATATTCTGAACCGTTCTGATCTTCATTTCAAAAAGTTTTGCTATCTCCGTCGTGCTCAGCTCGAGCAGATGCCGGAGGTGGAACATCTTCCTTTCGCGGCCGGACAAGTTTCCGATGCAGTGATCGATGGCCTCCTTCAGGACGACCTTGTCGTTCCATGCCGAGCGTCTCTCCCTGTTCACGCGGCGGCAATTCCGCTGCTGGACCGCGGTACAGGATGAGTAGCTCATCAGGTTCATCGAGCCGTCGGTCCAAGACATCGCTCTGCATCGCCGCTCGGACTTTCGTTTCTCGTCGATGTTCAGGTTCCTGCAGACCGTCTTGATCCAGCCAAGAACGGCATGTTCTCCTTTGCCGAATAGGCAGTTCTCCTTTTTCTTAATAACGCGCATGAAGACATCCTGCGCAAAATCTTCCAGCTCGTGACCAAAAATACCGTCCAGGATCAGGTACTTCTTGATCTGGCGCTCGATCTCCGGCAGAGCCTTTTCGAAGGAAGCCTCCGCTTCGATGCCGTCGGCGAAATTCTTGAACGCCTTCCTTCCTGATCGGTCATCCACTGGTTGTTCTTCCCCTTATTAAGATATGTATTCGTTTTTCATCTTTTTTTACGCATTCCGAAGGCTCGTACGTTGTTTTTTCAGTCGTTCGGTCAATTCCTCGTTCGTTGATTTTGCAGTCCCTATCGAAGCGGCCCCCGAGACACCTTCCTTCAGGTTTTCGTCCCGATGGTGCTGGACAAGCTGATTTGGTTTCGAAGCGGCATTATTTGGAGGATCATGATGAAATTCGCAATCGTTCTGTTGCTTGTTGCCTTCACCTTTCCCGTTGTCGGTTTTTCCACCACACCCGAATCCGGATCGGATCAAGGAGCCGTTCCGGACCTGTCGCAGGAGAGTCAGTACTCCGCTCCACCCGCGTACGCGCGCTGCGGATTGGCCGTTTATCTGTCTGCCGGTGTGATCGGAGACACCTTGACCGTCACGGCGGAAGGAGAGCCCGGCCCGGAGTGCTACTGGATCAGACTCGAGGTGGAGGTCAAGATGCGCCAGGCCGGCACCCAGACCTGGATCACTCAAACGGGTTACATCGGGCCGGGAGACTACTGGGCAAATTCCTTTAACATAACCGGTTATGATCGCTTCTATGCCAAGGCGAAGTCCGTGGATACGCCGGATGGTCCCATGCCGTCCATTTGTTCTGATCACGGCAGTTCGTGTCTCTCGACCAATCACAGGGTGTATACGACTCTTGAAGAGAATCTCTGATCGACGACAGCTCACTGTCCCTTTATCAGGGAATCGCCGCCGCCGGTGCTTGCGTTACTTGCGCCTGGAGAGAAGTACGGTTCCTAGATCTCGAATCTGTCCTTCAGCCATGGGGTAGATTTCGGATCGGTGCAGCAGCGATCCCTTGAGCGCGATCTCGAAGTATAAATCGACTGCGGGAAGGTATGCCATTTCCAGCTTGCTTCCGATTAAGCCGGAGTATTGCATCAGAGTCCTGCCGCTGTCCGCTTCCTTGACAGAAACGGTCACGCGGCCATCCTCCTCGAGCAGAGACCGGTTCATTTCCTCGGAGTAGAGCACGGCTCTGAGCTTGTTGTCCGGAAGCCGGATATCGAGCCTTGTTCGAGTCTGCGGATCAGCTGGGATGACGAGATTATCGAGGAACAGGCTGTAAGAAGATTGCCGCCTGGAACGATCCCTTACGTTGAGAACGGTTTTCCACAATCCCGGCCGAACCCCCTCGACAGCGAACGAACCGTTGCTGTCCGTCCTGCAGTTGTGGTTGCCGTGTTGATCGGGATCACCCGAGGGATTATGCCTCGTCAGGCTCAGCCAGGCTCCGGCGATGGGAGCGCCATGGCTCAGCGTGATGGAACCGCTGACAGCGGTCACGCCGTGGTTCACGGCGAATTCGTCCCTGTTGATCTTGAGGCGGGCGAGCTCGCCGGCCTTGATCTCGACGATTCGCTCCACCGGGACGGAGGAGGAAAGGGAGAGGGACAGCTTCCAGGTGCCGGCCGCCAGCTTGATCGAATAGTCGAGGCTTCCATCAGACCGGATCATTCCCTCCAGGATGCGGAGGGTGAGGGGGGGATTGTCCGTCCCTGAACCGACACGAGTCGCGGATCCGGCGAGACGTCGATGATCTCCTCTCGCGAAGCCGCGACCGGAAAGAGCAGCCGTTCCTGTTTGTGGTATCTTCAAGCGAATGCCGTCGAGCTGCTGGCCGCTGTTCAACGCGACCCGCCGCATATGGAATTGGTCCGCCTCGCTCTTGTTCTCGAAATCAATCACCATATCGCGTGCGTACGAGTCGCCGTAATAGGTGAGTTCGTAATCCCCTTCCTCCAGGCCTCTCAGGCAGAACCGTCCCCGTGAGTCCACCCGGCACTCCAGGCGCCCAAAGATGGCGTCCCTGTTCAAGGGATAGGCCATGACGAAGCCGGAGGGAACGGGTTTGCCCGTCGTATCATGGACAACCGTTCCGCCGATGCAGCCGGGCGGTTCGTGGATGTTCCTGTCGAGGAGCTGAGATCCGCTTTCAGGAACGACGATCGGTCCGATCCTGGTCTGGAATCCCTCCGAAGGGGAGAGCAGGGCAATCCAGTATTTCTCCCCCCGAAGGAGCTTCCGGAACTCGAATCGGCCTTCCTCGTCGCTCGTTGCGGCGATGTCGGCTCCTCCATGCGAGAGGGGCGAGGCAAAGAGCCTGGCATGGGGAAATGCCCTGCCCGTCCTTTCGAACAGGGTGCCCTTCCAGGCGACATGCTCCTTCGAGGGGCCGAAGTCGATTTCCCGGTCCCCATCGAGAAGGGTGACTTTTTTCTCTCCTTCGTGAAGCGGCCTGCCGTGGCGTCCTCCTCGGACACGGCCGTGACGAAGAACTCGGAGTGCGGCGGGGCGGGCGGCAGCCGAAAGCGCCCCTCCCGGTCGGTTTTCACGATCCGCGCCAGGGGAATGCCGGCGCCATTCTGCTTGATCGATATGCCCGCGGCCGGCAGCCCCTGATCGTCAAGGGCCGTGCCGAAGACGCAGAAGCCGGGTTTCAGCACGATTTCGACCGATGAGAGGTCCGCCGTCGTCATCACGCTGCCTTCGGCAAAGAGAGGGTGCACGGCTACGATCGTGGCGTTGTCGGAGAGCAGGCCTTGGATGATGAAACGCCCCTTCTCGTCGGACCGGCTCCAGATCCCTCCTCCGGGAAGATCCGACTCGGCACGGTGCAGGTTGGTCCTTCCCTTGACCGCAATCAGGGCTCCGGCAATCGGCCTGCCGGCAATGTCGACCACCAGGCCTTCCCGGCTGTATCCCGGATCGAGGCGGAATTCGAGGACCGTCGGCTCGACATCATCGGTGAAGTGATAGAGCAGCCTCTGCGGGATGTGCCGCTGCGAGCTGATCGTGATCAGGTACCGGCCTGGCCGGCCCCGTTCCAGGAAAAACGAGACGGTTCCGTCTTCGCTACGGACCCTCTTTCGCAGAAAGGGCTCTTGAAAGTTGTCGTGGAGGCTTTCGCCGACACCGACGGATATACCGTAGGACCGAACGGATTCGCCTGACACCAGGTCCGTGGCCTTGATCGGAATCCTCGTCTCGCCGTGAGGAATGGGTTCCCTGTCGCCGTCCTTCCGTTCATCCGGCGAGTTGTCGAGGCTCGAGCCGGAACCGTCTGCGCCGGCTATCGAAACCGATGCAGCGGCCATGCCCGAGGTCCCGTCGCCTCCTGGGCCCGCGCCCTTCAGACCGTCGGGGCGGCTATCTAAGAAAAAGGACTGGAACGCCAGGAAGGCGGCAACAAGCAGAGTTCCGGCCACGGCAACGCTCTTGCCGGAAAGAAGGGACGACGAAGCAGCCTTGGACAGGGTCGCTCCGGCGGCCGAAGTGGTGAGGGCTAGACCTCCAACCGGAGCGAGGGCCATGACCCAGCTCTTCCTGCTTCCCTCGAACTTGTCGTCGAGGGCCCGCCGGAGCTGATCAAGGCCGCGCCGGAGCCATGACTTGACCGTTGTCACGGGGACATCCAGGCTTTTTGCGATCCTGCGCGGTGGCTGGTCGTCGTAAAACCTCATTATGATAATAGTTAGATATGGTTCCTTGAGTTCGAGGACGGCGTCCACAACGGTCTGGCAGAGCGCTTGCCTCTCCGAGATCTCGTCGGTCGAGCGAACGGCGAACGACCTGGCCACCTCCTCTTCCCGTTTTCTCCGCCGGATCGAGGACCGCTTCTCCATCCGGTCGAGGTTCTGCACCACGGTCTTGAGCCAGCCGTATGGAAATGAGTCTCCCTTCGGCGGTTTTTTGAGGAGTGTCAGGAAGGCCTTCTGGGTGATGTCGTCCACGTTGTTCTCGTCGAGAACAAGACGTCGTGCCAGGGAACGCACGAATTTGGAGTGTTCCTGTATCGCTTCGAGATTCATCTCTGCCGCAAGATCAAGGTGTCGGAATTATTGCGTAATTTTTTGAAATACAAAAGGTTATGCGGTGCAAGGTTCAAGGTGTATGTTCGGTGCATAACCTTTAACCAATAAAATGCCGCTGACTGAAAAACGAATGCACCCTTTTTGCGAGAAAATGAAAAAAGGAAAAAGAGCGATTTCACGTCCGATTCATCCTGATTCGAGAGCCTGATCGCTGGTGCTGCCTCCTCGAATCGGCTTGCCGGGATTCGCCGGAAAGTCTGTCCTGACATGATATCAGATTTATTTTTTTCGAGAAAGTCTGCATTCGATTTGGATTTACCGGCATTTTTTTGATGGAAGTTGTTTTTGCTCGGTAGGCGCTAGTGGCGGGTTCATTGATGACAGTTAATCGATCCGAAGCAGCCTCGAGTTCTGATCGCCTCGGAAAGGGCGAAGGGCAAGATTCTCGAGCCTCGTCGGCCATTCTCCTCAAGAAGGAGATCAGGACGATCATCCTGGTGTCATGCGGCATCTCCGTGTTCCTCGCGTCACTCGTGCTTCTGCTCTACTGGGCTGCGGAGGCTCCTCCACCTCCTTCCCTCGATCTTGAAGCCGGACTCGTGATCCTGGGAGTCTACGGTGCTTCTTTTTTCCTGTCCCTACTCGTTGCCTCGTTGCTGATCTTGTCGATCCGGGTTCCTTCACAGCTGTCCAAAGAGGAGGCCGGCTCGTCGGAAGGGAACCGTCCCGATGAGGGGACAGCGGGAAGCGACTCTCCGGTGCAGCACGAAACGACGCGGATCATGGGTAACGTGGCTCACGATATCCGATCGTCCATGACACCGATAAAGGGGATGACGGAGCTGATCCTGAACACCGATCTCAGCAGCGATCAGCGGGAGTATTTCGAGACCATCATGGCTTCCACCGATTCGCTGATGGCAGTGGTCGACGACGTTCTCGACTATGCCAGGGTCGAGGCGGGCAAGGTCCACTTCGAATCCAAGCCTTTCAGCTTGCGCGAACATCTCAATTCCATGTTTCATTCCTTCTCCTTTCTTGCCGCTGACAAGAACCTTAAGTTCGTCACCCAGATCGCTCGCGACGTACCCGATGCACTGGTCGGCGATCCCGACCGTCTCAGGCAGGTCGTGATGAACATCGTGGGCAATGCCATCAAGTTCACCCGGAAAGGCCAGATCGCCTGCAGGGTGGAGAAGGAGTCGAGCTCGGACGGGGAGGTCACTCTCCTCTTTCACGTCGCCGACTCGGGGATCGGCATACCGCCCGGGGTGCAGGAAAGGATATTCGAAGCCTTCTATCAGGCTTTCGAAGGAAGAAAGCGGCAGTACAAGGGCTCGGGCCTCGGCCTCGCCATTTCATCGGAGCTCGTCAAGCTGATGGGCGGCCGGATCTGGGTCGAGAGCAGCAAGGGCAATGGCAGCACATTCTCCTTCACCACCCGATTCAGGCAGCAGGAAGAGAAGGGCAAACCGGCGGCTCGCGAGATAGACAGCCGGCTAGTCGGCTGACCGCAGCAATCTCGGACGTTCCCGACCGGATTCTTGCGCTGTTGCTTCACGTTCCCCGGGGGAATATGATCCACCTTCCGGAGGCGCAGAATCAATGGGAAACAACGGGAGGCTCAGTCTCAGCTGCTTCGACCTGCCGGTGCACGAGATCCGCAGGGGCTACCGGAGCGACGTCTACTTCTGGCGATCCAAGGTGGTCCTGGAGAAGATCGGCAACAGGAGGACCGGGCTGATCCAGGTCTTCCAGAAGCGGGATGCCAGGCTCTGCGGCATCGACGAGGCCCTGGGGATCCTCCGGCTGGGGATCGGCCGCTACAGGGACCTCGATACCGCATACCGCGCTTTTGACCGGTACATCGAGCTCAAGATTGCGATGCGACGCACCTTTCTTTGCGATCCGGAGCGGCACGAGGCCCTGCGCCGGGAAAGGAGCGGCGTGCAGGAGGAACTCGACAGCCTCTGGGAGCCGCACTACGCCGACTGCCGGGTGGAGGCGCTTCATGACGGCGATCCGATAACGCCGCGCGAGACGGTCCTTCACATGGAGGGTCGGATCGCCGACTACGTCCACCTGGAGACGCTCTATCTCGGCGTTCTCGCCCGACGGACCCGGGTAGCCACCAACGTGGCCCGCATCGTGGAAGCGGCGGAAACCAAGCCGGTCCTCTACTTTCCCGCCCGGTTCGATCACTGGGCCGTACAGGGCGGCGACGGCTACGCGGCTCGTGTCGGCGGCGCGGCCGGCGTCTCGACGGACGCACAGGCGAGCTGGTGGGGGAATCGCGGCATGGGAACCGTTCCCCATGCCCTGATCGCCGCCTTCGAGGGCGATGCGGCACGCCGTCTCGGCAGCGATCTCTGGGGTGTTCGCCTCGACACGGCCGAGGACATGGTTGACCTCTCCCTGCAGGAGGGCGCCGTCGATCCGGACGATGTCCGGGATCCGTCGCGGTGCGGGGTCAACGAGGCTCTTGTCCTCGAGGTGCGGGATGCCCTCGACCGCGAGGGCTTCGGCCACGTGAAGGTCGTGGTGAGCGGCGGCTTCGACGAGGAGAAGGTTCGTGACTTCGAGGAGAAGCGGGTTCCCGTCGATGCCTACGGCGTGGGCAGCTCCCTGCTCGAGGGTAACTTCAACTTCACGGCCGATGTAACGACCAGGCGGTTCGGGCGCGGCGCTACCACTGGCTCGGCGAGACGGTGGACGACTTCGTCTGCGAGCCGCACCAGGCCGTGGACAATCTCGACATCGAATCATCGGATCCGGTTCAGGGAAAACCGGATTCGGTCACGAAGCTCAACAGGGTTGCCAGGGAAGCGGACTTCGTCCGGGCGGGATGCGCCGCTCTGGCCCGCGAGAATCCGGACCGTGTGATGGCCGAGGTCCGGAAGATCACGGAAGGCCCGACGCTCTTCGCGCCGAGCCGCCACGCCCTGCTCCCCGAGGACGTCAACCTGGCGCGGCTGCAAAAGGTGCTCGTCACGGCCCACGAGAGGCAACCCGGCGACTTCGAGACGCTGCTCGGAACGAGCCGGATCGGTCCCGCCGCGGTGCGAAGCCTCGCACTCCTGGCCGAGATCATTCACGGCGCACCGATCTCGAGGCGCGATCCGGCCGGACCGGGCGACAGGAAGTGGGGCGACTATGCCTATGCCCACGGCGGAAAGGACGGCTTCCCTTTTCCCGTGGACCGCAGGACCTATGACCGCAGCACCGAGGTCCTCCTCACCGCAGTGCGCCGGGCCCGAATGGGGGAGAGGGAGAGGAGCGAGGCGCTGAGGCGGCTTTCACGCATCGCCGTGATCGATTGACTTGATCGATCCGGGTTGAGAAGCCTTTAATCGGTCTTTTCAGCCCTGTCTTCCCTGCCGTCCGTGTTGATGACAAGGTGAGTCACCTCGTTCTTTCCGCTTCGCACGAAAGTGACGGTCACTTCTGCCAGGGGAAACTTGATGAAGAACCTGGTCTCCGACTCGGGAAAGAGCTCCGTCTTTCCACCCGTGGGATCGATCAGATAGAGTCGGTTCTCCTTCTTGCGGATCTCGAGAGCGACGCCCGGCGCCAGACTGTACTTCCCTTCGTAGGAATCATAGATTTCGTGATGAACCTCGATCGGCTTCTTTTCGCTGAAAACCGGCGTGCTGCGGCGTTCCGCGTCGGCAAGATCAAGTTTTTCACGAATCGCCTCGATCGCCTTTTCAGTTCCGGACGGACAGGCATAGACCCGGGAAGAGCTCTGGGCGAGATTCTCGATCAAGCGATTTCTGTTCAACTTCTCGCCGGCCAGCGGGGCGTAGACTTCGAGGCTTGCCTGGAGCAGCCGTCCCTCGTGGAGATTTCTGATATCGGCATCGTTGAGCGAGGAGCGGTAGATCATCCAGTCCCGGAAATCCGCTTTTTCGAGCTGCCTGTCGCTGCCGCCGCCGAGGACGAAGTGGATCGGTTCCAGCCTGCCATCCAGGGAACCGACAGGCTCGCCATCGACGAAGAGCAGGATCTCCCTGCTCAGGTACCGATGGGAAAGTGCGATGTCGTGCCATCTGCCGTCGGCGATCCGATCCTGCACATCGAGGGACGCTCCCCCCGATGAGGAACAATCGAGCCCGCCGTCTTCTCCGACGTCGAGCCGAACTACTCCATCCCGGGTGAGAATCGTGCAGACCGTTCCCCGGCTGCCGGTGCGTATGCTGAAAACCACGGCAAAGGAGTGGATGACGTCATCAGGAATGAAGCTCAGGGGGGCTTTTCCGGAACCGCTCCCGACGGTCACGAATTTCGTGCCGGAAGTTCTTGCAGGCAATGCCTTGCCCTGCTTCAGCGCCTCGAACAGACCCGGAACCATGGCGAGAAACATCTGCTCGTGGCCAAGATTATCCGGGTGGCTGTGATCGTAGCTGAAGCCCTGGGGAATGTGGCCGGATCCGTCATCCACGGCACCCAGGAAATTGATCGACGGCACACCCCACGTGTTGATGAGAAGATTCATCTTTTTCGTGAACCCGTAATGAACATCCTTGTAGGTGTTGCATGAGTAGCAGGATCCGACAATGGGAATGATGCCCCTTTTCCTGCACCTCGCGATGATCTCCCGGACTCCCTTCCGGAAGCTATCGAATGCAGCGCCCGGGTTCTCTCCCTCGATGCCTTCATTGCCCAGCGACAAGCCGATGATGACGAAGTCCGGATCAACCGATGCGAGATCCTTCTCCATCCGTGCAAGCACCTTGGCCGTATTGTCGCCCGGTACCGAGATATTCTTCACCCGGTAACCACGGGAGAGGAGAAGCCGCTCCAGGCGGCCGGCGTAGCCGTTTTTCATGTCGTACCTGCTCTCGAAGCTGGTTACCCAACCTGCGGCGACGGATGATCCCAGAACGACGATGGTCTTCTCTTCGTCTTTCTTGTCGTCCGGCTGCGCCGACAGCCCGGCGGCCGGGACGATCGAGATGAGAAAAAAGAAAACGAGATGGAAGAGAATGGAAGAACTCTTCATGGCAGCACCTTCCTTTCAAGAATGAAGAAACGGGTGCCCGTGAAGGAATGCATGTCCCATGTTATGCCACGGCAGCTTTTATTTCCAGGATCTGATGGGCATTTTCCGCGAGCCGTTTTTGATCTCGAGATCGACCGTCATAGACGTCGTTCTAGTAGGTGTAATAGGTCTCCAGGGCGATCCGATCCTGCTCGTGGCCTTTCCGGATGAGCAGGTCGTGCACCTGGCTCACCATGTGCGGATTGCCGCAGAGGAAGACGAGGGTGTTCGCGTCGATCTCGCGATCCTCCAGGTAGTCGGGGATCCTGCCGTGGAAGTCGCCGCCTTCCTCGCGGGTCACGCAGGTGGTGTAGCGCTCCCTGGAGATCTCCTCGGCCAGCACCTCGTCACCCTTGAAGCGGATCCCGTGGATCACCTGAAAGTCGATACCCGGATAGCTCCGGATGAACGACTGGAACGGCCCGACACCGATCCCCGACCCGATGAAGAGGTACTTCTGGTTGCCGTCCATGGGATCGGGGACGCAGAACTCGCCGTAGGGTCCGATCACGTTGACGCTGTCGCCGGGAAGGAGGCCGCTGAGGAAGGGGCTCATCACGCCGCTCTTCACCTCCTTGATCAGGAACTCGAGATAGTTGTCAGCCGCGCCGGAGATCATCGTGTAATCGCGCGTCTTCTGGTACTTCAGGTGGGGGCTGAGGCTCACGTTCTGTCCCGGCGTGAACTGGAAATCGTTCCGCTCGATCCGGAGCCTGAAGACGTCGTCCAGGAGCTGCTGGTTGCTGATCACCCGCGCAGCCATCCGGCTCTCGTTGAGCTGGACCGCCTCGTCCGGCTCGCCGACCGGATTTTCCTCCGATCCCCGCAGGTCGCCCTGAAGCGGATTCTGCCCCACGTCGAACGGCTCGGACAGGCATCCCCGCTCCATCTTCTTTCCCATCAGGGCGCGGAGCTTGTTCTTCACCACCCACTTCACCGGGTGCTTGATGTACTTCTTCATCACGGGAGCCGCCGAGCCGATCATCCAGCAGTTCTTGGGGCAGGTCGACACGAGAGCCCGCACCTTCTCGGCCTGCTTGCTGTACCAGAGCTCCTCGAAGGTCTTCACCTCGCGGATGTTTCCCATCTGCTCCTTCCAGTACTTCTCCTCCAGGCCGTTGCATGGGTAGACCTCTCCGTACGGCTCGATGAAGAAGTTGGTGGTGCCCGCCTCGCAGGGCAGGAGGCGGCGGTTGCCCTCGATGTAGTTGATCAAACCCAGGTTGAAGAAGGCCCTGAACCAGCTCTTCGGGCTCTTCTCGGCGAGGAGCCGGTCGCAGAGCTCGTAGAAGTTATCGGTCACCTCGTCCTCGTTCACGATCCTGTTGTTGTCCTTGTGGAAGTAGTAGGAGTTGTGGTAGGTGGCCGTGGCGAACTCCATCTTCAGGTTCTTGGACAGCTCGTAGAGCTCGAGCATGTCGGACGAGTTGTTGTTGGAAACCGTGATGCCGAAGCCGATGTCCTTCACACCCATCCGCCTGAGACCAAGCAGCGTGCGCAGTCCGCGGTCGAAGCCGCTGTCGCGCCCTCTGAGATGATCGTTGATCGTGGAGAGCCCCTCGATGCTGATCCGGATGCCGATCTTCGGGAACCGCTCGGCCAGGGCGAGGATCTCGTCCACGTGATACCCGGCCGTGGAGATCACCACGCGCGGCGCCTTGGTGAAGCAGACCTCCACGATGTCGCCCAGGTCCCTGCGGACAAGGGGCTCGCCGCCGGTCACGTTGATCGAATTGAGCTGGGGAAGGATCTCCAGTTCCTTGGGCTTGATCTCGTCGGCGATACGGGTCGGGAACTTCCAGATGTTGCACATCTTGCACTTCATGCAGCATCTGTACGTGGTGATGATCGAGGCTTCCACCGGCATGGGCGCTTTTGATTGTTTGTTGCTCATGGCTCTATCTCTCTCGGAATTAAAATCCGTTCAATATCTATTACTGAATATCGGGCTGTGGAGGCAGGGATAGCCCATCCTTCACTGCATGTCAATCATCAACGGGCGAGACGTGGCGGCGCGGCAGGCGTGGAGCTTTTCCCGTCCAACGAAAGGGAATAAAAGAGGATTGGCCAGGTCATTTTCTTCCTGATACCATGCTTCCCTAGGCGACTCATCCTGGCGGAAATCACCATGAGGAAGGAATACGGATAGACACGCTCTCGCTCCCGAAACGAAGGAGACTGAAATGGTTCAACGCCTTTTACTCACTGCCGCCTCTGTCGGTGTTGCGCTTGTTCTGCTCATGGTCGGATCGTCCTGCGACTGCTCCGATCCGACGGATTCCGGCAGCTCCGGCTCGACGGAGTCGGAAAGTACATCAAGCCCCGAGATCAAGGAACAGGTTCAGCTCTCCATCGAGGGAATGACCTGAGGCCACTGCAACGCCGTAGTTACGGCGGCGCTGAAAAAATGTCCCGGCGTGGCTCAGGTGACCGTTGACCTGAACGCCGGCACGGTTCTGGTGAAGGGCGACGAGCTCGACAGCGCGGCACTCAAGGCAGCGGTGGATAACACGGACTACGAAGTCCTCGAAGTAACGGGACCGGACCCGATCAGCACGGAACAGGCCCCGGCCGACGAGGTGGAGAAGGATGGCGAAGGCGCCGGATCATGAAGGCGGCATGACCGTTCCCTTGCCTGCTCTTTTTTGTTCGGCATTGCCGGATTTCCGGCCTTTTTCATTGCACGGTCGATCTGCGGGACTATTAATTTCAGAGTCGGTTTTCCCACTAGATCGATGTGAAAACAGTTCTTTTGTCTCATCGTTCGAATCTTCACCTGCATGCAACAAGTTGGTGATTTTTCCCAGGTGTCTGTAGGGATACCCTGGAGCTCGTATGTTTACGAAGAAGTTTGAGCGTCGCATCCACATTGCCGCCGGCGTCGTACTCTTCTCTCTCGTGCTGGGTTTCGCTTTCGGCGCCTACGCGCTCTGGCCGGCCAACCTGGAAGAGGGCTATCAGCCCGAGCAGCCGATCGAGTTCTCCCACGCCACCATGGCCGGGAAGCACCAAGTCGACTGTCTCTACTGCCACTCTTGCGCCGAGAAGGGCCGGTTCGCCACGATTCCCCCGACCTCCACCTGCATGAAGTGCCACAAGGAGATCAAGCCGAAGAACTCCAAGGGAGAGCTCCTGCCCGACATGGTCAAGCTCTACCGGTACCACGAGAGCGGCGAGCCGATCCTGTGGGAGAAGGTCTACGATCTTGCCGATTTCGTCTACTTCGATCACAGCCGCCACGTGAACGAGGGGGTCGAGTGCATGGAGTGCCACGGCGACGTGGAAAAGATGGACCGCGTGCAGCGCGTCCACTCGCTCAAGATGGGGTGGTGCCTCGAGTGCCACAAGGAACCGCCGCCCGAGGGAAGCCCGCCGTGGCAGAAGACGCGGGCTCCCATTTACTGCTCGACATGCCATCGGTAAGCCCCGAACGGAGCATCCTGATGAAAGCGGATGAAAAAAACTCCGGCCGAATCCATCCTTCCGCCCTGCGGGGCCGCGGCCTTCCCTCGAGGGAGGACTCGGCCGGCGTCGGGCTGTCCGGGCCGGACCGGGAAGAATCCTCGGCCATGAGCCGCCGCTCGGTTCTCAAGTTCATGGCCGCCTCGGCCGTCCTCTCCACCGGATTCCTGGGCTGCACGCGCAAGCCTCCGCGCAAGATCGTGAGCATGGCCGACCAGCCGGAGTACAGCCGTCCCGGAATCCCCCTCTACTACGCCTCCACATGGACCGAGGGATCCGTTCCCTACGGGATCATGGTGAAAACCCTGGACGGCCGTCCCGTCAAGGTGGAAGGCCTGCCCGGCTTTCCCCTGAACCGGGGAGCCACGAATGCGGCCATGCAGGCGTCGCTGCTCGGGCTCTACGATCCGACCAGGCTCAAGGGGCCGAAGAAGGGCAAGGCGTCGATCTCCTGGGAGAAGGCCGATGCCGCCCTGGTCGAGGCGATCCGGAACGCCCGGTCCACCGTCCTGATCACACGGTCGAACCTGGGACCGTCGGAGCGGGCGATGGTCGAGCGGTTCTGCCGCGCTGCCGGCAATGCCCGCCACTTCGTTCACGAGACCGTTCACGACGGGCCGCGCCGCTCGGCGTGGAAGAAGATCTACGGCCCGGCGTCCGGGAAGGGCGAGGGAGGCGAGCTCACCCCCGACCTCTCGAAGGCCCGGGTTGTCGTGAGCCTCGACGCCGACTTCCTCGGCACCGACGGCCCGTTTCTCGAGGCGATCCGCCATTTCGCCACGACGCGCCGTCCCGATCCGAAGAACCCCGACGCGGCGCCCCTGTCGCGCCTCTACGCGGCCGAGTCCGACATGACGGTCACCGGGTCCAATGCGGACCACAGGATCCCCCTGCGGCCTTCCCTGATCCTCCCGCTCGTCCAGGCGATCCGTGCCGCCCTGGAAGGACGAAAAGGCGAACTCGAAGCCCTGGCGAAGAAGGAGGATTACGACATCGAGGTGCTTCAGGCGCTGGTGAAGGATCTCGACTCCCATCGCGGCGCCTCGGTTGTGCTCGCCGGACCTCACCTTCCCGAATCGGTCCATGCCGCGGTCTGTCTTCTGAATCATGCGATCAAGGCGCCCGGCGCGACCCTGCGCTGGAACCCGGCGCCCCCCGCGCTCGAGGTGACCGATCCCTCGGAGATCGCCGCGGCCCTGAACGCCGGTGTGGACAACCTCATCCTCCTGGGAGTCAATCCGGTCCATGACTGGCCCGGCGGCGGCTTCGAGAAGCTGCTGGCCCGCTCGCCCTTCAGCGTGGGGCACGGGCTTCTTGCCGACGAGACCGTTTCGACCTGCACGATCTCCCTGCCGAGCAGCCACAACCTGGAATCGTGGAACGACGCGGCGCCCTGGTCCGCGTTCCGGTCCCTCTGCCAGCCCGTGATCGCGCCCCTGCACGACACGCGGCAGGAGGCCGAGTCGCTTCTACGATGGACCAGGCTCCTCGAGCCGGAAGACGGCAGCTTGAAGGAGTGCCGCGACTGGCACGATTTCCTGCGCAGCGAGTGGAAGGGAATCCTCGCGAACGAGGGGGATGATTTCATCCGGGCCTGGGAGGCGAACCTGCGGCACGGCTTCGCCGGCGCCTTCTACACCTATCCCTTTCCCGAGCCGAACCGCGAGAGGGCCGAAGCCCTGGCAGGCGCAAGCTCCGCTCGGCCGGGCGGCCTAGAGGCGGTGATCAAGCCGCACCACGCCCTGCACGACGGCCGGTTTGCGAGCAACGGCTGGCTTCATGAGCTTCCCGATCCGGTGAGCCGCCTCGTCTGGGACAACGCGGCCGCCGTCGGTCCGGCCACGGCCCGCGAGCTCGGTGTCGAGGAGGGCGATCTGGTGACCCTCTCCTCCGGCAAGAGGAAGATCATGATCCCGGTCCTGGTCCAGCCCGGCGTGGCCCCCCGCACGGTGGTCGTCACCCTCGGGCACGGGCGGACCCGCGCCGGCCGGCTCGGCAGCAAGGTCGGTGTCAACACCGCGGCTCTTCTCGGCGACGGGGGAGCGGGCGGCACGGCCTGGCTTCTTCCCGACGTAAAGATCGCGCGCACGGGAAGGACGCATCGCCTGGTGCGAACGCAGACGGCCTTCTCGATGGATGACCGGCCGATCGTTCTTCACGGCACGACGCAGGAGTTCGCCGGGAACCGGGACTTCGTCAAGGATCGCCGGCACGTGCCCGAGAAGATCCAGCTTCACGACGAGTTCGACTACTCCGAGGGCCGCAAGTGGGCCATGGCGATCGATCTCGGCGCCTGCGTGGGCTGCGGCGCCTGCATAACCGCCTGCCAGGCCGAGAACAACATCCCCATCGTGGGGAAGGACGAGTGCGGCCTCGGCCGCGAGATGCACTGGATGCGGATCGACCGCTACCACGAGGGCGACGAGGAGAACCCGGAAGTCCTTCAGCAGCCCATGCTCTGCCAGCACTGCGACAACGCGCCCTGCGAGAACGTCTGCCCCGTCAACGCCACCGCGCACAGCGACGACGGGCTCAACGACCAGATCTACAACCGCTGCGTGGGGACGCGGTACTGCGCCAACAACTGCCCCTACAAGGTGAGGCGCTTCAACTTCTACAACTACAGGAAAGAGGAGGAGGGATCGCCGACCCTCGAGCTGGCCCACAACCCGCAGGTCACGGTCCGCATGCGCGGCGTGATGGAGAAGTGCTCCTTCTGCGTTCAGCGGATCAACGAGGCGGACTTCCGGACGAAGAGGCCGGGCCGCCACATCCCCGACGGCACGGTCCGCCCGGCCTGCCAGCAGGCCTGCCCGGCCGGAGCGATCGTGTTCGGCGACGTGAACGATCCCAAAAGCCGCGTGGCGAAGCTCGAGAAGTCGCCCCTGGCCTACCTGGTCCTCGATGAGCTCAACGTGAAGCCGAACGTCCGCTACCTGGCGCGCCTTCGCAATCCCCACCCCGACCTGGAGCACCGCTTCCGGAAGAAGACCGGCCACGAGGATCATGACGGCCGCGGAGAAGGGGGGCATCGATGAGCCGCTCCGGATCGCTGGCCGTCTCCGAACCGCTCGTCGAGGGGAGCGTCGACCTGGCCCGCCTCGATGGCGACATCAACCGGCCCCTCGAGTCGTTCCCCACCGGGCGGTGGTGGATCTGCATCTCGATCACCAGCATCCTCTCGCTCTACTTCCTGGTCTGCTTCGTCTACACGATCGCCTTCGGCATCGGCACCTGGGGGAACAACAATCCCGTGGGATGGGGCTGGGCCATCACCAACTTCGTCTTCTGGATCGGCATCGGCCACGCCGGGACGCTGATCAGCGCGATCCTCTTCCTCCTCAGGCAGAGGTGGCGCACGGCCATCGCCCGCTTCGCCGAGGCGATGACGGTCTTTGCCGTGATCTGCGCCCTGCAGTTCCCGCTGATCCACACCGGCCGCCCCTGGCTCGCCTACTGGTTGCTGCCCCTGCCCAATGCCAACGACATCTGGGTCAACTTCAGGTCGCCGCTCCTCTGGGACGTGGTCGCCGTGTCCACCTACGGGACGATCTCCTTCCTCTTCTGGTACACGGGGCTCCTGCCCGACCTGGCCACGGTGCGCGACCGGGCGAAGCACGGGCTGCGCAAGGCGGTCTACGGCATCCTGAGCCTCGGGTGGAACGGTAGCAACCGGGCCTGGAGCCATTACGAGAAGGCCTACCTTCTCTTTGCCGGACTCTCCACCCCCCTGGTGCTCAGCGTGCACAGCGTGGTCTCCTTCGACTTCGCCACGGCCGTGATTCCGGGATGGCACACCACGATCTTTCCGCCCTACTTCGTGGCCGGCGCGATCTTCTCGGGCTTCGCCATGGTGGCCACCCTGATCATCATCATGAGGAAGATGTTCCACCTGGAGCACGTGGTCACGAAGAACCACCTGGACGTGATGAACCGCATCGTCATCGCCACCTCGCTGATGGTGGGATACGCCTACGCCGTCGAGTTCTTCATCGCCTGGTACGGCGGCGTGGCCTACGAGCGCTTCGTCTTCATCAACCGGGCTCTCGGCCCCTACGCCTGGGCCTACTGGACCATGGTGTCGTGCAACGTGATCTTCCCCCAGCTCTTCTGGTTCCGGAAGATCCGGCGCAACGTGATGCTGATCTACCCGATCGTGATCCTGGTGAACGTGGGGATGTGGTTCGAGCGCTTCGTCATCGTGGTGACGAGCCTGCACCGCGACTTCCTGCCGTCGAGCTGGGACATGTTCTCGGCCACCTGGGTCGACATCGGGCTCTTCGTGGGAAGCATCGGCCTCTTCCTCACCCTGTTGCTTCTCTTCTGCCGCTTCCTTCCCACCGTGTCCGTGGCCGAGACCAAGGCGGTCCTGCCAGGCAGCCAGCCCGGTCGCCACGGCGGGGAGAATGACGATGCCGCCGGGCAGGGAGAGGGAACGGAAATCGCCGGATCTGCGGCAGGCGCGGGAGGTTCCCATGGCTGATCAGGAGAAGAAACTCGTGGGCATGGCCGGACTCTTCGACACCCCCGATGCGCTGATCGATGCCGCATCCGAGGTGCACCGGGCCGGCTGGGACAAGTGGGATTGCCACACGCCCTACCCGGTGCACGGCCTCGACCAGGCCATGGGGGTGCGGCGGTCGATCATCCCGACGATCTGCCTGACGGCCGGATTCGTGGGCGCCGCGGTAGCCATGCTGATGCAGTGGTGGATGAGCGCCGTCGACTATCCCGTTCGCATCGGCGGGAAGCCGCTTTTCAGCTGGCCGGCCTTCGTGCCGATCACCTTCGAGTTCTTCGTCCTCTTCGCGGGATTGACCGTCATGGGCTGCGTGATCTTCTTCTGCCGCCTCGGCAGGTGGCACTCGCCCCTGCACGACTCGGGCATCATGCAGGAGGTGACGAGCAGCCGCTACGCCGTGGTGCTCGGAACGGACGGCGCCCGCTTCTCCAGGGAAACTGCAGCCGATCTGCTCGAGAAGAGCGGCTGCCGCGACATCAGGCCGGTTTTCGAGCTCGAGGAAGTCAAGGATGGATCCCTCCTGTGAACCGAGGGGAAATCTGGATTGTGAGAGTCTGATCGATGGCTGAGAGCATGCTGGAAAAAAAGCTGAAGGGATGGCAGCCGGGATTCGTCCCCCTCGTCTTCAAGGCGTTCTGCGTCGTGATGATCGCTTCGGCCTTTGTCGTTCCGCTGATCTTCGTGGCCCTGCCGTTTCTCGAGCTCTTCAACGACATGGCGGTACAGCCGAAGGGGAAGACCCAGTCCCTCTACGGCAGGCTCGCCGGCGAGGAGGCCGTGGTGGAGAGGCTTCCGCCGAAGGGCGCCATCCCCATGGACCACTTCCCCTATCACCTCGAGGGAAAGGACGAGAAGACGGCAAAGGAAGCCGAGGCGACGCTGACGAACCCGCTCCTGCGGACGGAAGAAAACATGCTCCTGGGAAAGAAGCAGTTCGAGATCTACTGCTGGACCTGCCACGGCAAGGGGGGGCTGGGAGACGGGCCGATCGTGGGGCCCGACCTCTTTCCCGCGCCTCCGTCGCTTCACACCGATACGGTCAGGAACTTCAAGGACGGAAGGATCTTCCACATCATCACCCGCGGCCAGAACACCATGCCGTCCTATGCCGACAAGCTGACCCCGGAAGAACGATGGGCCGCGGCGCACTATCTTAGAGCGCTGCAGTACGCCCATGAACATGGCTCCACGGAAGAGAACGAGAAAGCCGAGGACGCGAGGAAATGAGCCCCAGCACCAGTCCAGCCACGGAAAACAACGCCGGCTCCGCCCGGGGGCGCGGTGCGGTCCGGTTCACCCTGGGGCTGACCGCCGTGGGCGCAGTCCTGAGCGCCGCGGCTCTCCTGATGGAAAGCGAGAGGGCGCGCTTCGGATTCGCCTGGCTCTGGGGCGTGACCTTCGTCTGGTCCGTGGTCCTGGGAAGCCTATTCTTCGTGGCGCTCCAGCACGTGACCCGGTCGGTCTGGTCGGTCGTTGTCCGGCGCGTGGCCGAGATGTTCGCCGCGCCGATCTGGGTCGTCGGCCTGCTCTTCGTTCCCGTGCCGCTCTTCACGATCTTCTTCGGCGAGTTTTCCCTCTTCCCCTGGGCCGATCCCGGCATCGTGTCGGGCGACCACGTGCTGGAAGGAAAGGCGCCTTACCTGAACAACACCTTCTTCGCCATCAGGGCGGCGATCTTCTTCCTGCTCTGGATCGGCTTCACCAGGTTCTTCGTCGGCAGCTCCGTGAGCCAGGACCGGGTCGGCGGCGACGATGCCACGATCCGGATGCGCCGCCTCTCCGCGCCCTTCCTCCTGATCTTCGCCCTCACGGTGACCTTCGCCTCCTTCGACTGGCTGATGAGCCTGGAGCCGCACTGGTTCAGCACGATCTTCGGCGTCTACGTCTTCTCCGGCATGGCGGCCGCCTCCCTGGCGGCGATCACCATCGCCGTGGTCTGGATGCGGTCGCAGGGGAAGCTCGATCGGCGCATGGTCACCGGCGACCACCTCTACAACCTGGGCGGGCTGATCTTCGCCTTCACCTGCTTCTGGGCCTACATCGCATTCTGCCAGTTCATGCTGATCTGGTACGGGAACCTGCCCGAGGAGACGGTCTACTTCGCCCACCGGGCGGAGCATGGGTGGAAGACGCTGTCCGTGATCCTGGCCGTGGTGCGCTTCGCCGTGCCCTTTTTGCTGCTCCTGAGCCGCGACGCCAAGTCGAGCCCGCGGATCCTCGTCGTCGCGTCGATTATCGTGCTGGCGGGCGAGCTCCTCGACCTCTACTGGCTGATCATGCCGCAGATCCATCACGAGGGGCCGATCCTCGGTTGGCAGGAGGCCGGGCCGCTCCTCCTGATGAGCGGCCTCATCGGCTTCTACCTGCTGCGTTTCCTGAGGCGGCACGACGCCGTGGCCAAGGGCGATCCACTGTTCGAGAAATCGCGTGAGTTTCATCTGTAAGGAGGTTGGTTTGATCGTGATGAAGCCGGGAAAGATGATTCACCCGATGATCCCCCTCGTCCTGCTTGCAGCCCTGGCCCTGTTTCCTCCGGCCGACGCGGCTGAAGGGGA
Source organism: uncultured Phycisphaerales bacterium (assembly GCA_964482235.1). Lineage (GTDB taxonomy): Bacteria > Planctomycetota > B15-G4 > B15-G4 > CAYZWU01 > CAYZWU01. The sequence goes on from CAYZWU010000007.1 coordinate 70,535, forward strand.
GAAGGTCCGGGAGTATGCCAACGATTCCACCGTGACCATGGAAGACAAGCTGGGCGGCATGGTCCCCCTCGATCTCGAGTTCAAGGATGAGGACGGGAAGACGGTCGCACTCTCCGATCTGGTCGAGCGGCCCACGGTCCTGATGCTCGTCTACCTCCGGTGCCGCAGCATCTGCATCCCAGTGATGCACGAGATGCAGCGGACCCTCGAAGAGATCGAGCTGGAGCCGGGAATCGACTTCGACGTGCTCACCGTCAGTTTCGACATCGAGGACACGCCCGAGGTGGCGCGGCAGATGAAGGAGAAGCTCCTCGGCGGCATGGAGAGGAAGATCACGCCGGAGAGCTGGCGGTTTCTCACCGGTGAGGCGGACGACATCATGCGGCTCTGCGACGCCGTGGGATTCCGCTTTCGGCGCGAGGGCCCGGGATTCAACCACGTCGGCACGATCACGTTCCTCTCCCCGGAGGGGAAGATCGTCCGGTATCTCGAGGGCCTCGAGATCCTGCCGGCGGACATGAAGATGGCCGTGATCGACGCGGCCGAGGGCAACCCGAGGTCGTTCATCCAGAAGATCCAGCGGCTCTGTTTCTCCTTCGATCCCGAGGGGCGCACGTACGTGCTCCAGATCAACCGCATCGTTCTGGGCGTGACGCTCGTTTTCGTGGGCGCCTTCCTGGTTTTCATCCTGCTGAAGGGGCGGAAGAAGAAAGCGCAAAGCGAGAAGGAGGATCTGGCCTGATGTCTTCGAACGGAGCCGCAACCGACACGGCCGCAGTCCCGGAATGCGGGAGCCTGGCGGGAACGAACTACCTGAACGCCCGCAAGGGCCTCCTGTCGTGGCTGACCACCACGGATCACAAGAGGATCGGCATCCTCTACCTGGTCCTCATCACCGCCTTCTTCCTGGCCGGCATGGTGATGGGGGTCCTGATGCGCCTCGAGCTGCTCTCGCCGGGCAGCCAGATGCTCGACAACCAGGACTACAACCACGTGTTGACCCTGCACGGGGTCATCATGATTTTTCTCTTCATCATCCCGTCGATCCCCGCCATATTCGGGAACTTCCTGCTGCCGATCATGATCGGGGCCAACGACGTGGCCTTCCCTCGCCTCAACCTGGCCTCGTGGTACTGCTACGTGGTCGGCGCCCTTTTCGCCCTGTTCTCCCTTTTCTGCGGGGGGCCGGACACGGGATGGACGTTCTACATCCCTTACAGTTCCACCACGGACGCCAACGTCTTCCTGCCCATGACGGCGGCGTTCATCCTCGGCTGGTCGTCGATCCTCACGGGTGTGAACTTCATCGCCACGGTGCACCGCCTGAGGGCACCGGGCATGAAGTGGTTCAAGATGCCCCTCTTCGTCTGGTCGATGTACGCCACGTCGTGGATCCAGATCCTGGCCACCCCGGTGGTGGGCATCACCCTCGTGCTGGTCCTGCTGGAGCGCTTCCTGGGGATCGGCATCTTCGATCCGGCCAAGGGCGGCGATCCGATCCTCTACCAGCATCTCTTCTGGATCTACTCCCACCCGGCCGTCTACATCATGGTCCTGCCGGCCATGGGGGTGGTGTCGGAGATCATCCCCGTCTTCTGCCGGAAGACGATCTTCGGGTACAAGTTCATCGCCTACTCGTCCCTGTCGATCGCGGGGATCGGGTCGCTCGTCTGGGCGCACCACATGTTCACCTCGGGGATCGCCGACTTCGCCCGGGTGCTCTTCTCGCTGCTGACCTTCCTCGTGGCCATCCCCAGCGGGGTGAAGGTCTTCAACTGGCTGGCCACGATGTACAAGGGGTCGATCTGGCTCGAGGTGCCCTTTCTCTGGGCGTTGATGTTCATCTTCACCTTCAGCATCGGCGGGCTCACCGGGATGATCAACGGCGCGCTTTCCACGGACATCCACGTCCACGACACGGCGTTCATCGTGGCGCACTTCCACTACACGATGTTCGGCGGAACGGGGGTGATGTTCTTCGCTGCGCTCCACTTCTGGTTCCCGAAGATGTTCGGACGGATCTACAGGAAGGGTCCGGCCATGATCAGCCTGATCGTCTTCTTCGTGGGTTACAACCTGCTCTACCTGCCGCTCTTCGCGGCCGGCATCGCCGGCATGCCGCGGCGGTACGCCGACTACCTCCCCGAGTTCGAGATCTACCACAAGCTCTCGACCTACGGTTCGTGGATCATGGTGCCCGCGCTGCTCCTGATGTTCGGCAACCTGATCTGGTCGGCCTTCAAGGGGCGCGGGACCGAGGCGAACCCCTGGGGCGGCGCGACCCTGGAGTGGTCCGTCCCGTCGCCGCCTCCCACGTTCCAGTTCGAGACGATCCCCGAGGTGACGCGCGGACCGTACGACTACGAAGACGAGGTGAAGAATGAGCGCTGATGGGGCAAACAACGGGATCCGCGACAACCAGGCCGGCCACGCCGCCCATGCCGAGCATTACGATCCCGAGGCGATCAAGATCGGGATGTGGCTCTTTCTCTTCACAGAGGTCCTGCTCTTCGGAACGCTCTTCATCGTCTACGGGGTTTACCTGTCCGACTTCACCTGGCAGTTCCGGAAGGGTTCGGCCGCGCTCAACATCCCGATCGGGGCGATCAACACGGTGATCCTGCTCACCAGCAGCCTCACCATGGCGCTCGCGATCGCGGCGCTCCAGCGGTCGAACAGGAAGCTCTGCTTCCGGATGGCCTCCTTCACCCTCCTCTTCGCCCTGGCGTTCCTGGTGATCAAGGCCTTCGAGTGGGGGGGGAAGTTCGAGCACGGGATCTATCCCGGTTCGCCGCTCTTCGAGGACCTGACCAAGGGGGAGATCGTCTTCTTCGGCCTCTACTTCACCATGACGGGGCTTCACGCCCTCCACGTCATCGTGGGCATGGCTGTGATCTTCTGGGCCATGGCCCTGGTGCGCACCGGCAAGGTGCACCAGGACCGCTCCGTCTTCCTGGAGAACACCGGGCTCTACTGGCATCTCGTGGACCTGGTCTGGATCTACCTGTTTCCTCTTTTCTATCTGATTTCGTGAGGATCGACCGATGAGCTCCCATGGCGACAAGCATCACGTGGTGCCCTACTCGGTCTACGTCTGGGTCTGGGTGGCGCTCCTCGGGCTCACGGCCGTCACCGTGGGGGCCCAGTACACGGAGCTGCAGCACATGGCGATCTTCACCGCGCTCCTGATCGCCACGGTGAAGGGCGGGCTGGTGGTCCTCTACTTCATGCACATCCGGTACGAGAAGCCGCTGTTCGGCGTGATGATCCTTGTTCTGCTCGTCACGTACGCAATATATATATCCCTGACATTCGCGGACTACTTTTCACGGTGAGGGTGAGCGATGTTTCCTGCCGTTTCAAATTTTACTCGTGAGGTGGACGAGGCCTTCCTCTGGATCGGCGGCATCTGCATCGTCCTCCTGGTGGGCATCACCGTCACCATGATCCTCTTCGTCTTCAAGTACCGCAGGTCCCGCAACCCGAAGGCCGTGCAGATCGAGGGCAGCCTCCCCCTGGAGCTGACGTGGATCGTCATTCCCACGATCCTCGTGCTCTTCATGTTTTACAAGGGATACGAGGGCTTCAAGCTGATGCGGAACGTGCCAGAGGGGGCCATGGAGGTCAATGTCCTGGCCCGGAAGTGGTTCTGGACCTTCACCTATCCCGGGACGGGCGTGTCGTCCGACAAACTCTACGTTCCCGTGGAGACGCCGGTCAAGCTCCTGCTCGACGCGCCGCCCGACGACGTGGTGCACAGCTTCTACCTCCCGGCCTTCCGGGTGAAGGAGGACTGCGTTCCCGGCAAGACCAACTACCTCTGGTTCCAGGCGGAGAAGACTGGGATCTACCACATCTTCTGCGCCGAGTTCTGCGGCAAGGACCACTCCAAGATGATCACCGAGCTGGTCGTCCTCGAGCCCAAGGAGTACGAGGCCTGGCTGAAGAAGAAGGTCGCCGACAGGAACAGGCCGGTCGTCATGGAGAAGGCGGTCGATCCCGCCTCGGAGGAGATCGCCGAGCGCGACGGCCCCGGCCTCTACAAGACCTACTGCGTGTCGTGCCACGGCGAGCGCGGCCAGGGCGGGCTCGTGGAGGACGCCAGGGATTTCACCAGCCTCGAAAAGTGGAAGAAAGGTTCTGGAATCGCCGACATCTTCCGGACCCTGACCGAGGGGCTTCCGGAGACGCAGATGCGCTCCTTCGCGAACCTGCCTCCCTGGGACCGCTTCGCCCTGGTTCACATGGTGAGGTCGTTCTACAACGGAGCGGACCGGCCCGAGAATACGCCCGACCAGCTGGAGAAGCTCCGGGCGGACTACGAGCTCGACAAGAAGAGGATCGAGAGGAAGGCCATGCCGATCGAGGATGCGATCAAGGCGATCGCCGTGGATGGGGAGAAGTCGGGTGACGGAAAAGAGAGCGGCAATGGAAAGTGAGCCGTTGCCCCGGCCGCAGACGGGCGAGGGAACGGTTGAAGGCAAGGGCGGCATTTCCGGCGGCCTCAAGGCGGTTCTCGAGCTCACCAAGGCGCGCATCACTCTGGCGGTGACGCTGTCGGCCGCCACGGGCCACGTGCTCTTCATGGAGAAGCTGACCCTCGAGCTCCTTCTGCCTGTGGCGGGTATCTTCCTGCTGGCCTGCGGCGCCTCGGCGCTCAACCAGGTGCAGGAGTCGCGGATCGACAAGCGGATGCGGCGCACCCGCAAACGGCCGATCCCGGAAGGCCGCATCACCACGGACTGGGCGCTCTTCGTTGCCCTCGTCTTCGCCGGCGGCGGCTTCTACCTGCTCTCGTGCATCGAGGCGCACACGCTGTCGATCCTCGGCTTCGCCGGCTTCACCCTCTTCTGGTACAACGGCGTCTACACCTACCTGAAGCGGGTCACCGCCTTCGCCGTCATTCCCGGTGCTCTCGTCGGCGTCGTGCCGCCGATCATCGGCTGGATGGCGGGCGGAGGGCTGCCCCTCGATCCGATGATCGTGAAGGTGGCGTTCTTCTTCTTCATCTGGCAGATCCCGCATTTCTGGCTGCTCCTTCTGCAGCATGGCCGCGACTACGAGGAAGCAGGCCTGCCCACGCTGACCGCCGTCCTGTCCGGATCGCAGATCGCGCGGATCACCTTCATGTGGATCGCGGCGCTGGCCGCCACGGGCGTGCTGGTGGCCGTGACGGCGGGCATCGGCTTTCCCTGGAACGCCGGGATCCTGGCCGTCTCCGTCTGGCTCGTCTTCAGGGCCGTGGCGATCCTGATGAAGGAGCAACAGGTCCTGGCCTGCCTGCCCGCCTTCACGCAGATCAACATCTACGCCTTCCTCGTGATGGTCCTCCTGGCGGGAAGCAGCGCGGTCTGACGTTGCCGTCAACGGGGCGGGATCACCTGTCCCGCTCCCTGTAGCCCTCGGGGATCTCGGGCAGGAAGAGCGCGGGGTTGATAGCCGCGTTCCAGCGAAACTTCTCCGAGAAAATCGAGTGGTTCTGCGTGCCCTTGGCGACATTGTGCGACTCCTCGACGAGCCGGACGGGCAGGAGGGAGTTCACGTCGACCCAGAGGCGGATCACCTTCTTCAGGTTCCTGTTTCCAGAGTGGATGTAGGACCACTCGAATCCCTGCACGGACCGCCCCTCGATCGTTGTGCGCTCGAGCTTGCGGCTCCCTTCCACCCTAGCACGCCTGAGGAGACGGGCGATCCAGACCGAGGGGGAGACTTCCGTAGTCATCCGCTCCTTCTCGCTGTCGGACATCGCGCGCCGGCTGAAGCTACGCTCCCTGTGATACAGCGTCACCCACTCGGCCCGCTCGAGAGAGAGGTATTCGGTCCGGGATGGCGTTCCATCCTTCAGGAAGGTGTCCTCGCGCAGTCCGGAGCTCGCGGATTGGTAATTCTTCGAGGAGCTCTGCTGTATCGCGACGCTTTCCTTGTATGCGACCACCCGGTTCGTGAAGGCGACTGTGGAGACCTCCCTCGTCCGTTCGATCACCTGCTCGAGGGCAATCGCATTGTTGGGGGGGAAGAAGAGGAGCCCCGCAATCACGACGCAGGCGGCGGCGCCTGCGAGAAGGAATGACCGGCTGCGTACCGCCGCCGCCGCGATCCGTCCGATCGCCAGGGGCGCGCGAGCGGATCCCGCCGCCGCCTCGATCAACTGACTGCGGCCCGCCTCATGGGCCTTGTGCCGCGCGTTCCGCGTCTTCTCCAGGCAGCCGGCTGCCAGCTCCTTCTCGAAGGCGTCCTGCTTCTCACGGTCCCTTTCGATTCCGGGAGGCGGGTCGCACCGGGCATCGCCGGGCAAGGGGCCGCCTCGGGCTTCATCGCGCCTGTTCGGCAGATCGTCACTGTTCATGGCTTATCCTCTCTTCGATCCGGTTCAGCCGCCGCTTCAGGTCGTCGCGGGCCCGGGCCAGGGAGGCGTAGACCGTCCTGAGCGGCATGGCGAGAAGGGAGGCGATCTCCCTGGCCGGCCGGCCCTCGATGTAGAAGAGCTGCACGACGAGCCTTTCCCGCTCGGGAAGGTCGCGAACCGCCCTCTTCAGCAGCGAGAGCTGCTCCTCTTCCGCAGGATCGGGATTCCGGGCCGGCGGCGTTTCAGGTCCATCCTCTTCCAGAGGTTTCGCCCGCGCCTTCTTCCTGAAAAAATCCGCGACCTTGTTCCTTGTCACGCCCATCAGCCAGGGCTGGAACCGCGACCGGTCCTTCAGTTTTTCCAGGTCGACGAGCATGGTCAGAAAGACCTCCTGCGCGACATCCCAGGCCGATTGCAGATCCCCGATGCGATCGTAGCAGACCGCGCGCACAAGGGGTGCGAAACGGTCATAGAGCTCGCTCAGGGCCTGCCGTTCGCCTCTCGATGCGCGCGACACGATTTCCGGGATGTCCTGTTCCATCGTTGCTCCGGTAACCAGGTCGATCTTCATCCCGAATTTTGCAGAAAAATCCGCGGATTTTCCGGAGATCCTGAAATCGACCGGTCCGTCAACAGGCCGTTGAAGAAGTGCTTCGGGATCGAAAGCGAGAGGTTTTGTGTCGGATCAAGGCGCCAAACCGCAGGCGAATCAGTGGATTCGTCGAGGATTTGGCAACGCAGAGCCGGCGCAAAAGATCCGCTTTCGGCCCGAATGACTTTTTCAAAGGGCTGTCAAGGCACGATCTGGAGCGTCACGGGATTCGAGGCGAAATCCCAGGGGTAGAGGAGCATGTAGGCAAAGGAGAGCTCTCTCCCGATGCCAATGGCCGGAAGGGGCGGCACGTTGAGCGTCGCCTGCGCCGTGCCGTCTGCCGCCAGGATCCCGTGGCAGTCGGAGAAGATGGGGGCGGCGATGTACCAGAGCATCGTGTTCGTCACGTTGTCCCTGTTCAGGGGCAGGGTGGCCTGGCCGCCCGGAAGCGTGATGCCCGGCTCCGTGCCGCTTCCGCTGCCGAGCAGGAGGTAATGCCTTCCCGCATTTTCGCTCCTGCCGTAGAGGGTGAAGTGGATCGCCGCACCCGTGGCGGCGGGAATGGTGCTCCTGTCCGCGGTCAGCGTGTCGGGCCTGGCGCCGTCGGCCTCGTCCACGTAGTAGGCATCGAAGGGCGCTCCATTGGGCGGATCGGAATACCCCTGGTGCTTGTCGTCGTTGAATGCGGCGGCCGTGACCATGATGTTGTCGTACCGGATGTCGCCGTAGCCCTGCCCCATGCCGCTGGAGTGCTGGTTGCCGTCGAAGGTCGCACCCTTGGTCCAGGTGGCGCCGGCCGCGATGGAGACCGGTTCGTTGATCGCGAAGTCGAGGAATGCGTGGGTGTAGGGATCGCCGCTCGTCTGGTCGTTCCACCCCAGGGTCGAGAGGAGCTCGGAGACGTAGACGCGCACGTGGCCATCGTATGCGGCGGCCTCGTTGTTCGTCACCGACACCCATATCTCCATGGCGGCATTGCCGATCCACCTGACATCGACCTCAACATCGATGTCCGAGACCGTTCTGGCTCCGCAGAGATCGAGAGCCCGGATGTAATCGGCCTTGGAGGAGCTCCCCCCTCCGATGACGAGCTCGAAACCGCCGTCGAAGTAGACCGATGGAACCCAGTAGATGTTGTATTCGGTGAGCCGGTCCTGGGCGGGCTTGCAGACATCGTGGATAAGCGAGACGAAGTAGAAGTCGTGCGTCTCTTCGTCGAAGATTTCCTGAATTGCCTCCTTGGCAGGATAACATCCGCTGCTTCACCACGTCGTGGATCCGAACTCCACGAACACCGTATGAGAGGAGGAGTCGTCGGGAAAGGCGAGCGCTGCCCCGCAGCAGAGGATCACAGCCCCCGCTGCAAGTGAAATCATCGATCGTTTCATCTGAATTCTCCTTGAGCTGAAATGTCGTCCTGATTGCGGCAAATCGATCAAGTGGTGGAAACTCGGCTCTGGTGGGTGTCTTTATCGGGTGAAGGCGCGATTGTAACGATAACCTATTGTCATCAACCGCCAGGGGAGGCAGGCCTGAGCTCCAGCATGTCGCTCGTCTTCAAGGCGATCTTGTCCGGGTAGCCGCAGTCGAGGAGCTTGCCGAGGTGCTTTACCGCCAGCCGGTGCTTCCCGGCCAGGGCGGAAATCGTGTCGATCGAGTGGAGGTGGAACTCGAAGCCGTTCCATCGGCTCTCGGGCTTCACCTTGTTCGGCGTGCCGATGATGTCGCCATAGAATCTCGATCCCTCCTTCATCCGGGCGGCGACCTGCTCGAAGCAGGCGTCGAGCTTCGTCTCGTCGAGGTGGTAGAGGATCTGGGACGCCCAGATGTAGTCGAACCGCATGTCGCCGAGCTCGTCCCTCCCGAAGGTGGTCGACACGAGAAGCAGGGGATTCCTGTCCGCCAGCCCGGTCTTGGCCACCAGGTTGTGGGCTTCGGAGATCGGCTCCTTCCGGACGTCGATGCCCACGTAGCGACCCGGTTGAAGGTAGGGGATGAGAGAAAGCCCGCCCGAGAGCGGTCCGCAGCCGATGTCGAGAATCGCATGGTGGGGCTTCAGGCCCATCTTCCTGAGAAAGTCGAACTGGTACTTCTGGATTTCGTCCCAGTACCCGATGGGGCCGGTGAGACATTCCAGCCGGTACCGCTCACGGATCGACGGAAAAAGCCGGCGCTTCAGGCCGAACCACTTGCGGCCGAAGGCGCCCGGAATCCTCTCCCAGTTCGATTTTCCCCGAACCATGGTCTCAACCCGTCATTGCTGTCTGCCTGGTGATCGTTGCACCGTACAAGCTACTTATCGACCGGAAGTCGAAAGAACTGCTCTTATGCAAGGCAGCTGCTCTGCTGTCAAGAGTCAAGGCACGGCTCATCCGTCCCGCGCGGTCGAAAAGCCTGGGATGGCGCCTCCGGCTCGGGTAATATGGCCGGAATCTCATCGAACGGCGATTCCGCACGATCCGGTCCGTCCATCGAGAAGGAGAAGAGAGCATGCATCCAGGCAGATCGCCTTCCCGGACAGTGGTCATTCTCGCGAATCTGATCGCTCTCCTGGTTTTCCCCATCGGTCTCCTATCGGGAGAAGAGGAGGAGGTCGTGCTTTGCCGCGGCCACTACCAGACCGAGGAGGAGGCGCGCCTGCAACTCGATCGTTTCGCCGGGAGCTACTCGAACGCCGCCGAGTGGCAGGCCAGGGCCGAGACGATACGCCGGGAGATCCTCAGGGGTGCGGACCTCGATCCTTTGCCGGCGAGAACGCCGCTCAACGCCGTTGTGACCGGGAAGAGAACCCATGAGGGCTACACGGTGGAGAACGTGGCTTTCGAGAGCCTGCCCGGATTCTACGTCTTCGGCAACCTCTACCGTCCCGCGAAGGGGGACGGGCTCTTTGCCGGCATCCTCTGCCCGCACGGCCACTTCCGCGCCCCGAACCAGGTCGGCCGTTTTCGCGACGACATGCAGATCCGGTGCGCGACCCTGGCCCGGATGGGGGCCGTGGTGTTTGCATGGGACATGGCGGGGTGGGGGGAGTCGGGCCGGTTCGGCTTCAACCACAAGCACCCCAAGGCCGTGGCGCTGCAGCTCTACAGCGGCATCCGCGCCGTGGACTTCCTCCTCTCCCTCGACGGCGTGGATCCGGCCCGGATCGGCGTGACCGGAGCGTCGGGCGGCGGCACGCAGACCTTCCTGCTCGCGGCGGTGGACGGGAGGATCGCCGCCTCGGTTCCCGTGGTCATGGTCTCGGCGCACTTCTTCGGCGGCTGCTCCTGCGAGAGCGGCATGCCGATCCACAAGAGCGCCCGACACGAGACGAACAACGCCGAGATCGCCGCCCTGGCAGCGCCCCGTTCCCAGCTGATCATCTCCGTGGGTGCCGACTGGACGAAGAACACGCCGAAGGTCGAGTTCCCCTACATCCGGAACGTCTACGCTCTGCTCGGCGCGGGCGATCGGGTGGAGAACCTCCACCTGGGCGATGAGAAGCACGACTTTGGCCCTTCCAAGCGTGCCGGGCTCTACCGGTTTCTTGCCAGGCACCTGGCCCTCGATCTCGACCGGGTCCGGAATCCGGACGGCACGATCGACGAGAGCGGGATCGTGATCGAGAAGATGGAGGATCTCTGCGTCCTCCCGTCGCTGGACAGGTTGGCGGACTCAGGACAACGTTTCCACTTCGGGAATCTCGACAGCGCCGTTCGCATCGAGACGGGGGAGCCCGACGTCCACTGGATCGTGATCCGCCACGGCCGGAACCGGCAGGGCCCGGACGGCCCGGACGGCTTCTCGCATACGGGGCGGTCGAGGGTCGCCGGCCCCTTCATCGATGAGGCCGTCGCCAGGGATCTTGATCAGGATGGCATCTGCGAGTATGCCGTGATCTCCCACAGGGGCAGGAAGCATCCCTTCTACAGCCTGCAGATCGTGGCGCTTCGGCCGAACGGGTACGCGGTGACGACGCACCCCATGTCCGGGAAGCCGCGTCTGGCCGGCGGCCGGATCGAGGTCGAGGGCCGGGAAGAAAAGTACCGCTACACGACGGGCACCCTTGTTCCCGATAAATAAAAGAGATAGGAGAAGTTGAGATGATCCGGAACGGATACACGAACGCAGCGGCATTCCTCGCCGCCTGGATTCTGCTCCTCTGCCTCCCGGGACAGATCGCCCCGGCGCAGGAGGCCCCGGATTCCTACACCGATCTGCGCGAGATGCCGGAAGGCGCCTACGGCGAGCGCATCCGCGAGCTCCTCGATGCGACCGGAACGGACGACGAAGCCAAGGTGCGCGCCTTCATCGAGAAGCGGTTCACCGAGAAGTTCCTCAAGATCGCGCCGATCGAGCGGCACATCGCCATTTTCGCCCAGATCCACGATCAGAACCGCGGCTTCGAGTTCTACAGCATCCGCAGGTACGGGACGCAGTCCCGCGAGGGCGAGTTCGTGGTCATCGTCCGCGACAAGCTTACCCGCGGCTGGCACGGCCTCGTGGTATCGATCGAGACGGAGCCGCCCCACGGCATCGACATGCTGCGGCTCTCACCGGCCCGGCCGCCGGCCGATGCGAAGGACGAGGAGAAGCTGACCGAGGAATCGCTCGTCCGAGAGCTGCGCGAGTTCGTGGCACGGCTGGCGAAGGCCGATGTCTTTTCCGGCGCCGTCCTGGTGGCCCGGAACGGCGAGATCCTCTATCAGGAGGCCTGCGGCCAGGCCAGCAAACGGTTCAACGCCCCCAACGACATGGACACCTGTTTCAACCTGGGCTCGATGAACAAGATGTTCACCGGCGTGGCCGTGATGCAGCTCAAGGAGAAGGGCAAGCTCTCCCTCGATGATCCGATCTCCAGGTATGTCTCCGAGGAGTGGCTGCCGCGCGATGTGAGCGAGAAGATCCTGGTGAAGCACCTTCTCTCCCACACCTCGGGGCTGGGGAGCTACTTCAACGAGATGTTCCGGAAATCGTCGCGCCTCCTCTTCCGCAACCTGGAGGATTACAAGCCTCTCGTGGCCGGCGAGCGGCCGGCCTTCGAGCCGGGGACAGGGTGGAATTACTCCAACTCGGGGATGCTGCTCCTCGGCGTGGTGATCGAGAGCGCCTCGGGCGAGGATTACCACGACTACGTCCGTAATCATATCTACGAGCCGGCCGGCATGACCCGCACCGGCTGCTTTGCCATGGACCGCCCGGTTCCGAACGTGGCGATCGGCTACTCGAAGGAGCGGGACGGGTGGCATAACAACATCTTCAAGCATGTGGTTCGCGGCGGTCCCGCCGGAGGAGGCTTTTCGACTGCAGGCGACCTCCTGAAATTCGCCTCGGCGCTGCGCGGCTTCAAGCTGCTGAACGAGGAGAACACGACGGCTCTCTGGACCGCCAGGAAGGAGCTGCATGCGCCCAATTATGGTTTCGGATTTCGAGTGGAGGGTGAGTCGGGGAGCATCGTCGGGCACAGCGGCGGTTTTTCCGGGATCAGCTCCAATCTCGATATCTTTCTGGAGTCAGGCTTTACAGCAATCGTCCTGTCCAATTACGACCGTGGCGCCCTGCACGTGCAGGCCAGGATCCGAGAGTTGATCGCACGGGTCGAATGAGGGTTTCTACTGATGGAAAATTGAGGCTGGAGAGCTGTTTTTGGATGATTCGGCCGGACGGTTTGCTATTATTACAAAATACGTTTTCATGCGAAAAATACGTAATTTACAGATAGTCCGTTACTGATCGTTGTACCTTGATCTATACGCTGTGTGTCCTGATAAATGGATCGAGGAACAACATCGAACGAGGAGCCCGGCACCAATGACTCTCAAGCGTTGCCTTTTTGCTTTGGTTCTCACTATCTTCCTTTCCGGCAGCCTGTTCGCTCACTCTTCCGTCACAACATCCCTTTTTGGCCTCGCTCGTCCCGGCGCCTTCAAGGTTGTGATGATCCTCGATTGCGAGGGCAACCTCGACTTCGAGGTCATTGACGACGAGATCATCCGCCTCGTCAAGACGGATCTGAGCAGCCGCTGCCGACTGGCCAAGAAGGAGTGGAGCACGGCAAAGAAGGAGTGGCAGAAGAAGTTCCCCGATGTCCGCTTCAACGCACCGAAGCCGATCACGCCCAAGGTCACCGTGGTGAAGAAGGGTTTCCACAGCAAGGACGAGGCCCGAAGCGATCTCACGGAGCTTCGCGCCGGCGGCCCCTACTGCATCTATCAGGTGCTGCGTGGCGAGGAGAAACGGGTCGAGATCGATCAGTGCAGCAAGATCCCCGGGATCAAGTACACCCTCGAGAATGAGTATCATCAGGCGATGCAGAACTGGCTTGTGGCAAAAGCCGAGTTCGAGAAGGAAAACTCGGACCTGGCCTTCGACCAGGCCGCGCCGGCCAAGGTCTCGCTCAAGATCCTCAAGAACAAGATCAAGACCATGGACAAGGCCAACGACCTTGTGGTGAAGTACGACAAGTAGCCCGGTCCCGGCGGCACGGTATCGCGCGGAGCCGCATTCCTTACCGGAATATGAAACAGCCAAGTCCGGATCAACTTGCTGATCCGGACTTTTTTTTTACCCGTTCCCGTTCCCCGCTCCCCGATTCTCGATAACAGCAGGCCCGACTGCAATCCCCGGCAGCGGATTACGACATCCGTCATTCATTGCCGTCCAGCTTCTCGTGTTGAAAATGCTTCGTTGGCAATCTTGCTTTCACGGGCTGGGAGCGGGAGGGGGAATCGGGAACGGGAAAAAGACACGGAGTCAGAGCTCACGTCGAGGAGAGAAAGGAACCACGGGGATGAGGCTGCCTGTTGAGGTACAAACTCGATCGGTAAAATTAATGACCGGCGCCGACGACTCCGATCACGGAAATCGTGATGAGCAGGGCGACCCAGAGCGCCATCAGGGCCCAGAGAACCTGCTTCGGCTTCTGGAGCAGAAAGGCGATGGCAGCCGCGATCAGCGCAGGCATGGCCACCGTACCTCCGATGACCAGGCCGAACTGGGTGAAACCGTCGCCGCAGGTGAAGTTCTTCATCCAGAAGTGCCCGCCCGGAAACTCGCCGCCGCCCGCTTTCCAGACCTCCTCGGCGGTCTTTCCATCCCAGATGGCAGAGAAGAGGAAATGGGGGTTCAGCACGTTGTTGTCCACGTTGGCCATGGCGAGCATCGGACCCATGGTGCAGATCAGAGCGGAGACGATGCAGAGCCAGTAGACGATCTCGCCGTAGAGGATCTGAGCCTTCGGCATCTTGGGGATTTCCATCAGTTTCTGCTCCCTCTAGTCTTTTCTTGCACCGGGAATCTTGCCTGTCAGGGCCAGGACGACTGCGATCATGATGATGACGAACACGGAGATCGTGAGCGCTGTCGGAACCTCGTCGATCACACCCAGGACGTTCAAGCCCTTGGCCACGAGGCCGTAGCTGGTGAAGAACATCACACCGATCAGGAGGTACCGGATGAAGCCGGCCTTGATCTTGAGCAGGATGTAGGCGCCGACGAGACCACCCAGGACCTGTCCCACGAGCCAGGGGGCGGCGAAGAGCGGGATGATGGCGCCGGTCAGCAGGTAGGGCCAGAGAGCCACGCAGTCGCCCATGCCGAGGAGCACGCCGCTGCAGGCCGCAGCCACCTTGAGCGGAACGGCCATGACGAGGTTGAGGGCCGGCACGATCGCCCATCCGGCCCCCAGGCCGAAGAAGCCTGATAGCATTCCCACGCAGACCACCACGATGAGGAGCAGCCACGCCCGGGTCAGCTTGTACTCGATCACCTTGTCCATGGAGGCTTCGTAGTAGGGCTGGGTCAGGTTGAGCTTCTCGGTGAACTTGTCGACCTTCTTGACCGTGGGCCACTCGATCTTCTGGCCGCCGAAGATGAAGTAGCAGGCGAGGCCGATGATGATGAGCCCGAGGGCCATCCGGATCAGTCCTTCACCCGTGTCTCCCAGCTTCTCGGCAACGACGATGGCACCCTGGGCGCCGGCGAAGGCGCCGATGCCGTAGGCCGTGGCCGCGAGGATGCAGAGCTTGAGGTTTGCCAGCCCCCGCTTCATGAACGGCCCCGTGGAAACGAGACCGCTGAACATCGCCACGATGAGACCGGTGGCCCTCACGATGAGGCTGTCCACCGATGTGAATGCCAGCATGATCGGCGTGAAGAGCACGCCGCCTCCGATCCCGCCCATCACGGCGATGATGGCGATGGCAAAGCTCAGCATGAACGATCCGAAAAGGATCCAGAAGATGTTCCAGGCCGAAACACCGCCGTCAGGTGTTTCGATACCAGTGGAAATAAGGGCCAGGCCGACATAGGAAATGACCAGGATGCCGATCATCACCTCGATCTCGATAAAGGGGCTCTTGAGGAACCTGTTCATCCACCTTCTCCTCTTTTTCGCTGATAAGAGAGGCTTTTCCTAACATATGGGAAAAGTCAAGTCAACGCGAACCGGGGAGATTCAGCGAATATAACCGAGCGACTTGAGGCGCTCCCGAAGCTCGTCATCCATCTCGTCGGAGTTCAGGTCGATGTTCCGGACCGTGTCCGACTCCATCATGCTGTTGAAAACCTCCTCCATCCGGCGCACGATCTCCGGTTTCGCCTTTGCGAGATTGTTCTCTTCGAGAGGGTCGGCCTGAAGGTCGTAAAGCTGCACCCTTGAAGGTGTTGGCATGAGCGGGGGGCGTCCTTTCGGCGGGGGTCCCACCACCTTGATGTACTTGTAGCCCAGCCACCTGACGAAGATCCTCTGCGGGCCGTTGCTCGTGGCGCCGCCGAAGGCCACGCGATGGGTCGTCTCTTCGCCCCTCATCATGGGAAGCAGGCTGGCTCCCTTGAATGCCTGTTCGTGGGTGACACCGAGGATCTCGGCGATGGTGGGCATCACGTCCATCAGCCTGGACTGCAGCGCGACCTTCTTGACAGGATACGATTCACGAGGGTTCCGGATGATGAGCGGCACGCGAACCTGGTTTTCACGCAGGGAGTGGCCGTGGCTCCCGCTGTGTCCGGGATAATGCTCTCCCAGCTCCTCGCCGTGGTCGCTGGTGACAACGACCAGCGTCCGGTCCTTGAGCCCGAGCTCCTCGAGACAGTCGAGGAAAGACGCGACGTGGCGGTCGCTCTCCAGAACCCCGCCGTCGTAGAGCGCCTGCAGATATCTCAGCTCGGCGTCGTTGAAGGCATCGCATTCCTTGTTGAACTGCGGGATCCTGTCCACCGTGAAAACATCGCCCACACGTCCCGGGCTCATGCCGTGGGTGAATGATCTGCGGTCGTAGGGCGTGTGAGGCTCGTAGGTATGGATGAAGAGAAAGAACTTCTCATTCCTGTGCTTCTCGATCCATTCCCTTGCCAGGCGGAAAGTCTTCTCGATTCCGCCGGAGGGCCGGGGATCGCGAGGGGAGCCGGTTCCTCGCGGATCGGATTGGCCTTCCTCCTCGTGATAGTCGGAGAAGCCGCGGTCGATGCCGTAGAAGCGGGAGACCAGCCCGCCTTCCGTCACTGCCGCCGTGGTGAATCCCGCCTTTCTTATCGATTCGACGAACGACAGTTTCAATCCCCCGTTATTCTGGTCGAAGACTTCGGCGGTGGGCGGGCATCCCGAGAAGAGGTTCACCACCGAAGGGAGCGTCCATGGCGCGAACGAGACCGTCTTCTCGAAAAGCACGCCTTCCCCGGCAAGCTTCGAGAGAGCGGGCGCCGTCTCCCGCTCGTAGCCGTAACACGAGAGATGGTCGGCCCGGAGAGTATCGAGAACAATGAGCACAGCCCCCTGGAGTTCCTCCTCCTCTCCGTTGAAGAAGAGCAGCCAGATTGTCGCGATCAGAATGACGATCACCGTAAACGCCGGCCAGATCGTTCCGCCCCGAGCCGATTGCTTCATCACTCGTCCTTGATTTACCGGTGGCCTTTAACTCAAAAACGGTCCGTCTCAAAAGAAAACAAACTTCTACAACGGGCTGTCAAATACTTTGTTACGACGCGGAGCCGCCCTTTTTTTTGCTTCAATAACCTCGACAAGTGCTATAACATTACAGGATTGTTCGAAATAGAGGAAGCAAGAGCCCGGGATCTTATTTGACTTTCATCTTTTCATTGTTCATTTCTACTTGGTCAATCCTTGTGAGGCGGATATTTATGAAGAGCGTCCTGTCACTCCTTTGCCTATTCCTCCTGCCTGCTATTGCTCTCCCTGCAGATGAACCGATCATCGTGGATCACGACTGCATCGACCTCACCCTCATCCCCGAGGAGTGGATCGATCACACCAAGAGCGTGCTGCATATCGCCTACGGCCACACGTCCCACGGAAGCCAGGTCACCGACGGGATGACCGGGCTGGTCAGCTTCACCGGAGGCTGCGGCGGTCCGATCTACGCCTGGAACAACGGCGGCACGGGCGGCGCCCTCGATCTTCACGACAACGCAATGGGCGGCGACTGCGGATACTATCCCGACTGGGTGAACAACACGCGCAGCTATCTCGACGATCCGGCCAACGCCGACTGCAACGTGATCATCTGGTCGTGGTGCGGCCAGCACTCCGATTACTCCGAGCAGGACATGATCGACAAGTACCTCGCGCCCATGACGCAGCTCGAGATCGATTATCCCGGCGTGAAGTTCGTCTACATGACCGGACACGTGGAGTACACGAAGAAGCAGAACACCGACGCGCGGAACCAGCAGATCCGCGACTACTGCATCGCCAACAACAAGATCCTCTACGACTTCGCCCACATCGAGAGCTACAATCCGGACAAGACGTTCTACGAGTACGTGGACGACACCTGCAACTACTTCGACCAGCAGCTGGTCTACCAGGGCAACTGGGCCGTGGAGTGGCAGAATGCGCACGTCAAGGACGTGGAGTGGTACGACTGTCCCTGCGCGCACAGCGAGGCGCTCAACGGGAACCAGAAAACCTATGCCGCATGGTGGCTCTGGGCGAGGCTGGCCGGGTGGCCCGGCGCCGAGACGCTTGCCTGCGACCGAACCCAGATGTCGGCCAACTCCGGCGGCACGGCGAACTTCTCCCTCGACGCCGGCGTGGTCTACGGCAACAGGCTCTACATGCTCTGCGGAACGCTCAGCGGAACCGATCCGGGAACCCTCCTTCCCGGCGGCCTGGAAACGATCCCGATCAACCAGGATTCCTTTTCCAACTACATCGTCAACCACATGTACCTCCCGAATTTCAGCGGATTCCAGGGAGTGCTGGACGGCCAGGGAAAGGCCTCGGCTGTCCTCAGCTTCTTCACGCCGCACCCCGGCCTGATCGGGAAGACGATGCATTACGCCTTCTGCACGCGGAATCCCTGGGATTTCGCCTCCAATGCAACGGCCATCGATCTTGTCCAGTGAGATGACCCCGGCGCTGCAAGGAAACGTCGGCCCGGAGCGCGGGAACACGCGCCTCTGTTCGACGTTTTTTTGCAGCGCCGGGAAGACTATCTCTTAGAATGGCGCCTGTGAAAAGGTGCCGTTCGGAGGAGAGAGAGAGATAGGATTTCATGCCCCTCGCATTCGAATCACTGAACCAAGGGTCCGTTGCATTCGGTTTCTTCAACATCGAATCGGACATGCTGCTGCTCGAGAACAGCTTCTTCTTCGCCGATGACTTCTGCGAGCTTCTCGCCGGGGCGGCGGCAGGGAAGGACGGCGAGGCTTACGACGATTCCCGGACCGGATACATGATTCACGATCCGGCCGGGATCGGCGACCTGGCCGGCGCGATCCACGGGATGAGCCACGAGGGATTCATCGGAGAGCTCTACCGCCGCTTCCCCTTTCCCGAGGATCCCGAGGCGTTCCGGCAGAAGCTGGAAGGCCTGGCCGGCCGCGAGCTCGTGATCTCGCTCATCGGGAAGTACGGCGGCGAAGTCGAGATCCCCTTCCACATCGACGCCGATGGAAAGGAAGTGCGCATCGGCGGCCTGAGGTTCGACCGGTCCGTCTTTCAGGAGATGGTCCGCTACGTCTGGCACGGGGGGTACCCGCGCTGGGAGTACGACCTGACGCCCTGGTACGCCGAGGAGATGAAAAAAGCGGTGGCACGAAGCACCCATCCCGTGTATGAAGGCATGAAGTTTTACTAGCATGCTCGTGTCGGGGAGTCGGCCCCGGCTTCTTCCGGTCCTGTTTCGAATCCGTCACGTCAAGGGACCGGATCATGGGGGCAGGCAGAGGAATGCACATCACATTTCATGGTGCGGTTCGCCAGGTCACCGGTTCGGCACATCTCGTTTCCCATGGCGAGGATCGTATTCTCCTCGAATGCGGTCTGTTCCAGGGGCGCCGCCGCGAGGCGGCCGAGAGGAACCGGACGCTCTCCTTCGATCCCCGCCTCGTGACCAACGTGGCCCTGTCGCACGCGCACATCGATCACTCCGGCCGTCTGCCCGTGCTGGCCCGCGGCGGTTTCAGCGGGCGGATTTTCTGCACGCGGGCCACGGCCTCGGCGGCCCGGTACCTTCTCCTCGACAGCGCGCACATCCAGGAGACGGACGCCCGCTATCTCAACTACAAATCGGTGCGCTCCTTCCTGGCCCGGCTGAAGGGGGAGGACCGGAAGAACGGCGTCACCACGCGGGAGCTGCGCGCCATCAAGAAGCTCCTCAAGAAGGACAAGCACGAGATAGACGAAGAGGCGATCAACGAGGTGGTGCGCCGCTACAAGCTAGACTACGTGAAGCCTCTCTACATGCGGGAGGACGCGGAGCGGGCGATCGAGCGTCTCGACGGTTTTTCCTACGGCGAGGAGGTCGGCATCGGGCGGGGGCTGACCGTTCGCTTTCACGATGCCGGGCACATCCTCGGTTCGGCCTTCGTGGTCCTGAAGGCCGCGTTGCCGGGACGGCAGCGGACCGTGTTCTTCAGCGGCGACATGGGGCGGTTCGACAAGCCGATCATCGAGGATCCGACGCTCGAATTTCCGGAAGAGGATCGGGACGTGGACCTCATGGTCCTGGAGAGCACCTACGGCAACAGGGAGCACGGCCCCGTGATCACCCTGAAGGAGCGCCTCGGCCGCGTCATCAGCGAGACGGTGGAGCGAGGCGGTTCGTGCATCATCCCGTCCTTCGCCTTCGGCCGCACGCAGGAGATCCTCTACTTCCTCCACGAGCTCTACAACGAGCGGGCCGTGCCCAAGGTGCCGGTCTTCGTGGACAGCCCCCTGGCGGTGAACCTCACCAGGGTTTTCGGCGAGCATCCCGAGGTCTATGACAGCGAGACCCACGGCACGTTTCTCGAGAAGGGGAAGAACCCCTTCTCCTTCCCCCAGATCCGCTTCGTGAAGGATCTGCCCGAATCGATGGCCCTGATGAAGCGGAAGGAGCCTCACGTGGTGATCGCCGGATCAGGGATGTGCGAGGCCGGCCGCGTGCTGCACCACTTCCGCTACAAGATCCACGACGAGCGGAATACCGTTCTCGTTGTCGGCTACATGGCGGCCAACACGCTGGGGCGGCGCCTGCTCGAGCTCGGCAGGCAGTACGAGGAGTCGGACCGCTTCGGCAAGCCGCCCCTGCTCGGCTTCCTGGGCAAGAAGTATCCCCTTGCCGCGCGCGTCGAGGAGCTGGGAGGCTTCAGCGCCCACGCCGACTGCAACGAGCTTCTGCGCCTCGTCAAGGAGTCGAACCTGCGGATCAGGCGGATCGCCCTCGTGCATGGCGAGGAGGACCAGAGCCTGGCCCTTGCCGAGCGGCTGCGCGCCGAGGGTTTCGACGTGGTCGTGCCCAGGCTGGGAGAGACGATCCCAGTTGATGGAGAGTGATTCCGAAGTCACGCCGGTGGAGGAGAGGATGCCCGGAAAAGAGAGGATGAACCGGCGGTTCTTCATCAAGACCGTGGGAGCGGCGGGAGCCTTTCCCCTGAGCTTCACGCTCGATCCGATTGCCCATGGGAAAGGAACCGCCTCGGCGCGGCCGCGGCCGCCGAATGCGCCGCGCAGCCGAAATCCCGATGGTACGGCCATCCCGAGCCGCCCGTCCCGATTCGAGGAGAAGGTCCTGGAGGCCGATTTCTGCGTCGTGGGCGGCGGCATGGCCGGGCTGATCGCCGCCCTGGCTGCAGCCCGCCGCGGAGTCAGGACGGTGCTGATGCAGGACAGGCCGGTCCTGGGCGGCAACGCGTCATCGGAGATCCGGATGCATATCTGCGGCGCCCACGGCAGGGACAACAGGGAGACGGGCATCCTCGAAGAGATCATGATGGAGAACTGGTACCGGAATCCCGGCCTGAAGTACACGATCTGGGATACGGTCCTTTACGAGAAGGCGCGCTTCCAGGAGAACCTCACCCTGCTGCTCAACTGCTCCTGCAACGACGTGGCGGCGAGGGGGAAGCGGATCGAGAGCATCCGCGGCTGGCAGACGACCTCGCAGACCTGGTTCCGCGTGAAGGCCCGCCTCTTCGCCGACTGCTCGGGCGACTCCGTTCTCAGGGTCTGCGGCGCTGAGTTCCGGTGGGGGCGCGAGGCGAGAGACGAGTTCGACGAGTCCCACGCTCCGGCGAAGGGCGACAGGAAGACGATGGGGAACTCGATCCTGATCCAGCTCAGGGAGACGGAAGACCACGTCCCCTTCATCGCACCCGAATGGGCGTACCGGTTCGGGAAGAGCGACCTGACCCATCGCAACCTGAATCCGCCGGGCAACAACTTCTGGTGGCTCGAGATCGGCGGGGAGCAGGACACGATCGCCGACGCCGAGGAGATCCGCGACGAGCTGCTGAAGATCGCCTTCGGCGTCTGGGACTTCATCAAGAACCATCCCGACGGACGGGGCAGAAAGTGGGAGCTCGACTGGATCGGGGCCCTGCCCGGCAAGAGGGAGAATGTCCGCTACGTGGGCGATCACGTTCTCACCCAGAACGACGTGGCGTCTGGCGGGCGGTTCGACGACATGGTGGCCTACGGCGGCTGGACGATGGACGACCATCACCCGGCCGCGTTCCGGCACAGGGGGGCGCCCACGATCTTCCATCCCGCTCCATCGCCTTTCGGCATCCCGTACAGGAGCCTCTACTCGCGCAACATCGAGAACCTCTTCTTCGCCGGGCGCAACATCTCCGCCTCGCACATGGCCATGAGCGCCACCCGTGTCATGGCGACCTGTTCCCTCGTCGGGCAGGCGGTGGGCACGGCGGCGGCGCTGGCTGTCCGCGACGGCTTGACGCCCCGCGGCGTCTACACCGAGAGGATCTCGGAGTTCCAGGAGATCCTGATGGACGACGACTGCTGGCTCCCCGGGAGAAAGAGGATCGTTCCGGATATCTCGCTCCGGGCCGTGTTGACAGCCTCGTCGGGCGATCCCGAGCCGCTTCGCAGCGGCGTGGACCGGAAGCTGGGAAAGGAAGAGAACGGCTGGTGGGGCGAGCCTGGCGAGTGGGTCGAGTACCGCTTTCCCGAAATGCTGAAGCTGTCGCGGGCACGGTTAGTCTTCGACAGCCAGCTCGATCGCAATCGGCGCATGCCGCACGCCTATTCCGGAAAGGGGAGGAATGTCGCCTTTCCCGGGACGATCTGCCGCGACTTCGATCTCCTTGTCAAGGAGAAGAGCGGGGAGTGGCGCGTCGTCAAGGAGGTCAGGGGCAACCATCACCGCCTCGTGAAGGTTCCCCTCGATCTGACGGCCGAGAGGATCCGGTTCGTGCCCGGAAAGCCGTGGGGCGGGACCAGGGTCCACCTCTTTGCCTTTGATCTATCCTGACCCTTTCGAGGATCATCACTCTTCCTCCCGGGAAGAGAGTGCGAGTCGGAGAGAGAGGACCATGACAAGCCGATCAGGCTTTACACGCCGCGACTTCATGAGAACGATCGGCGCCGGGGCCGCCGCCCTGGCCGTTCCGGGCTGCGCCGGTCTCGCCGGGCGTTCCAGACCGGGCAAGCCGAACATCGTCTACATCCTGGCCGACGATCTCGGCTACGGCGATCTCACCTGCCTCAACGCGGAGTCGAAGATCCCCACGCCGAACATGAACCGGCTGGCTGCCGAAGGGATCCGTTTCCTCGACGCCCACTCGCCGTCGGCCGTCTGCACGCCGACCCGCTACGGGATCCTCACGGGCCGCTACTGCTGGCGGTCCAGCCTGAAGAGCGGCGTTCTCGTGGGCACGTCGCCCAGCCTGATCGAGCCGGGGCGCCTGACCGCGGCATCGCTGCTCAAGAGACACGGCTATGCCACGGCGTGCATCGGCAAGTGGCATCTCGGGCTCGGGAGCGGGAAGGAGACCGACTTCTCGAAGCTCCTCACCCCGGGGCCGAACGACTTCGGATTCGACACCTTCTTCGGCATCCCGGCGTCCCTCGACATGGAGCCCTATGTCTACGTGGAGAACGACCGCGTCACCCGGCCTCCATCGGGAAGAATCGAGGCGTCGCCGCGGCCGGCCTTCTACCGGGCCGGGCGCATCGCGCCCGACTTCAAGATCGAGGATGTGCTGCCCGTTCTGACGCGGAAGTCGATCGACTTCATCGAGAGCCATCACGAGAAGAAGCCGGGCGACCCGTTCTTCCTCTACCTTCCTCTCACGGCGCCGCACACCCCGTGGGTGCCGTCCGGGTCGGTCAAGGGATCGAGCCGCGCCGGGACATACGGCGATTTCGTGGTGCAGGTCGACAGGAGCGTGGGCCGGATCCTGAAGGCTCTGGACCGGACGGGCCTGGCGGAGAACACGCTGGTGGTGCTGACGAGCGACAACGGCTCGCACTGGACCCGGAAGTGGATCGACAGGTTCAATCACCGGGCCAACTACTCGTTCCGCGGCCAGAAGGCGGATATCTGGGACGGCGGGCACCGCGTTCCGTTCCTCGCCCGGTGGCCCGGCAGGATCAGGCCCGGATCGGTCAGCCGCGAGACGATCTGCCTCACCGATCTTCTGGCCACCTGCGCCGCCATCGTGGGCGAGCCCCTGCCCGACGATGCCGGCGAGGACAGCTTCGACATCCTGCCCGCACTTCGAGGCGAGAAGCTCGATCAGCCGATCCGGGAGGCCACGGTCCTTCATTCCTTCAAGGGCAAGTTCGCCATCCGTCAGGGACCGTGGAAGCTGATCACGAGCCTCGGATCAGGCGGCTTCTCCAGCCCGGTCAACCGGAAGCCCGAGCCCGGCGGGGCGCAGGGGCAGCTCTACAACATGGAGGAGGACGTGGCGGAGGCGAACAACCTCTGGCTCGAGAGGCCCGATCTGGTAGAGCGGCTGACCGGTCTTCTCGACAGGTACAGGGAGAGCGGCCGAAGCCGGCCTTTGGGGGCATTCTGATCAGGGAGCACGTTCAGGGCAGGGCTGGGCCGAGGCTCCATCGCTCGTCATGATCCGAAGAGATCGCTCAGATGTCGATCGGAGAAGAGGTCGATACCGAGCAGGCATTTGATCACGTAGGCGGCCAGGAAAAGAGCGGAGAACAGCACGGAGATGAAACCGAACAGCAGGATGAGCCGCGCGAAGCGTGTTGACTTTCTTCTCCGTTCCTCCAGGACCGTCAGCGTCTTTTCACGCCTGTCCTTGCCCAGAAGAAAGACGACATAGAATCGCTGGAAATAGAGAGAGAAGGTGGTCCGGAGATCGATGATGTGCCTGGGTTTTGATCCGGCATTCGAGAAGGCCTTGTCGAGGCCGGTGCTCAGGCCTTCGAGCTGCTTCTCGTCAAAGGATTCGAGTATCTCCCTCGGAATGGAACGGAGAATCCGGTCCAGGACAAATGGATCCTCCTCGATCTTCTTCAATTGTTCCTGGGAGACGGAGGAAGTCATGCTGTTCAGTGTCCGCCCTTATTCCGACGTTTTTGCTGCCACGATGACCTTGCCCACGATTTGCTCGTCCTTCACGATGGGCTGGCACACGTAGATCACATCGCCTAGCCGAATGACTTTCTTTTCAGGGGAAATCGCAGCGGCTGCGAGTTCGATGGGGGCACCCGAGCGGCTGAAGGAGGCCGCCACGTTGTTGCCCTCGTCGAGCACCCAGGCCCAGCCGATGGCGGATTCGCCCTTCAGGTCGTTCAGGCCGGCAGCCAGGGCTTCCTTGTCGCCGGTGCAAAGGTCGGCGAGGCAATGGCCGCCGATCGCCTTGGCTGCAGCGCCGAACTCGAGAGCCTGGACATCCTTTTCCTCACCCGGATCGAACGAGATCAGGGCGGCCATGGTCAGGATCACGATCGTCGAGAGGCCGATCGTGATGCTTGTGATCCGCCGGGTGCCGCCGGCCTCGTAGTCTGGAAAGCCCGGCATCCTGTTCGATTTCCTGGAACCCTTGTCGGGCCAGTCGACCTTGAAAGCGCAATCGCCCATGCCTCTTCTCCTGTCAGGTATTCGCTGCCATAGATGCTCACGATATCATTCGGCTGTCGGGGCTCGAGCCGATCAGTTCGTGTTCTGGAAGGACACATACTCTTTTTCGGATCAGTGGCAGCGGAACTTGATGAATTCGTGCTTTTGACACTTCGGCGATGTGGGAGATGAAAAATATTTACTTCATATCAAACGGGAGTAGATACCGGACGGGTCTGCGTATATTATAGATCTCAGGTATCAAGGCTGAGTTTTCAGGAAGAATTGCCGCATACTTCACCTGTAACGAGGTCCTAACAGGCCGTTGAAAAAGTGCTTCGCGATCGAAAGCGAGAGATTTTGTGTCGGATCAAGGCGCCAAACCGCAGGCGAATCAGTGGATTCGCTGAGGATTTGGCAACGCAGAGCCGGCGCAAAAGATCCGTTTTCGGCTCGAATGACTTTTTCAACGGTCTGCTAAGGTAGCTTTGGAGGTTTGAACTGATGATCAAGCCGGGGCGGGGGCGGTATCGAGGTAATCTTCTACTCGTCGAGGACGATCATGACTTTGTCGAATCCTTGGCCGAGATCCTGACGAACGAGGGCTACGAGGTTCGCACCGCTGAAGGAGGGGAGCAGGCGCTTGAGGTCGTTGCCTCTTTTGCGGCCGACATCGCGCTGGTCGATATCCGCCTGGGCAAGGGAAACGGCCTCACTCTGATCCCTCAGCTCAAGAGGATCCTGCCGCAGGTGGTCTGCATCGCCATGACCGCCTACGCTCACCTCGAGTCAGCCATCGAAGCGGTTCAACAGGGAGCGTACGACTACATCCGAAAACCGATCGACGTGCGCGATCTCCTGATGGTCCTGCAGCGTGCCCTGGAGAAGAGGCGGTTCGAGGAACGGCTACAGCAGATCCAGCGGGTCGAAACGGTCGGCAATCTCGCAAGCGCCGTGGCACACGACTTCAACAACATCGTGACAGCCGTCATGGGGTACATGGACCTGCTGCACGAAGACGTGGCCAGCGGCAACGGATCGAAGAAGAGCCTCCTCGGCCACATCGAAGAGGTACGTCGGGCCGGGCAGCGGGCCACGGCGATCACGCGGCAGCTGCTCCTTTTCGTCCGCAACCAGGTCGCGAGGCCTGTTCCGCTCGATCTCAACAACGTCCTCGAAAAGCTGAAGAAGCTGCTTTTCCGGCTGATCCGCGTGGATATTCAGATCGAGATCGTCAAGGACCCGAATCTGCCCTCCATCCACGCCGATCCCGGCCGTATCGAACAGGTGGTGGTGAACCTGATGATCAATGCGGGCGATGCGATGGAGAGGGGCGGCACCCTGACGATCGAAACGAAATACGACTCGAGGCTCGAGGACAGGGAATCCGCCGGGGCCGCGGATCTTCCCGTTGTTCTTCGCATCTGCGACACGGGATGCGGCATGGATCAGGAGACGGCCGCCAAGGCCTTCGAACCCTTCTTCACCACGAAGGAAGAGGGCAAGGGCACGGGGCTGGGATTGTGGACGGTGAAGAAGATCGTCGAAGAATCGGGCGGAGAGGTCTCGATCAACTCCTGCCCGCAAGAGGGGACAGCGGTGGAGATCAGGTTTCCCCTGTCCCTCGAGGAGGCGGAGCGAGACGACGGGCCTGCGGCGAAAGAGGAATCGCACGACGGCGGGGAGACCATTCTCATCTGCGATGACAACGAGACCGTGCGTGCGGTGATGGATACGGTGCTCACGCGGCGAGGCTATACTGTTCTGGCCGCACGGGACGGCCGGGAGGCGCTCCAGCTCTACGACGAAGCTTCAGGTGCCGTCGAGCTCCTTATCACGGATTTCGTGATGCCCGGGCTGTCCGGGCCGGAGCTCGCAAAGAAGCTGCGAGACGAGAAGGAACGGCTGCCTGTTCTTTTCGTGAGCGGCTACCAGTCTGCCAACGTCGACGGGAAGGAGATGCTCGATCCTCTTGGGGAGTTTCTTCAAAAACCGTTTCCCAGCGGTATACTGTTGAGCAGGGTCAGGAGGCTTCTCGACAGGAGTGCATTGATAGAATTGAAATGAAAGCATCATGAGACAACGTCTTGCTTTCCTTTTTCCCGCCGCGGTGCTGCTGATCGGCACCGGAGCATTCGCTCAGACTCCGGACATCGAATTTCATCAAGTCGGCTACGAGGGACCGAGGTTCTACGTCTGGTCCATCATTCAAGATACCGATGGGTTCATCTGGTATGCCGGGCGAGGGGCGATCAGGCGGTTCGACGGCCGCCGCATCGATGAGTACGATATCATCGGGGGCGAGTGGGAGGATCGTTCGAGACGACGGATCTCCACCCTCTGCATGGATGCCGGCGGCGACCTCTGGGCCGGTGGGAGGGGGGGGCTCGTTCGATACGATCGGGACGGGAACAGCTGGCATGCCGTGCTGCCCGGTTCTTCCGATGACGACGCCTGCCTCAAGGAGTGGATCAAGACGATCCACGTGGACAGTCGCGGCGACCTCTGGTTCCGGACCTCCAGGATCGTGGCTCAGTATCGGAAGGGATGCGGCGTGATCCGGATCCTTCGCCACGATTCCGGCAGCGACAGCGGCTTACCCGATGGTCCGGTATGCGGCTTGTTCCAGGGCACGTCGGGACACTTCCTCATCGCAGTGAAGGGCGGGCATCTGATCGATCTCGATCCCGCGACCGGCCGCATGGAGCCGGTGGCATTCGCTGGGAATCTCGATTTCCGGGACAAAGTTCCAGAGGTCCGCTGTCTTCTCGATGAAGGCGACCGCGGCCTGCTGATCAGCACCTCCGAAGGATTGATCCACCATGACAGGAAATCCGGCGAATCCCGCCTGGTCGTCAGCCGATATCCCTCGGTGTCCTACACTAACAAGAGCAACGCCCGGGCGATGTGCCGGGACAGCACGGGCCGGCTCTGGGTGGGAACCCTGGCCGACGGTTTTCACGAGGTGGTGGAGGAGGAGGGAACCTCTCACATCTATCGCTTCGCGGCGCAGAATCCGTGGAGCATTCCCAGCAATGACGTGAACGCGATCTTCGAGGACAGAAGCGGGGTCATCTGGGTCGGAACCTCGCGCGGGCTCTGCCGGTTCAAGGGCGTCCTGGCCCATTTCATCCTTCACAGGACCAGAAATCATAGCGCCCCCGAGGAGCCGGGCGCCCTGCTGCGCTGCATCTTCACCGACTCCGAAGGGAAGGTCTGGGTGGGGACGCAGAAAAGAGGCCTTCTTTGCATGAGCCGGAGCCGCAACAGGTTCAAGTGGTATCAGAACGATTCGGACGACCCGGCGAGCTTGAGCCACGACTGCGTCATGGCGATCACCGAGGGGCCGGACGGATATCTCTGGTTCGGCACTGACGAACGCGGGCTCAGCCGGTGGAACCCTGAAAACGACGAATTTCACTGCATGCGCCACGTTCCCGGCCAGGCGAACAGTCCTGCATCCGACAGAATCACGGCGCTGCACTTCGATCCGCAAGGGATTCTCTGGATAGGATACCGGGACGGCCTGGGATACTACGATCCCCGAAACAATCGATTTTCCACCATCGAGATTCCGTTGAAGAGAGATACCCGCCTGTTCGGCGTCAACAGGAACGGGATCTATCCGGCCAAGGGAAACGGGTTGTGGATCACGACGAATCATGGGGATCTGTTCCATCTCGACCGGAAAACGGGGGAGATGGCTCTCAAGCCCTTTCGACAAGCCAATCCGGAGGGGCGGCCCATCAGGCTGATCACGTCACTTTTCGATAGGGACGGTTCGACCGTGTGGATCGGATCGAATGCGGGACTGATGCGATTCGATGTGAAAACGGGTCTTTTTCACCAGTTCAACCAACCCGGTCTCCAGAGGTTCGTCATGGGCATGCTCCTGGACGATGCCGGAATGATCTGGATCTCCACATCCTGGTACGGCCTTCTTTGCTTCGATCCCGCAGAGGCTACATTGAACAGCTTTCTCACTCCGGAGAATGTGCGCGGACGCTTTTTCACCACCTACGCGTGCCATCGCAGCCCGAGCGGCGAGATGTTCTTTGCCTGCCGCGACGGAGTTCTTTGCTTCTGCCCGGACTCGCTCACGACGGGCCCGTACGACCCCAACCTGAAGATGACCCGGTTCAGCGTGCTGGGAGAATCGAGGAAACCGACCCAGTCGACAGCAGCTGTTCCGGAGTTCGACCTCGAGTATGACGACAGGCTCATCTCCTTCGAGTTCGCCGCCCTGGAGTACTCCGATCCCGACGGTGTCAGGCACGCTTACCGGCTGCTCGGGATGAGCGACGACTGGAACCATTGCGGCCTGGAAAGAATTGCCAGCTATGCGAAACTGACGAAGGGCAGGTATGTTTTCCAGGTCAAGGCCGCGAACGCCGCCGGCATCTGGTCCGAGCCGAAGGATCTGGCAGTCATCCACGTCGAGGCCGCTCCCTGGCAGACATGGTGGTTCCGGCTGACCGTCATTGCCGGACTGGCCGTCTTCATCTACGTTCTGTGGCAGTGGCGCGTTCGGCGGATCCGCTCCCAGAACAAGGCTCTCGGCATCGAAATCTCGAAACGTACGGCGGAACTGAAGAGCGCCCAGGAAGCCCTGATCGAGGGCGAGCGTCTTGCGGCCATCGGCCAGGTCACGGCAACGGTGAGCCACGAGATCAGGAATCCTCTCAGCACGATCGCCGCCTCGGCCTACTCCATCCGCAGCCGGATGACGGATGAGAAAGCGGAGTTCAACCGTCCTCTCGATCGCATCGAGCGCAACGTGGCGCGCTGCGTCCGGATCACAGAGGAACTGCTGGATTTCAGCCGTAATCCCAGGATCGAACCGGAAACTACCGATGTCGATGACTGGCTGGCGCAGACTCTGCAGAGCGAGGATCTTCCCGACAACCTGACCGTCCGTTTCGAACCCGGGACCGGCATACTGATGGATCTCGATCGCCACTGGCTGGGCCGATGCCTCCGCAATCTGGTGATGAATGCCTATGAGGCATCGAGGGAAATGCACGCTGATCCTGATCCGGTGATTGTGACGGTGGAGTCCGAGGTCAAGTCTGATCGACTCGAGATCCGTGTCCGCGACAAGGGGCCGGGGGTCTCGGAGAACGATCTCGATAGGATCTTCGAGCCGCTGTTCAGTACAAGAAACTTCGGTTCAGGGCTCGGGCTTCCCTTTGTCAAGCGGTTGATGGAGTTGATGAAGGGGGGGATCTCCATCACCAGCAGGGACAATGCCGGAACAACGGCAACGCTCTGGATCGAGATCGGATACGGAGCCCGCGCAATCTCCGCCACTTAGACGAGAAGAGGGTGCCCGAGATAGCGCGGGTTCCCAATCGTCTAAGTGGCGGAGATTGCGCGGGCTCCTTTCGATCAGTTGATCATGTTGACGGTCACGGGAAAGGAGACATAGGTCACGGGCTGGGTGCCGGGAGCGGAGAGGAGCACGAAGGCGAAGTAGAACGGCGTCCCCAGGTAAGCCTGGCTGACCGGACCCAGAGTGTTGAACACGGCCGTGGCCTGACCCGCCGCATTCAGTTTTCCCATGGTGTTCTGGAATATTGACGAGTTCAGGCGGATTCGCTCGAAATTGAAGAGCATGTCCTGGTTGAGCGGGATGTGAAATCCGTCGGCCTCGAAGCCGGGATGACACCCGAAGCTCGCCAGCACGACGTAATCGGCGCCCCCGTGAGCCGCACCGGCCGAGAGGGTCAAGGTGGTGCTGCCGCCGGTGGAGATGCTGATGTTGTCGTTCTCGACGAAGAAGTCCGGAGCGGCAGGCTCCAGCGAAACGTCGTCGATGTAGTTGTAGCAGTCGGTGGGCATGGCATTGCGGTAGTTGTAGATCTCGAGAGTGTACACGCCTGTTGCAACGGGAGTGTAGGAGCCGGAGAGGGTCCGGCGCCTGGGAACGCTCTGCCCGATGTTGCCGCATGAATCAGTGTCGATCAACGCCCCGTTGATCATGACGTCGAAGTTTCCGCCGTCATTGACACCGCCTCAGCAGGTGGCGATGTAGCAGATCCTTGCGAAGAAGTTGTACGTCACTCCGCCGATCAGGATGACATCCTGGGCTGGACCGCCGTTGCAGCCGAAGGGGAATCCGGTGCCCGGCTTTCTCTTGAGGCACCACGATCTCTGGCCGTTCCCATTCGTGTCATACTGGACGAACTCCGCGCCCTGGTTCTGGCCCGTCTTGACCCAGAGACCGTAATCCTGCAGCTCGAAATCCGCATTGGCAACCGTGTTCTGGGCGAGTGCCTCTCCGCTTCCCAGGATGAAGAGGAACAGGATCAGGCACCCGGCGCCGGCTAGGACTTTTTTCATCAAGAACCTCCTTTGCTGTCTCGTTGAAAGAGCTTCGTACGATGAGGCTTACTACAATAATAATTGCTTTCACGATGTATCGATATCAGGCTCAGGTATTCCTACAATGGTACAGGCTTTTTCACTCCTTGAAAGCACATTAATTATTTTCTCTTCAAAGTCTCGATCCTTCCCGCCCAAAAAGGGGATTCGAAGTTTTTTCTTTACAGGCAAAAGGAGAGAGATCATACTATCTGGATAAACTTATCTATTTATCTAGATTGATAAAGTTCAATTCCCTGGAAGAATGATATCACAAACAGCAGAATATGCCTTGCGTGCCGTCATCTGGTTGGCTCACTGTCAGGACAAACCTCAAACGACCGAGCATATTGCAGAAGCCACGAAGGTGCCGGCAGGATATCTGTCCAAGGTGCTGCAGACCCTCGTAAGGTCTGATTTCGTTCGTTCCCAGCGGGGACTGGGCGGCGGTTATGTGCTCACGCGCGATCCGGGCACGCTCACTGTCCTCGACGTGATCAACGCCGTCGATCGGATCCAGCGGATCAAGGAATGCCCCCTGGGTGTCGCGGAACACAAGAATCGGCTCTGTGCCTTGCACTACCGGTTGGATGCTGCGATCTCCTTGATCGAGGACTCCTTCAGGTCGTGCACGATCCTTGATGTCTGCTCGACCTCGGAGATAACAAAGCCTCTCTGCAGCGATCCTGCTTGCGGCGAAGAAGAGACTCCTGAAGAAGAGACCAAAGAAGATGAAGAGTGACGGCTCGGATTTTTCACGCAAATCAGCGGGGGGATGGATCGGTTTCCTGATCGGTCCGGCTTTCATCCTCCTGGCCGGTTGGTTTCTGCAGGGTCCCGAACTGGCCGAGATCCCCGAAATCAAGTCCGTTGTCGTGCGTCCCGAGATGCTCGACACGACCCCGCGCCGCGATATCCTGGGCGATCCTCCCATCATCGAGATCGACGGGTTCGAGCGCACCTGCATGGACTGCCACAAGATCTTTCCCGCCAGGGATGATGCTCCGGCCAGTCTGCTGCAGCATCAACATGTCAAGCTCTTTCACGGCATCAATGACCGATGCCGCAACTGCCATGACGTCAAGGACCGCGACAGGCTCCTGCTCACGAATGGCGAATCGATCCCCTACTCCGATGTCGTACGGCTCTGCGCCCGGTGCCACGGTCCCACGTACCGGGACTGGGAACGGGGCATGCACGGCCGGACCAATGGATTCTGGGAGGCGGGCCTGGGGGAGAGGAGGAGGCTGGGCTGCACCGAGTGCCACGATCCTCACGATCCGCGGGTTCCGGCCATGGATCCCATGATGCCTCTCCCGTCGCCCAACACCCTTCGCATGAGCCTGCCTTCAGCGGATCCGCACATCGAGCTCGAGGAGACCGATCCGCTCCGCAGAGCGCTCAGGATCAGCGACGAGAGGTTGGAGAGACGGGAAGCCGAGAAAAAAAGCGGCGAATTCGATGACGAGGTGGAGTTCTGATGGTTCAGGACAGAGGTCAGGATGAGGGCATGACGAGCGGCGGCGGCACGCCGAAGCCGGGCACCTCCGTGAGCCGCCGGGGTTTCTTTCGCTTCGTCGGCGGAAGCATGGGCGTCGTTGGAGGGCTGGGAGCCGTGGCTGCCGCGCTGAGCCCGCTGAAGGAGCTCGATCGCTCCGATTTCAGCAGGGAGAAGTTCCTGCAGAAGCATTACAAGGAGCTCACTCCCGACGAGATGCGGAGCGTTATTCAGCGCATCCGCGCCGAGGTGAAGGAGCGCTACGGAGTCGATGCCGCGATCGATGACTTGAAGCCCCTCGACAAGGTCGAGTACGGATACGCGCTCAACCTCGGCCGCTGCATCGGCTGCCGCCGGTGCGTGCACGCCTGCGTGGCCGAGAACAACCAGAGCCGGAAACCGGAGATCCAGTACATCCGCGTTCTCGAGATGCCGCGCGGCAACGTGGACCTGGAGCGCGGCAATCATCGTTACGAGCGTGCCAGGGTCCCGGACGAGAATCACTACTACATGCCGATCCAGTGCCACCAGTGCGCCAAGCCCGCCTGCGTGAAGGTCTGTCCGGTGGAAGCCACCTGGCAGGAGCCGGACGGGGTCACGGTGATCGATTACGACTGGTGCATCGGATGCCGATACTGCGAGGCCGCCTGCCCATACTGGGCGCGGCGCTTCAACTTCACCCGTCCGGGATTCAACGATCCGAAGAAGGAGATCAATTCGGAGATGAACTACCTCTCCAACCGGCCGCGCAGCCACGGCGTGATGGAGAAGTGCCACTTCTGCCTGCACCGCACCCGCGCCGGGAAGATGCCGGCCTGCCTCGAGGTCTGCCCCGTGGGCGCCCGGAAGTTCGGCAATCTCCTCGATCCGGACAGCGAGGTCTCCCAGGTCCTGAGCAACAAGCACGTCTTCGTGCTCAAGCAGGAGGTGGGGACCATGCCCCGCTTCTTCTACTACTTCGATCAGGAGTATCCGCGGAGCAAGAAGTCCGCCGGACTCGACGACGCGCCGGGTCCGGATAAGCGTACAGGAGGAGGTCCGGCATGAAGGATTACATCCTCTTCCTCTGGCGCTGCTTCAGCCTGAGCTTCAAGGGAGGCTGGCGATACTATCTCTGGATGTTCTTCCTCACGGTGGCGATTCTGCTCGGTCTCAACGCCTACTGCAAGCAGCTCGTGAGCGGCCTGCTCGTCACCGGGATGACCGATCATGTTTCCTGGGGAATCTACATCGCGAACTTCACCTTCCTGGTGGGTATGGCGGCCGCCGCCGTGATGCTCGTCATTCCGGTCTACGTCTACCGAAACCAGAAGCTTCATGATCTCGTGATCTTCGGCGAGCTCTTCGCCGTGGCCTCCATCGTCATGTGCCTGCTCTTCGTCAACGTCGACCTGGGCCGGCCCGACCGGTTCATGCACATCTTCTGGCGGTTCAACTTTCCCGTCTCCATGCTGACATGGGACGTGGTGGCCCTCGGAGGATACCTGATCCTGAACCTCCACATCTGCGGCTACCTGATCTATTCCACATACCGCGGCCGCAAGGCGAGCCCGGTTTTCTACATCCCCTTCGTCTTCATCGCCATCGGGTGGGCGATCAGCATTCACACGGTCACCGCATTCCTCTACGTGGGGCTCGGCGGACGGCCGTTCTGGAACTCCGCCATCATCGCCCCGCGTTTCCTGGCCTCGGCCTTTGCCGCGGGGCCGGCTTTCATCGTGCTCACGCTTCAGGTGATTCGCAAGTTCACGGACTACAAGGTCACGGACGAAGCCCTGGCGCTTCTGCGGAACATCATCACCGTGGCCCTGGCGGTCAACATGTTTCTCCTGGGATGCGAGCTTTTCACCGAGTTCTACGGCGAATCCACGCACATCGTGTCGATGATCTACCTCTTCTTCGGGCTTCACGGTTTTCACGGACTCGTGCCGTGGATATGGACGGCCATCGCGCTCAACACGGTCGCCCTGATCATTCTTATTCTGCCCCTGGCGCGCAAGCTGCACTATCTCAACCTGGCCTGCGTCTTCCTGATCTTCGGCATCTGGATCGAGAAGGGGATGGGGCTGATCGTTCCGGCATTCATCCCTTCGCCCCTCGGGGAGATCGTCGAATACAATCCCACGCTGAACGAGATACTCGTCTGCGCCGGGATATGGGCCTTCGGGCTTCTTCTCTACACGATTCTTGTAAGAGTCACGGTTCCCGTGCTGTCGGGTCTGCTCGCATCGAAGGCTGGCGAACAGGACCAAGGCTCGGAATCTTTTCAGTCCCTATCATCGTAAAGGGGGAAGTTTCTATGAAACGAGAAAGTATTGTTGTTCTGAACAGGCATGGATTCTTGATTGCCGCAGTCCTGGCAGCAGTCCTGCTCGGCGGCGCCGCCACATCGTGGGGTCAGGCGATAGGACTGCCCGATATCAGCAACCAGTCGAAGGAGTGCATCGAGTGCCACAAGAAGGCGGACCCGGTGGTCTACCAGCAGTGGGGCGAGAGCAAGCACTATCGCGGCAACGTGGGCTGCTTCGAGTGCCATGGCGCCGAGAAGACCGACGTGGACGCCTACGACCATTACGGCTTCACCATTGCCGTGCTCGTGACGCCGAAGGACTGCGCCCGCTGCCACAGCAAGGAGGTGGCCGAGTTCGCCTCATCGCACCACTCCAAGGGTGGACGGATCCTCGGCTCTCTCGACAACGTCCTGGCGGAGATCGTCGAGGGCGACAACAACATGGTGACTCCCGGCTTCCCCGAGGGGAACTCGGCGGCCGCGGTGAACGGCTGCTGGCAGTGCCACGGTTCGCAGGTGAAGGTCCTGGCCGGCGGCAAGCTAGACCCGGCCACCTACCCGAACAGCGGCATCGGCCGGATCAATCCCGACGGTTCGGAAGGATCGTGCAACGCCTGCCACACGCGGCACGTCTTCTCGGCCGCCCAGGCACGCCACCCGGACACGTGCGGCAAGTGCCACCTCGGTCCCGACCACCCCCAGAAGGAGATTTACGAGGAGTCGAAGCACGGCATCCTCTTCTTCTCCAACGTCAACAAGATGAACATGGACTCCAACAAATGGATCGTCGCGGAAGACTACTGGGCCGCTCCGAACTGCGCCACGTGCCACATGTCGGCCACCAAGACCCAGCCCGTGACCCATGACATCGGGATGCGGATCAGCTGGAACAACAGGCCGCCCGTCTCCGTCAGGCCCGAGGATTCGGACAAGAAGATGGGCCTGCCCGGAGCCAACGTGCCGTGGCAGGTGCGCCGCAACAACATGCACGACGTCTGCCTGAATTGCCACAGCGAGGACTGGGTCGGCAACTTCTACATCCAGTACGACGCGCTCGTTACCCTCTACAACGAGAAGTTCGCCAAGCCCGGCGCCGAGCTCTATGCCCTGGCCAAGCCGCTCAGGGCCGTTCAGGCGCCCTTCGCCAATGCCGTCGACTGGTCGTGGTGGGAGCTCTGGCACCACGAAGGCCGCCGCGCCCGCCACGCCGCCGCCATGATGGCGCCCGATTACACGCACTGGCACGGCACCTACGACATTGCCAAGACCTTCTACACCCATTACGTCCCCGAGCTGCGAGAGCTGATCGAGGCCAACATCCATTCCAGCGATTCCGCCAAGGTCGAGGGAGCGAAGAAGCTCAAGGCCAAGCTCGACGAGGTGCTCAACAGGGACAGCCACAAGTGGTTCCTCGGCAAGATGGATCCCGAGGAGAAGGCCCGCCGGGCCAAGGCGGCCGCAGAGTTCAAGAAGCGTTACGGGAAGCACTGATCCCCGGGCGCGGAGAACATTGAAAGACGAATACTCATGTCTGTGATCGGCGCATTCGTAAGAATTGATCCCTCGGATATCGAGGGGACACGCGAGAAGCTCACCGCTCTTCAAGGGGTCGAGACCTTCGACCTCGACGAACCGGGCAAGGTGGGGCTCGTGATCGAGGCGGACGATCTGGACCAAGGCCACGCGATACTCACCCGGGACGTCAAGGGCATCGACGGCGTCCTGGGTGTGTGGCCCGTCTACGTTCATGATGAAGGTGATCAGGAAAAAGCACGGCAGGCAGTGAACAAGACTGTCTGATGCCTGTGGAAAGGATATGAGATTATGGAAACAACCCGTCGCGATTTCATAAAGGCCGCCGCCATGACGGCTGTCGCCTCGGTAGCCGGCGGTCCGGCTGTGGCCGGGGTGTTCCAGTCGACCGATTCGGTCACGTGGCACAAATCGGTCTGCCGCTTCTGCGGCACGGGCTGCGGTGTCATGCTGGGCATGAAGGGAGACAGGCTCGTTGCGCTGCGCGGCGATCCCAAGCATCCCACGACCAAGGGGCTGGTCTGCGCCAAGGCGCTGTTCCTCCCCAGGATCGTTCATTCGAAGGACCGCCTCAAGCATCCCATGGCCCTCCGGAACGGCAAGTACGAGCGCATCGGCTGGGAAGAGGCCATGGAGATGGTGGCCGACCGCTTCGCCGGAGCGATCAAGAAGCATGGACCGGACAGCGTGGCGTACTACGGCTCCGGGCAGGCTCTCTCCGAGGAGAGCTACGTGGCGAACCGCCTCTTCAAGGGCGGTATCGGCACGAACAACGTGGAAGGCAACCCCAGGCTCTGCATGGCCAGCGCCGTGGGTGGGTACGTGACCTCTTTCGGCAAGGACGAGCCGATGGGGTCGTACGACGACATCGACTCCGCGCGCGTCTTTTTCCTCATCGGTTCCAACACGGCCGAGTGCCACCCCGTCATCTTCGATCAGATCATGGCGCGCAAGCAGAAGAACCGCGACGTGCTGGTGATCGTCTGCGATCCGCGCAAGAGCCCGATCTGCACAATTGCCGACATCCATCTCGATCCCGTACCGGGTTACGACCTGGCCGTCTTCCATGCCATGGCCCACGTGATCATCAAGGAGAAGCGGCACAATCCGGAGTTCATCGATCAGCACGTCCAGTTCAAGATCGTGAAGGACGGCAAGCCGGCCAAGGTCGGTTTCGACGAGTACGTCAAGTTCCTCGACAACTTCGCGCCGGAGCTGGTGGAGATGTCCACCGGCGTGCAGGCCGACAGGATCAGGGAAGCGGCGCGTCTCTTCGCGCACGGCCCGACCATGTCGTTCTGGACCATGGGGCTCAACCAGCGCATCACCGGCGTCTGGGCCAACAACCTGATCCACAACCTGCACCTGATCACCGGGCAGATCTGCAAGCCGGGCGCCACGCCCTTCTCGCTCACCGGGCAGCCCAACGCCTGCGGCGGCGTCCGCGACACCGGTTCGCTCTGCCACATCCTGCCCTACGGCCGCGTGGTGAAGAAGGCCGAGCACCGGGCCCAGATGGAGAAGCTTTGGGGCGCGAAGCCGGGCACGATCAAGCCGGCTCCGGGCCTCAACACGATCGAGATGTTCCGCGCCCTCGGAAAGGACGACGTCAAGGCTATGCTCGTCCTGACGACCAATCCCGGGCACTCGCTGCCGAACCTGACGCCCTACCGGGACGCCATGGCAAAGGAGCGCCCCGGAAAACCCTTCGTGGTGGTTCTCGACTCCTATCCCACCAAGACCACGGAGATCGCGGACCTCGTGCTGCCTGCGGCGATGTGGAGCGAGAAGGACGGCGTCTTCGGAATGTCAGAGCGCCGCTACCAGTACCAGCCGAAGCTCAAGAAAGCGCCCGGCGAGGCGCGCCCCGATCTCGACATCCTGTTCGATCTCGCAGCGCGGCTCGAGCGGCGCGGCGTCATCCCCAAGGGGTACATCTCCTCGAAGTTCAAGAACTCCGACGAGGTGTGGGACGAGATGCGCGTGGCCTCGAAGGACACGGCGTACGATTTCATGGGCATGACCCGGGAGCGGCTGAAGAAAAAACGCGGCATCCGGTGGCCCAATCCCCACGAGAAGCATCTCGGCACGTCGCGGCGCTTCGTGAAGGGCGACGATCCTCTGCTGGACAGCGGTCCCTACGCCGACACGTCGCTGATCGAGGGCGATGTGAAGTTCTATGCCGCGCCCGACTGCCGCGCCACGGTCTGGCTGAGGCCGGCCAAGCCTCCTGCCGAACCGGTTGACAAGGACTACCCGATCGTCATGTCCACGGGGCGTGTTCTCGAGCACTGGCACACCGGCACGATGACGATGAGGGCCAGGGAACTGAGGCTCGCGCAGCCCGAGTGCTACGTGGAGATTCACCCCGACGATGCGAAGAAGTACGGCATCCGCTCGGGCAACATGATCAAGATCACCTCCCGCCGCGGCGAGGCGGTGGTCAAGGCCCGCGTGGTCGATGTGCCGCGGCCCGGCATGATTTTCGTGCCGTGGCACTGGGAAGACAAGGACAGCCTGATCAACAGGGTCACCATCGATGCGTACGATCCCGGCTCGAAGCAGCCGGAGTTCAAGGTCTGTGCGGTGAAGATCGCCAAAGTCTGAGGAGGACGATCATGATGAGATGGCACTGGGCGGCTGCGCCGGTTTCCCTGCTGGTCCTGCTGTACGTGGCATGCCAGGCGGGTACCGGGAACGGCCTGGCCGACAATGACGATTCTCCGACAGGTTCCGGCACCGCGGCCGTGTACGCTGAAGCCGACGAGGGCGATCCCCCTGCCGCGCCGGGCACCGGCGAACAGGGAGAAAAGCCCGAGCAGGAAAAGCCGAAGCCCGACAAGGCCAAGGAGGAGAAGCCTGCGAAGAAGCCCGGCAAGGAGGAAGCCACCGAAGAGGAGGAGCCCTTCGCCGACTTTGCCTTTCCACCCACGGTCTCCGACGTGGAGTATCACCAGAACGCCTGGTACAGGGACGACTGCCTCCGCTGCCACGAAACCGGAGTGGAGGATGCCACCGTGGTGAGCCACAAGGACATGCCCGAGATCCTGCTGACTGCCAAGTGTCGGAGCTGTCACGTTCTGATACCCGGCATGAAGCCCGTGAAACCGAAGAAGAGCGAGGAAGACGCTCTCTTCGAGGACTATGCCTTTCCGCCCATGATTCCCGCGTCCGATTCGCACAAGGAAGCATGGCATGACGACAACTGCCTTCTCTGCCACGAGGACGGCGTTCGGGGAGCACCGATCGTTCGTCACAAGGACATGCCGGCCGTGCTTCTGAAATCCAAGTGCCGGAGCTGCCACGTTCAGGTGCGCAGCTCGACGCTTCCGGGCCGGTAAACAGAACGCGGAGAGAGATGGCAGTTTCGCGGCGCTGGTTTCTGATGGGTCTCGGTTTCGGGGCCGGCGTCGCGCTGGGCGGGCTTTTCCACCTTGTCGGTGGGAAAGGCTCGCCCTCTGCTTTGCTGCGGCCGCCCGGTGCGCTGAAGGAACCCGATTTTCTCGCTGCCTGCATCCGTTGCGGGCAGTGCATCGAGGCCTGTCCCCATAAAACGCTTTTTCTTGCCGGATCGGAGGCCGGAACGGCGGTGGGAACCCCCTGCTTCGATCCGGCCAGGATCCCCTGCAGGCTGTGCGAGGGTCTCGACGAGCTGAAGTGCATCGAGGCGTGCCCCACCCCGGCTCTCCAGCCGGTGGGCGATATCGGCAGGATCCGGATCGGCACGGCCGTGATCGACGAGTCGCGATGCCTGGCCTACAACTCGGTGTCGTGTCGAGCCTGCTGGCACAACTGTCCTTTCCCCAACGAGGCGATCCGGTTCGACGACATGCTTCGCCCGGTCATCGATGAGGACGCCTGCATCGGGTGCGGCATCTGTACCCTCGCCTGCCTCACCAACCCCACCTCGATCCCAGTGATCCCGCATGGCCAGGGAGGCAAACCTTGAAAGTCGGACCGCTGCGGATCAGGGCCTGGACATGGGCTCACCGGATGACGGCTCTTGCCTTCATCGTGCTTCTCGTTCTGGGCGCGCGCGACGGCTTTCCCTGGATCAAGGGATCGATCACGGCCACCACGCTCTTCTCCGTCGTTCCTCTTACCGATCCGCTGGCCGCCCTCGAGGTGGTGCTGGCCTCGGGGAGGCTGGAGTCGACCATGCTGATCGGGGCCGGCATCCTCGTCGCTGTCGCCCTCCTGCTGGGCCCCGTCTTCTGCGGCTGGCTCTGTCCTCTGGGCCTGCTTCTCGATCTGAACGACGGGATCAGGCGGCGCCTGGTCAAAGTCCTCGACCGGCTGGGAATCCCGATGCCTCGCTTCGACGTCCGGCGCGATTCGCGGTATCTCGTGCTCGGCCTGGCGCTGGGTTTCTCGCTGATCGCCGGCCTGCCGGCCTTCCAGACGATCTCCCCGATCAACCTGATGTCGTGGTCCCTCGTCTTCTTCTCCGGATCGGCCCTGACCGCTGACGCGTCCATCTGGGAGCGATGCCTGATGCTGTGCCGGAACGCGGCCTCGGCCGGCGGTTTCCTTCTCCTCCTGCCGGGGCTCATCGTGCTCGTGGAGTACGTCGCTCCTCGAATTTGGTGCCGGGCGCTCTGCCCTCTCGGGGCGCTCTACAGTCTGATCGGACGTTTTGCTCCCTTCCGCGTCCGTGTTAACATCGTCGAGGCGGGCCGGTCGCTCTGCGGCCGGTGCACGGCGCACTGCCCCATGGGGATCGACGTGATGAAGGAATACACCGAGCCGCGGAAGAGAAGCGTCGATCACCCCGACTGCTCGCGGTGCGGCGAATGCGTCGACGTCTGCCACAGGAAGGTGCTTCGCCTCGGTTTCGTCGACAGGAACGAGGCTGATCGGAAAGCGATCAAGGGGGCCGGTAGATGAACGGAACCGTTCTTGCCATCTGCGGCTGGAAGAACTCGGGCAAGACCACGCTGGTCGAGTCGCTCATCCCCAGGCTTACCCGGAAGGGCCTGGCCGTTGCCGCGGTCAAGCATGACAGCCACGGCATCGACGTCGACCGCCCGGGAAAGGACAGCGATCGCTTCTTCCGGGCCGGCGCCGACGTGGTGCTGCAGGGGCCGGGCGAGGAGGTGCGCCGCCGCCACGCCTCGGAGGCGGACCGCCTCGACGATCTGCTGGACTCCCTGATGCCTCGATACGACCTCGTACTGGTGGAAGGGCACAAGGGAACACCCCTTCCCAAGATCTGGCTGCGAGGAGGGGAGGGGGAAGAGGAAAAGTCGGCGGCTGCGAGGCGGGCCGAAGTGGCGAACGTCCTGCTCGAGCTCGCCAGGGACGATTCCCGCGTCGATGCGGCGCTCGATTTCATCGACAGGTGGCTTCCCGCGCGATGGATGGAGACGCCGCTGCTCGGCTGCCTCCTCATCGGCGGGAAGAGCCGGCGAATGGGACGGCCGAAGCACCTCCTTCGCCTGGGAGAGGAGACCTGGGTGGAGCATATCGCGCGGGTCATGGGGGAGGCGGTGGACGAGGTCGTTGTTGCCGGAGAAGGAGAGCTGCCCGGATCCCTGGCTGCCGTGACCCGTCTGCCCGACCTGCCCGGCATCGACGGCCCCCTGTCCGGCATCCTCTCGGCGATGCGGTGGCACCGGCGTGCGTCGTGGATCGTGGCCGCCTGCGACCTGCCCTGCCTCACGGCGGAGGCGGTCGAGTGGCTCGCCGCCTTCCGGAAGCCGGGGCTCTGGGCCGTGGTCCCGGCTGCCGAAGAGCCTGCTTCGGCCGTGGAGCCGCTTCTGGCTTACTACGACTTCCGTGTTCGCCCTCAGCTCGAGTCGATGGTCCTGGAGGAGGATCTCTCCCTTTACAGGGTCGCCGAGCTGCGTCAGGCTATCTCGCCCAGACCGCCGCAGAAGATCGCGGCAGCCTGGAAAAACTGCAACACGCTGGATGATCTCGATGGGGAGATCGGTTCCCGGTCGAAGTGAATTTATCGGTCCGGGGAATGAAAACCGCAAAGGGCGTGACATTCGATCTCCCATTGATATACTTGGAATTATTGAGAAAACGATCGGCAGCCGGCTGCATCGACTCCTGCCAGTCAGGAGCGAATCGATCCGCCGGCTGCTCGGGCTTCCGATCCGGTGGGCCTAAAGCCTTACAACCCGTAAGGCCATGGCCGCCGGACGACAGGGTCTTGACGGAAACGTTCCGGCCTCCCGTTTGGAAAGGAATCGCCCATGTCCTCGATCCCCGACTCAGCGCAGAGTGCCGTCGATTGTCCTTCATCCCTTTACCTGCGCCTATCCGTGACACCGGACTGCAACCTGAAATGCCTCTACTGCCGCCCGGGCGGACCCGGCCGGACAGTGGGCCGAGCAGGAGCGAAGCCCAGGCAGCTCGACAACGAGAGGCTCCTCGAGCTCGTGTCGCGTATCAACGATGCCGTGCCGGTTCGAAAGCTCCGGATCACGGGAGGCGAACCGCTGCTCAGGCCCGGCCTCGTCGATCTGGTCATGGCGCTTCACAGCCTTCTCCCGGAGGCTGACCTCTGCCTCACCACGAACGCCACCCTTCTCGAGGACAAGACTCTCGACCTGAAGCGGGCGGGGATCCGCTTCCTCAACATCAGCCTCGACACGCTCGACAGCAGCGTTTTCCGGGAGCTGTCGCGGTCCAGGGGTCTCTCGAGGGTCCTGGCCGGGATCGCCGCGGCGGAACGGGCCGGATTCGATCGGCTCAAGCTGAACACCGTCCTGCTACGCAGCCGCAACGCCGACCAGGTGGCCGAGATCGTCAGCCTGGCAGCGCGCCGCGGCTGCGAGATCCGCTTCGTGGAGCTGATGCCCTTCGGCGAGGGGGCGCGTCTCTTCGAGAAGGAGTTCGTTTCCGCTGACGAGGCCTTCGCCCGGATCGAGAAGCGGTTCCCCTGCCTGGGGCCTCTGCCGGCC
Source organism: uncultured Phycisphaerales bacterium (assembly GCA_964482235.1). Classification (GTDB taxonomy): domain Bacteria; phylum Planctomycetota; class B15-G4; order B15-G4; family CAYZWU01; genus CAYZWU01. The sequence goes on from CAYZWU010000007.1 coordinate 114,322, forward strand.
AGTCCCACGGCCAGGAGGTATCGATTCGACGTGGAGGGCAGGGAGACCGTGGTTGGCTTCATTCCGGCGATCTCCCACCCCTTCTGCCAGTACTGCGACAGGATTCGCCTCGACAGCTTCGGCCGCATCTTCTCCTGCCTCCGGTCGGAGAAGGGAGTCAATCTCGACCGGTATCTCAACGAGGGGCGCTCGGCCGACGTCGCGGCGCACGTGAGGGCAGTTGCCGGGAAAGGAACGAAGCAGCGTACCGAGTGGCCCAGGCGGTCCATGGTTCTTCTGGGCGGCTGAGGCTTCCGGCTGGAGGGAGGATCCGCGATGATAGATCCGGAAAAGGCCCTCGATCTGGTCCGGGAACGAAGCGTGCCGGGAGAGCCGAGGCGCTGCTCGCTGCAGAGTGCAGCCGGGTGCGTCCTGGCCGAGGCTGTTTCGGCGGACCGCGACTTTCCCCCCTTCGATCGCTCCATGATGGACGGCGTGGCCGTTCGCGTCGAGGACGCGGGAAGCCGGGTCCGGCTGACCGGCGAGGTGGCTGCCGGGCAGCCGCCGCAGGGGAGCGTCGAGCCGGGCACCTGTTTCACCGTCATGACCGGCGCCGCCTGTCCGCCGGGCACCGAGGCGGTCGTGCCGAAGGAGAAGACCACGCGCGACGGAGAATGGGTGGCCTTGCCGCCCGCGCTCGATCGCGACTGGAACGTGGTCCGGAAGGGCTCGGAGCGCGCCCGGGGCGCCGGGATCCTCGAGGCTGGAGCCCTGCTGACTCCGCTGGCCGTTGCGGCCCTGGCTGCCGCCGGATGCAGCAGGCCCCTCGTGATCCCGCGGCCCACGATCGCCCTGATCACGACGGGCCGCGAGGTCGTCGATCCCGCCACGCGTCCCGAGACGCATCAGATCCGCGACGCCAACGGTCCTATGCTCGAATCCCAGGCTGCTGTGCTGGGAGCTCCCGTTGCCTTTCGGACCCACGCCGATGACACGGAGGAGTCGCTCCTTGCGGCCCTCGAACGGGCCGGGGAGGCTGATATCATCCTCTTCGTGGGCGGAGTGTCCATGGGGAAGTACGACCTCGTTCCCGGCGTGATCGAGCGGTTCGGCGCGGAGATCGTATTCAGAAAGGTGTCCCAGAAGCCGGGCAAGCCGCTGCTCCTCGCCGGCAAGGGAAGCCGGCTGATTTTCGGTATTCCCGGCAATCCGCTGGCCGCGCACTTCTGCTATCACCGGTACGTGAGCGCTGCAGTTCTTGCCATGGCCGGGCGCTCGCCGGAACGTCTTTCATTCCAGGGAGTCCTTTCCGCACCGGCGGCAGCCAGGAAGGGGAGGACCTCGTTCCTCCTTGGCCAGGCTTCCCTGATCGGGGGAGAGTGGCAGGTCATGCCTGCCGGCCAGAAGAGCACGGCGGATCTCTTCGGCACTGTCGACGCCAACTGCTATCTTCGCCTGGAGGGAGAGGACGGGGAACTCGCGGCCGGGGATAGGATCGCATTCACGTTGATTGGAGGGAAAGAATGGACGATCTGACCCATCTGGACAAGAAAGGCAAGGCGCGCATGGTCGACGTGGGTGAGAAGTCGGCCACCCGGCGCCAGGCCAAGGCCTCGGCCGTGGTCCGAACGCGGCCCGAGGTGATTCGCAAGATCGTTGACCGGTCTCTGCCCAAGGGAGACGTTCTGGCAGCCGCCCGCCTGGCCGGTATCATGGGGGCCAAGAAGACGCCCGACCTGATTCCCCTGTGCCATCCCGTTGCCGTAACGTCCGCTCGGATCGACTTCGAGATCGAGGAGGACCTGGTCCGCATCACGGCCACGGTGAACGCTCTGGACAGGACCGGTGTGGAGATGGAAGCGCTGACCGCCGTTTCCGTGGCTGCCCTGACCCTCTACGACATGTGCAAGTCGGCGGACCGCGCCATGGTGATCGATCTTGTCCGGCTCGATGAGAAATCGGGCGGCAAGAGCGGCCACTTCGTCAGGGACAGGAGCGGCGCCGGCCGGTGATCGCCTTCACTTTCTTTTTCCCGGTTCAGGATCCAAGCTGGAGCAATGCCCATGAGGAACGCCAAGCGATTTCTGTCCCTTGTCCTGTTTGTCCAGTTGTCCGTGCTATTCCTGGCCGCCGGGGAGTGCGAGATCGCAAAGGAGTCGCGGATTTTCACGACATACCCCTTTTCCGATCCTGACCCCGTTCCCATCCTGACGAGAAAGCCGTTCCTCTATCCCTGTTTCTCCTTCGACGGATTCTGCACCGAAGGCCGCGACGCCGCCTGGACCGTGATCCGTCTGGAGAACGATCACGTGCGGGTCGAGGTCGTGCCCGAGGCAGGCGGGAAGATCTTCGGCGCCATCGAGAAGTCGACGGGGAGGGAGTTCGTCTACCGGAACGATGCGATGAAGTTCCGGCAGATCGCCCTGCGCGGTCCCTGGACGTCGGGAGGGATCGAGCTCAACTTCGGCGTCGTGGGGCACGCGCCGTCAACGGCCACGCCTGTCGATTACAGGATGTTGAAGAACGCCGACGGGAGCGTCAGCTGCGTGGTGGGCACCATCGATCTCGCTTCCCGGACGAGGTGGAGCGTCATTGTCACCGTACCGAGGGAGGGCGCCTTCTTCGAGACCCGCACTCTCTGGTTCAACCCGACCCCTTTCAGCCAGTCGTACTACGTCTGGATGACGTCGGCCGTCCTGGCGGCCGATGACCTGCAGTACTTCTATCCCGGGCGGTTCTCGCTCGGCCACGGCCGATCGGAGATCCCTGAGCCGTGGCCCGTCGACCGGGAGGGCCGAGATGTCTCATTGTATCGGAACAACGACTTCGGATCGCACAAGTCGTACTTCGTCTTCGGCGAGTACGAACATTTCTTCGGCGGCTACTGGCACGAATCGGATTTCGGCTTCGGCCATTATGCCCTCTACGACGACATGCCGGGCAAGAAGATCTGGATCTGGGCTCTCTCGCGACAGGGCGCCATCTGGGAGCAGCTCCTCACGGACAGGCACGGCCAGTACAGCGAACCGCAGGCGGGCCGGCTCCTTTCCCAGAGCGATCACGAGTTCTTCGCACCGCACGGTGCCGACAGGTGGAAGGAGGTCTACTTCCCCTTCAAGGAGATCGGCGGCCTGACGAAGGCATCACCCCACGCCGCGCTGAACGTGGAGCGGAAGGAGGACTCGACCCGGCTCGGACTCTGCGCCCTGCAGGCGCTGGACGACGATCTCGTTGTGCTACTCGGCGGCGAGGAGATCCATCGGGAGCGCCTTCAGCTCGAACCGATGGAGAGCCGCACGATCGATCTCCCTCTTCCGCGATCCGGGGGAGAGCTTTGCGTCGAGGTGGAAGGCAAGCTCTTCTATTGCAGCGATCCCGCGGCCAATGACATCAAACGGCCCCAGGGCTACCAGCGTCTCGACGAGAGCACGCCCGAGGGCCTCTATCTCTCCGGCGAATTCCTCGAGAAGAAGCGAAGCCGCGATGCCGCGATGGAGAAGTACCGGGCCTGCCTGGCAGGGGAGAAGAACCACGTCCGTGCCATGGTCCGCCTTGCGGAGCTCCACTGCCGCAGGGCCGAGTGCGACGAGGCGCTCGGCTACGCGCGGCAGGCGCTGATCCTGTCGCCCTACGATCCGGACGCCAACCATGTCTACGGCGTGATCTCGCGCTTTCGCGGCGATCTCGTCGACGCGAAGGAGACCCACGGCTGGGCGGCCCGGTCGATGAAGCACCGGTCGAACGCCTACTGCCAGATGGCCGAGATCTCCGTTCTCGAGGGACGTCTCGGCCTGGCGCTCGAGTATGCCGGCCGCGCCATCGACTTCAACAGGTACAACGTGACGGCCCACGAGGTGAAGGCTGTCGTCTGCCGGTTGAGCGGTCAGGCTGATCGGGCCGGCGAGACTCTCGCCGCGCTCGAGCGATTCGATCCGCTGAACCACCTGGTCCCCTTCGAGAGATACCGCATGGACGGGTCCGACGCGCTCCTTAAGTCATTCCAGGCGGGCTTTCGCAGCGAGCTGCCCGAGGAGCATTACCTCGAGATGGCCCTCTTCTACGCCAGGCTCGGTCTTGTAGACGAGGCAGCGGAAATCCTCGCCCTTGCCCCGGAGCATCCCATCGTTCTTTTCTGGCGGGCCTTTTTTCTGAGGGAGCGGGATGCCGGGAAAAGCGGGCTCTGCCTCGATAAGGCTGCGAGCCTGTCGCCGCGCCTCGTCTTTCCCCACAGGATCGAGACGATCCCGGTCCTCGAGTGGGCAGCGGATCGCAGGCCCGGAGAGTGGAAGCCGCGCTACTACCTGGGGCTGATCCTATGGGGCAAGGGGCGGCGTGCGGAGGCGCGTCGGCTCTTCGAGTCGTGCGGCGAGACCGGCTTTGCTCCACTTCACCTGATTCTCGCCCACATGGACGGGGAAGGGGCCCTTCCGCACCTTGAGAAGGCGCTGGCCGCTGACGAGGGCGAGTGGCGCTGCTGGCACTCCCTGATCGAGAATCACAGAGGGAACGCGCGGTTCGACGAGGCGCTCGACCTGTCGCGCCGTGGGACCGCCCGGTTTCCCCGTTCCGTGGTCCTTGCCATGGATCTTGCCGGTTCGTTTTACGATGGGGGGCGATATGAAGAATGTCTCGATGTCCTGGCGGGCCGGACGGTCCTCCCCTACGAGGGAAGCTGGGAAGCCCACGATCTCTATCTGCGCGCCCATGTATCACTGGCGCTCGAGTCGATGAAGGCGGGCGACTACAAGGCCGCACTCGATCACTTCGACCGAGCCAGGGAATATCCCGAGAGCCTGGGAACGGGAAAACCCTTCGATCCAGACTTCCGGCTCCATGACTACCTTGCCGCCCTCTGCTGCGACAAAGGCGGCGACGCGGCCGGAGCGGACAGGTTCAGGAAAAGCGTTCTCGACTTCACGAGGCGAATGGGGACCTCGCGGGGGGGCTATCACTACTTCGGCATGCTGGCCCTGAGGGATGCCGGCAAGGAATGGGAGGCCGTCTCCCTTCTGGGGAAGCTGGAAGGCCGGTCGCCGAAGGATTTCAGGAACGAATGGCGCCGTGCCAGGTTCTTCGAGGAGACCGGGAGAGCCGGGGCGATCGAGAAGAAGCATCGGGCCGACGCCAGGTTCAGGCTGGTGAAGAAGGCCGTCGACCTGGTCGAGACGCTCGAGTGATTGCCATCTGTCCAGAAGCACTCAGGGGCTGACAATCGAGCGATCTTCATATCTGCCTCCGAGCACATCGGGGGAGTTCTCATTCGAATCAGGGATGGATCCTCTTTTTTCGGAAAATCCTGTCCGGTTTTCAGGGCCGCTGCGCTTCTTCCAGGGATAGGCACAAGGGTTGGCCCGGCCGTTGAACCGGCGTCTCGCCACGCCACACCCTCCGACCACTGGCCGCGATGGCGGTGCAGCTTCCGGGCCACGATCCCGTTTCTCCTTTTTTGACAATGAGTGAAGCCATGAATACCAGGTCGATCAAGGTTGCGATTGCGACTATCCTTTTCTTCCTCTACCAGGCAGTGGTCTTTGCCGGCACCATCCACGTGCCGGGCGACTATTCCACCATCCAGGAGGCCATCAGTGCGGCCCAGGACAATGATACGATCCTCGTCGCGCCGGGGACGTACATGGAAAGCATCGAGTTCCCGAACAACCAGTATGGCTACGACACGGTCATATTGCTGAGCGAAGGCGGCCCTGACGTGACGGTGATCGACGGAAACCTGGCCGATCCCGTGGTCAGATTCAATTATCGTCAGGATTCGGTGATAGACGGCTTCACCATCAGAAACAGCAATGGGGTGTCCATTTCCTGCGATGAAAGCTCTCCAACGATAAGGAACAACATCATCAGCAACACCACAGGAGGGCTCGTTACGATCGGGATTTCCTGTAATGCAGAAGCCCCTGTAATCGATTCAAACACAATTTTCGACAACACAAATACAGGCATATACTGCAAAAATGCCAATTTCGCCACGATATCGAACAACACCATCACAGGCAACGGGACGAGCAGCGGTCACGCCGCGATCGTCTACTCGGGGTATGTGACGATCACGAACAATTTCATTGCCTCGAACAACGGCATGGGGATCTACTGCAGCGGCAACATGACCACCGGGATGATCGCCTCCAACACCATCACGCAGAACCAGTACCGAGGAATTCAATACTGTACCAGCGCCTACCCGACGATCATGAACAATGTCATCTCCAATAACATGGATGGCGGGATTCACGGGGGATCAGGATATGGGACACCGGTAATCGCCTACAATACGGTCGACGGGAACGAAACGGACAGTTCAGGCGCAGGGCTCTTTGTATCGGGATTCATTTCGATTCTGGGCAACCGGATCACGAACAACAGGGCCCACGGCGACGGCGGCGGGATCAGCATGGTCAACAACGGCGTCGTGGCCAACAATGTCATCAGCGGCAATGTGGCCGACTATGATGCAAATGGATCGGGCGACGGCGGGGGAATCCACTGTCACGCTCCGGACAGGATCGCCAACAACCTGATCCTCGACAACGGAGCGGCCAACGGCGGCGGGATAGCCTGCACGGGGGGCTGGAGCGACTTCCTTCTCAGCAACAACACGCTCGGCGGCAATGAGGCCGACGACAAGGGCGGCGCGCTCTATTTGCACAACAGCGCCGCCGTGACAGTGATTGATTCCATCCTCTGGGAAAACACCCCGGCCGGCGGCTTCGAGATCTATCTCGAGCATGATGACAACTCCGCTCCGTCCCTCACGATCAGCTATTCCGATGTCCAGGGGGGATCGCCGGCCGTCTACGTCGGTCCCAACTGCACGCTGGACTGGGATTCGGGCAGCATGATCGCCTCTGATCCGCTGTTCACATCCGGATCAGAGGGAACCCACTTCCTGAGCCAGGTCGCATCGGGCCAGGGCATCGACAGCCCATGCCTGGATGCGGGAAGCGACAGTGCCTCCAACATCGAGGCGGAACCGGGCACCACGCTGGATACCACGACCACCCGGACGGACCTGGTGTTCGACACCGGCATTGTGGACATGGGATATCATCACTCCGGGAACATCCGCCCCGACGAGCCGTTGCAGCCTTCGGGTCCCGGATCCGGCAAGGCAGGCGAATTCTATGACTTTTCAACCGCAGCCGATGATCCTGACGGCGATCAGATCTACTTCAAGTTCGACTGGGGTGATGGGACGGACAGCGGCTGGCTCGGACCCTACGACTCGGGCAGCTCGTGCACGACCAGTCATCGCTGGGATCAGGCAGCAGATCCATACGAGGTCAAGGTGATGGCCAAGGACGTGTGGGAAGACGAATCGGACTGGCCGCAGTCGTGGTACGTGACGATCACGAACGAGGCACCTGACACGCCTCCGGAACCTGACGGAGACCAGAGCGGCAGTCCCAACGTAAGCTACTATTACACCGCTTCCACCACGGATCCGGAAGGCGACCAGGTGCGGTACCGGTTCGACTGGGGAGACGGGACATTCAGCGACTGGTCCTCGCTCCAGCCTTCCGGTGCCGCGTTCACGGAGGACAATTCGTGGCCCTCAACAGGCCGGTACGATGTGAAGGTGATAGCCAAGGATGAGTGGGGGACCGAATCGGACTGGTCTCCCGCCCTGGAAGTGACGATCAACGGCGGTCCTCCGGTCAAGCCGGAGCCACCAAGCGGCCCGGCCACGGGCAACCTCAACGCGGAGTACGATTTCACCGCCGTCACCACGGATCCGGACGGCGACCGGTTGCGGTACATGTTCTACTGGGGCGACGGGACCTTCAGCGACTGGTCCGACTACGTCGATTCCGGTACCAGCTGTACCATGAGTCATGCCTGGGACGAGCAGAATACATTCTATCTGAAGGTGATCGCCCAGGACGAGTGGGGGGCCGATTCGGAATGGTCGCTCGAGGCCGAAATCCTGATCACCGGCAATCCGCCCGACACGCCTCTTGCTCCCAGCGGGCCCCAGAGCGGCAGCCTCAACGTGGAATACGACTACACGGCTTCAACGATCGATCCGGACGGCGACCGGATACGGTACATGTTCGACTGGGGAGACGGGACCTACAGCGACTGGTCCGACTACCACGCTTCCGGGGCAACGTGCACGATGAGCCATGCCTGGGATTATCCGGACTCGTTCGATGTTAAGGTGATGGCTCAGGACGAGTGGGGCTCGGAATCGAGCTGGTCGCCGGCACTGCCCGTGGAGATCACCAGCAATCCACCGGCCGATCCGCAGGAACCGAACGGCCCGTCGAGCGGGTACAGCCATGCAAAATACAGCTACTCGACATCCACAACCGATCCGGACGGAGATCAGGTCTCCTACCGGTTCGACTGGGGCGACGGCACGTTCAGCAGCTGGACCGCCCTGCAGAATTCCGGGACGACGTGCACCCTGGACTACTCGTGGGATGAAGGGGGAACCTACCTGGTGAGTGCCAAGGCGAGGGATGCATGGGGTGAGGAGTCGGACTGGTCCGATTCCATGACAGTGGTGATCACCTTCAACCAGGTTCCCGCCAAGCCTGACAAGCCTACGGGTCCAGAGTCGGGTGAAATCATGCAGGTCTACTCCTACTCCTCGCAGGCCGTCGATCCGGAAGGCCACCAGCTCTTCTACTGGTTCGACTGGGGAGATGGCACGAACACCGGCTGGCAGGGACCTGTCGCCTCCGGCGCAGCTTTCTCGGCAGATCACTCGTGGGATGAGGAGGATAGCTACATCGTGAAGGTGAGGGTCAAGGACGATCCGAACGGCGATGACAATCCCTCCGACGGCCGGGTGAGCCTCTGGTCCGCCTCCCTCGAGGTGGAGATCTCGCTGCGCGGGCCGATCTACGTGGACGACGACAATATTCTGGGCCCGTGGCTGGGGACGCCGGAGTTCCCCTTCCAGTTCATCCAGGACGGGATCGACTATACCGTTGACGGCGACACCGTGCTGGTGATGCCGGGCACCTACCTGGAGAACATCGATTTCTCGACGAAGAAGATCACGGTGGAGAGCGATCAGGGGCCGGAGCTCACGACCATCGACGGAGGCCAGGCCGGGAGCGTCGTTGTTTTCGGCACAAACAATAATCCCGCCGAGATGGTGCTTAGGGGATTCCGCATAACGAATGGTTATGCCAGCAGGGGCGGCGGAATCTACTGCAGTGACAGCTCTCCCATGATCGACAACAACATCATCTGCGGCAACATGGCCAGCAACCGCGGCGGCGGGATCTACTGCACGAACTCAAATCCCGAGGTGATCAACAACATCGTCGCAGGCAACGAGGTGGAAAGCGGATCGGGAGGAGGGATCTACTGCCAGGGTGATGCCAACGGGCATTTCATCAACATTCTCGTCGTCAACAACACAGCCACGGTCCACGGCGGTGGAATCTGCTGCAACAGGGCTTCACCCCACATCCACAACTGCACATTCTCCGGAAATATCTCGGGAGACGACGGCGGCGGCCTCGGATGCTCGAACAGCTCCAATCCGTGGGTGCATGACACAATCTTCTGGGGAGATTCCCTGCCCGAGATTGACGTGGCTCCAGACAGCAATATCGACATCACCTACAGCGATATCGCCGGCGGTTGGAGCGGTGAGGGCAACATCGATGCAGATCCGCTCTTCGCGTCCGGTCCTGACGATGGAGACTTCTACCTCAGCCAGACGGCGGCCGGACAGGCGGGCGACAGCCCCTGCGTGGATACCGGATCGGGCAGCGCGGAAGGCGTCCACCTCTACTGGGGCGGGGATTCCATCAGCATGGAGCAGCTCACGACGAGGACGGACCTCGTGTCCGATGCCGGTGTGGTCGACATGGGGTACCATTATCCCCACGACTGGGCATTGAATGTGCCCGAACAGTATTCAACGATCCAGGAAGCCATCGACGCCTCCTGGGAGTCGGATGTCATCCTGGTGGCGCCCGGAACCTACGTGGAGAACGTTGTGTTCCAGGGCAAGGCCATTGAGTTGAGGAGCGATGTGGACGGCGATCCGACCACGAACGACATCGCACCGGAAAGGACCGTCATCGATGGCAACCAGGCCGGGAGCGTCATCACCATGACGGTGCATCATGACCATGACAAGACGGTGGTAGGATTCACCATTACGAATGGGAATGCCCAGTACGGCGGGGGGATCAATTGTCAAACCCAGGATACCTTTGTCGCGATAAGGGACAATATCATCACTCTGAACACGGCTGAATTCAACGGGGGCGGCATCTGCTACTCGGGCTCCGCGATCCTCTTGATCGAGGGGAACAGGATTGCCGGAAATTCAGCTGAACTCGGCGGCGGTCTCTCATGTTACAACCATCAGGAGACAACGATTGTCAATAACATCGTGTTCAACAACACGGCCAGCCAGTACGGCGGCGGAATCGAATACGAATCCTACTCGACCTTCGTGATCGCGAACAACACCGTTGCCGGGAACAGTGCGCAGCAGCAAGGCGGCGGGATCTTCTGCTGCGATGACGCGAGTTCCAGTTCGATCACGAACACCATCGTCTGGGACAACGCGGCTCCGGAAGGTCCCGGGATCTACGTGGAGAACGGCGATACCACGATCACCTACTGCGATATCCAGGGCGGCTGGACCGGAACAGGCAACATCGACGCCGATCCGCTCTTCGCCGACGCGCTGGTGGGCGATTTCCACCTGACCTATGACTCGCCCTGCCGCAATGCCGGCGACAGCGCCGCTGTCACGGAGAGCGAGGACTTCGAGGGGGATCCCCGCATCCACGACGGTGCGGTGGACATGGGAGCCGACGAGTATCATCTCCATCTCTACGCCATCGGCGATGTTGTTCCGGGCGGTCCCATCGTGGTGAAGGTCATCGGGACGCCGGGTGTGACGCCCGTCACCCTGGCCCTCGGAGCGGGCATCCAGGATCCGCCCCAGTCGACGAACTACGGGCTGCTCTACATTGCGCCGCCCTTCAACCGCTTCCCCCTGGGTACGATACCGGCGAACGGCGTGATCGTCGTCTCTACGTCCGTACCGGGCAACTGGCAGTCAGGGGAGACCTATCCCTTCCAGGCCCTGGCGGGACCGCAGAGCAATCCGTCGTCGGAGCTGACCAACCTCATGATCCTGGTCGCGGAGTGAGATAAGGGATCCGGGCTCCATTCCGAGCGGGATGGAGCCCGGTCTCATCGAAAGACAAGCATCTCCGATCACGCGGAACCGGACAGGATCACGCCCGGTTTTCCCGTTCGATGCGCTCCTGGAGCAGCTTCATTCCCCGCGAGTAGAGCTTTCTCGCCGCTTCCGTCGACTTGCCCAGGGCCTTGCCGATCTCCTCGAACTTCAGCTTTTCCCTGGTTTTCAGGATGACGGCTTTCTGCTGGAGTTCGGGAATCTCCGCCAGGAGGCGCAGGAGTTGCTCCTTTTCCTCTTCCGTTATGGCCGCCTGGCTCGGCGTCGGATCCTTTGCCGGCGGGGGGCGCGATCCCTCTGTAGTCGTTTTCTCCGGAAGGATTCTCCTCTCCCGTCCGGGATCCCGGCGTTCCGCGGAGAAGTATCTGCCCTTGTCCTTGATCTTGCGGAAAACGGAGTTGAGCATCCAGTGAAAGAAGGAGTCCGGTCCGCGGTACTCGAACTCGTCGATATCGACCAGCGCGTCCTTCCAGACCGACTGGACGAGGTCGATCGTTTCCATCTTGCTCCGCAGCTTCCTGCCAAGCCTTGCGTGGACGGCGCCTTCCAGCCTTTTCTTGTAGAGGTCGTAGAGAGCGCTGATCGCCAGTGGATCCCCGCTGATGGCATTGGTTATGAGATGGCGGGTTTTTGAATTATCGTCCTTGTCCTGGTGGCACATTTTCAGTCGATCCGTCACTCTTTCTCGAGGTTGCTCATCACATCCGCTGCCTTCCGCCTGAGCCGCAGCCAGATATCTCTGTACCGGATGAAAGGCCGTTTCATCTCTTCGTCATAGATCCTTTCCGCTCGTTCGAAATAGCGGTGGGCCATCTTTTCATGGTGGTCCCTGTTTATATCTTTCTCGGCGTAGCCGGCATTTACCATGGCAAGGAGATAAAGATCACATGCGTCGTCGAGACGACGAGATTTCCTGATGGCATCGGGCCACTCGGATCTCCGTTTCATGGCCTCTTCGAGGTAGTGAACAGCCTCCTGGAATCTGCCGTCACAATACCTGGCGGCTCCCCGTGCGGTGAGGCTGACAGGGGAATCGGCAGACCGGCTTCCAAGGATCTTTGAAATGGTGAAGAGCGTCTGGTTTATGGATTCTTCCGGAAATGTGATCAGAAGCAGGCAGGCCATGCCGAAAACACGGGGGGAAAATCTCGCGGCACGGGACATGTCGTTTATGGCCATCCGGGCTTCCTGGTTATTATCATCTTTCGCGGACAAGCGTGCATCTACCAGGAAAACATCAGCATAGAACGGCTTGTGGGGCCCCAGGAAAGGTCGTTTCTTGGCCTGTTCCGTGCACTTCCTGGCTGTTTCCAGATCGTCTCCCTCATGCAGCAGCAGGTCGGCTTTCGCCATCAGGAGGTAGTTGTCATATGGTCTCAGCTTGATTCCGTCGTCGTAATATTTCAGGGCTTCTTCCCGGTTTCCCTTCCTGGCAGCGACGATTCCCATTCCGCGAAAAGCGTTCTGGACATGAAACTTGCCCATTCCAAAATCGATCGATCTCCTGAAGGAACCGCAAGCCAGGTCATCTTTTCCCAGGAGCAGCAGCACTTCGCCAAGAGTCGCATGGGCGAGGTATCCGATCGGGCTTTCCTGATCTTCAGCGGCCTGTATTGCCCTGTTCAGGTATTTCTCCGCCGGGATCGCGAGATTCATGCAGTCGTAGATCATTGCATAGAAAAAGTACGTTCGTCCGAGGAGAGTCAGGGCTTCGCAGTTGTTCGGCTGATCGTTCAGCACCTTCTTGAAGTAATGGATGGCTTCATCGTATTCGGCACGCTCCCCGCCACGATGGAGATTGAAAAAGATCGTGTAGCCGAGGAAGAGATCGATGAGGAAATGATCCTCCTTGATTCTCAAGGCGGTGATGAGCGATTCCGCTGCCTCAGGAGTGATGGAAGCCGGATACTCCGCTTGCCACACGAAGGCATGGGGGGAAAAGAGATCGAATCCGGTACTGTTTTCCTCGAGAATGGAACGGCCCTCCCTGATGAGGTTCTTCTTCTTCTCGTCATCAGGCTCGAAGCCAGAAAGAGCCACCTTGGCCATGCCCAGGAGGTACCGCGTATCATCCAGCAATCCATGCCTGTCAATGTTCATGCATTTTTTGCGATAGGCTTCGAGACAGGCGGCAATGTTGCTCAGGATGTGGGGTTTTCGACTCACCTGATAGTTGCCGATCAGGAGGATCGTCTGGAGAAAAGGGACCTCGGCACCTTCGAGCAAGGTGTGGATATGGGTCGATTCGGCGGGGTCGAAGTAGGTCAACGAGGCGCCGTAATGGAAGGTGGTTTCCGACAGCCTCAGGGCTGTTTTTGCCTGCTTGAATTTTCGGGCTCTTTCCTCGACCTCCAGCTTGTTTTCGTAGGCGATGAAGTAGAAGAGGATGGCTGCCAGGACGAAAGACAATCCCGTGACGACGCCGGAAAAAAAGAGCAGCTTGTGATTCCTGATCCACATGGCGGATTTGCGGATCCTTCCGGCGGGCCTGGCCTGGATCGGTTCGCTTTCCAGAAACCTGCGCAGATCGTCGGCGAACCCACGCATCGATTGATAACGACGATCGGGATTCTTTTCCAGCGCCTTCAGGCAGATGTGCGAGATGTCCCGTGGAATGCGGCCGTTTATCTTCTGCAGGTTCGCCGGATCATGGTGGAGGATCCTTTCCGTGACCTCGCGCGATGTCTCCCCCTTGAAGGGACGTTCCAGCGTCAAGGTCTCGTAGAGCGTCGCTCCCAGCGAGAAGATGTCGCAGCGGTGATCGATCTCTCCCGGCCGCCGCTTTACCTGTTCGGGAGACATGTAGAACGGTGTTCCGGCGAGATCGCCCGTGCGGGAGAGTGTCAGCGCGTCCTCGATCCTGGCCAGCCCGAAATCTCCCAGCTTGGGGACGCCTTCCCCGGTGAGGAGGATGTTTGACGGCTTCACGTCGCGGTGGATCACGCCCGAGGCATGGGCATGCTCGAGGGCTTCCGCAACCGCCGTGATCAGCTTGGCCGATTCACGGAAGTAGCCCAGGGGAAGGTCGTCTTCCCTGCGAAGGTCATCGAGCCTGTTGGCCAGGGTGCTTCCCTTCCCCACGAGCTCCTGTGCGATGAAATGCACTCCCTGGTGCTCGCCCACGGCGTGGATCGCCACGATGCCAGGATGCTTCTGCCTCCCGCCTGCGATCGCTTCCCTGTGGAACTTCTGGATGGCTTTCTGCGAAACGCTGAGGTGGGCCGGGAGAACCTTCAGGGCGACCTTGCGCTTCAGCGAAATCTGCTCCGCCTCGTAGACCGTCGCCATCCCGCCCGAACCGATCTCGCCGATGATGCGATAGTCGCCCAGGATCGGAGAGTCGCCACGCAAGAGGTCTTCCGTACCGGCCTCAACGGCGAGGCGTTCCTTTCCGTCTTCCCTGCCGAGCAGATCGTCGAAGAGCTGAACGAGCTTCTCTTCGAGGTCCGCAAAGCCTGAACCGTTCTTTTCGCAATCATGCTGTTCGTTGCGCAGGGAGTCGCCGGAAGGCGCGGATCCTGTACCCTCGCGGCTTTCATCCGAAGGAGAGAAGCTGTTCTCGCCTGCCTGATCACCCATCGCTGCCTCGAGCAGTGGACCAGTGCCGGAGAAACTCCCCGGCTCTCAGGACGGCCCGCCAGGACCTGTCTGCCTGCCGCCCTTGTTCATCTCCCTGAAGAGCCAGGCCCTGGCATAGCTCCAGTCGCGCTCCACCGTGGCCGTGGAGACGCCGAGCGCCTTGGACGTGTCCTCGATCGTCAGGCCGGCGAAGAAGCGGAGCATCGTCATCTCGCACAGCCTGCTGTCATGCTTGTCGAGCCGCGTCAACGCCTCGTCTAGGGCCAGCAGATCGATGGTCTCCATCTCGGCAGCCGGGTCCACCTCCTGGATCGGGATCCGGCGGAATCCGCCGCCGTGCTTGATCCGGCCGCGCTTCCGCGCGCGGTCCACGAGAATGTTCCGCATGGCGCACGCCGCGGCGCCGAAGAAGTGCGCCCTGTTCTCCCACTGGGTCTCGGAGCTTCCCAGGAGCCGGATGTACGCCTCGTGAACCAGGGCGGTGGGCTGCAAGGTCTGGCCGGCCGGGATCCGCGCCATCTTTCGCGAAGCCAGATCGCGCAGCTCGCTGTAAACGAGATCCCAGAGCTCGGCCGCGGCCTCCTTGTTGCCGCTGCTCACCTCGGTGAGGATCCGTGTCACGGCCTGGGATTCCTGATTGTCCACACGAGCTCCCTGTGGGAATGCGCCCTTTCATTCTGAACCGATCGGCCGCATAATGGTCCATCAGAATAAATTATGCCCAAGTATACGTAATAGTAACGATACGGTGAAATCGTATTTATCGAGATGATGCCGGCACCCGGCTGGGAGAGTCCCATGAAACCGAAAAGTCTCCATCTTGTCAGCACGGCGATCCTGTCGGCCATCATGCTGGCGGGCTGCGTCAACTGCGAGTTCGGCTGCCACTGTGCTCCAAAGGTCTGGGAGGAAGCGGACAAGGAGCTCGCCCTCTCGAAGGAGGGTATCAGCTGTATCGACGTGGCCACGCACAACGGCCAGGTCGTTTTCAACGGATCGCAGGAAGGGGAAGCCATCACCGTGTCCGTGGCGATCAAGGCGGGCGGCAGCGACGAGGCCGACGCGAAACGATGCCTCGAAGCGATCGAGCTGGTCACGAGGAAGGAAGGCGACACCCGGATCGTGACATGGAAGTGGAAGAAGAAGAGGGAGCGCAGCTGGCAGGGCATCGTCTCCTTCGAGATCGCGCTCCCTTCCGCGCTGGCCGTGGTGGCAGAGACCCATAACGGCGATATCGATCTCCTGGGCATGGATGAAGCGGCCGACATCGAGACGCACAACGGCAACGTGAAGATCAGAGACCACGAGGGTCCCATCGAGGCGGAAACACACAACGGAGATGTCGCTGTGGAGGCCGTGACCTCGGTTTTTCGTTTGGGAACCCACAACGGGAACGTCGCGGTAAGGCTCAGCGGCAGCGCGACGCTGAACGGTTCGATCCAGACATACAACGGATCGGTGACTCTTGGCCTGGGCGATGAAGCGTCGGCCCGGCTCGCTTTGAGCACGCACAACGGTAAGATCGACATCAGGCGCGAGATAAACGACATGGTCGCTGAAAAGCGGTTCGTGCGGGGTGCGATCGGCAGCGGTCAGGGAAAAGTGGACGTATCGACCCACAACGGATCGATCGAGGTCGAGTGACGGCTGGAGGAGAGGATTGAGAGCGTTTCCATCCGCGCTGCCGGTGTTCTTGCTCGCCCTTCTCGCCTTCGCCTGCGCCGGCCCCGGGGGCGAGAAGAACAATCCCGGACCGGACTTGACAGTCAGCCGGCTCGCCGATCTCGAAAGCGACGAGCCGGCTCTCCGTTTCGAAGCTGTTCAGGCGCTGCTCGAGGGAGCGCGAAGCCCTGATGCTCTCCGCAGGCTGGCAGCCGCCTCTCCCTCGAGCCGGGCGCGAGCCTGGGTTGTCTTCATCCTGGCCCGGACAGGCGCTTCCATCGATCTCCCCGCCTTTTTATCCGATCCGTCACCCGAGGTCCGCTACAGGGCTGCCGAGGCTGCGTCTGTCTCCGGCAGGATGAACGATCGAGCCGTTCGTGACAAGCTCGACCTCCTGCTCGACGACGACGATCCGATGGTGCGGATCGCCGCGGCCTGGGCGATCCTGAGCTCGTTTCCCGACGCCAGGGCGCGGGACGTGCTGATCAACGGCCTCAGCCGAAACTCCAGGACCTTCGCGGCCCGCGAGGCCGCCCTCCGGCTGATCGATCTCTATGGCCCCCTGGTGGACTTCGACGCGGCTCGCGGCTACACCCACCAGGACATGGCCCGGCAGGTCTTGGCCGTGAAGCTCGCCGGACTGCCGGAATTCGCCGCGATACCAGCCTGGTTTCCGGCCACCGATCCGCCTCCGCCCGAAGCGACGCTCCTCCACGAGCGACTCGAGCAGGCCGGAGCCGCCGCGCCGGGCTCGAGCGATCTCAGCCTGCTCTGGAAGGCGGCGGTCGATGTCGAAAGCCGTCACCCCCAGATCATCAAGGAACGGCTCGCCGTGCTGGAGTTCCTACTCGATCGCATATACAACGAGGGATTCCTTCACGCCGACGCCGCGTTGACCTATCTGAATGCCGGCCGCACCCACGAGGCGCTGATGCAGTACCGGCGGGCCGTCAGCCTCCTGCCCGGCGATGCGGCACTCCGCAACGATTTCGGCATCGCCCTCGAGGCGGGCGGGTGGGACGACGAGGCGGAGGCGGCTTATCGCCAGTCCGCGGAGCTGGACCCGGGGGACGAGGTCCCGCTTCTGAACCTCGGGCACCTCTTCTTCAAGCAAGGCCGCATCGGCGAGGCGGAGGAAATCCTGCTCGCGGCAGAGAGGCTGGCCCCGGACAGGTGGCCCTATCACCGGGCGCTTCTGGGCCGCATCGTACACGGCGAAGCCGTGGTCAGGGTGGGAGAATGATGCCTTCCAGCAGCGAGGAACTGCCATGAATCGTCTCGCGCAGGAACTGGCCGCGATCGCGGCGTCGGAGCGGCTGGCCGAGAAGTGGCTCGTTGCGCCGTCGTACCGCGTGGGCAACCAGTGGATCGAGACGGTTGTCAGGAACGGGACGCCGGCTGTCAACATCCGTGTGAAGACCTTGAAGGGGATGGCTCTCGAGCTGGCCGGCTCGAGTCTGGCAGCAAGGGAACGCGAGCTCCTCTCGAACATGGCCGGCTCGGTTCTCACGGACCGCGTGATCAGCCGCCTCCAGCTCGGGTCAGGAGGTCCGGCAACGTATCTGTCACGCCTTCTTCCCGGCCCGAGCCTGGCGCGAACCTTGCACCAGAGCCTGATCGACCTCAGGCTGGCCGGCGTCGTGCCGGAGAAGGTCGATCCGGCCGCTTTCAGCGATCGTGACAAGGGTCGCGGCCTGGCCGGCCTGCTGGTCGACTGGCTTCGGGAGATCGACGCGGCGGGCTTCATCGATTATGCCGAGATCCTGCGTCTGGCCATCGAGAAGATCGAGCATGATGCCGGAGCCATTCCAGGAAACGTGCTTCTCCTCGTTCCTGCCGACACGGCGGCGGCTTTCCTGGAGCGACGCCTTCTCGATGCCTTTCCCGCTGATCGGATCAGGGATCTTGCCTTTGACGCACCATCCCCGGCCGGCTCTGCCGCTGTCCGTTTCTTTCATGCCGAGGGTGAGACGAACGAGGTGCGCGAGGTGCTTCGCCGCTGCCTGTCCGAAGGAATACCTCTCGACCAGGTGGAACTTCTCCACACGAGCGCGGACACTTACATCCCTCGCCTTTTCGAGACCTTCGCCCGACTGGTCGAGGATCAGAAGGATTACGAGCTCGACCTGCCCGTCACCTTTGCCGAGGGGATCCCGGCGCGTTACTCGCGCCCGGGCAGAGCTCTCGAGGCGTGGATCTCCTGGATCGACGAGGATTTTCTGCAGGAGCGGCTTGTGCGGATGATCCGGGACGGACTGCTCCTAATCCCGCCTGGCGACGAGATGGGGGTCGACGAGGACGAAACAGCCTTCTCACCCCTGGCCGATCGCCTGCGGACCGTTCCCGTTGGCAAGGGAAGCGAACGGTACGCGACGAGGCTCGAGGAGACCCGGAAAGCGCTCGAGCAACGGAAGGAAAACCTTCTTGCCAAGGGAGAGGATGCAAAGAGCAAGGAGGTGGAAGAAGTCGTCAAGGGGCTGTCCGAGCTCGACCAGCTGGGCAGCCTGATCAAGTCGCTCCTCGCTCTCGATACGGGCAAGCGGAAGCCGGGGCCCGAGGTTCTGGATGACGCGAAGCGATTCCTGCGGGAGACAGCACGAGGCAGGAACCGGTTCGACAACCTGGCGCGGCAGAGGCTGCTGAGCCGGATCGACCGCATGCGTTCACTCCTCGAAGGAGAGGAAGAGACAGGCCGGGTCGATGTGCGCCAATGGCTTGCCGCCCTCCCGGGGGAAATACGCGTGGGGGGGAGCGGGCCTCGCCCGGGCCGGCTTCATGTGGCTCACTTTCTGTCAGGCGGGCATTCGGGGCGGGAGAATACCTTCATCGTGGGGCTCGACGACAACCGCTTCCCCGGTGCCGGGCTGCAGGATCCCGTGCTTCTCGACAGGGAGAGGAAGGGGATCTCCAGAGAGCTCCCCACGGCCGCGGCGCGCCTGAAGAAGCAGGTGGACGATTTCGCCCTGCTCATGGGGCGCCTGCGCGGCACCGTTTCCCTGGGATTCAGCTGCCGCTGCGTGGTGGAGGACCGCGAGGTTTTTCCGAGTCCCGCGGTGCTCGCGGCGTTCCGAACCGCCGAGGGCAGGGAAGAGGCCAACCTGGCTGATCTGACGGAGCACCTCGGGACTCCGGCCTCATTCGCGCCGCTTGATCGGAAAAGCTGCCTCCACGAGGGAGAGTGGTGGCTCTGGCGTCTGCTGGGACCGACCGAAGTGGAAGAGCCGCGATCGCTCGTTTGCAGCCGCTTCCCCTCCCTCGAGAATGGATTCGTCGCCGAGGCCGGCCGCGCCGGAGACCTCTTCACCCCCTTCGACGGATTCGTGCCTGAAGCCGGCCGCCGCCTCGATCCCTTCACTCCCGAAGGCGCCGTGATGTCGGGCAGCTCCCTCGAGACGATCGGCCGGTGCCCTCTGTCGTACTTCTTCAGGTACGGTTTGAAGATCAGGCCCCTCGAGGTGATCGAGCTCGCTCCGGATCAATGGCTCGACGGTTCGAAATCCGGCACGCTCCTGCACGAGGTTTTCCGCGAGTTCATGGATAGCCTGGTCAAGGACGGGCGCCTCCCGCCCTCCTTCGACAGGGATCGGGCGAAGCTGCACCGGATCCTCGATCGTTGCATCGAAGAGAACAGGGAGCGATACCCCCCCTTCACCGAATCGATCTTCCAGAAGGAGCGCCGCGAGCTGATGAAAGTGTCGGACATCTTCCTCAGAGTGGAAGAGGATGTCTGCCTGTCGAGCCGCCCCCGCTTCCTCGAGGTGGCCGTCGGGCTCCGGCCTGAGGGGCCTGGCACGGACCTGGACCGGCAATCGAGCCTGGAGGTCGAACTCGTCCCGGGGAGGACGATCCGCGTGCGCGGGCGGATCGACCGGATCGACGAGGTGGTCGGCGGAGACGGGAAGAGCTTCATTGTCCGTGATTACAAGACAGGGAGCCCGAGGCGTTACACCGATGCAAAAGGAGCCTTCGACAAGGGACGAATCGTGCAGCACGGCCTCTATCTCGCCATGGCGAAAAAACTACTCGAGAGCAAGGTCGATCCAGAAGCAAGGGTCCGGAAGTTCGGCTACTCCTTTCCCGGCCTGACGGCCAGAGGACGGCAGATCGCCTGGAAGCCGGAAGATCTCGCCTCCTGGGGCGCCGTAGCCGCGCTGCTCTGCACCATCGTGTCCGAGGGCTCTTTCCTCCCCGTGGAGAAGAAGGACAAGCCCTGCCGGTTCTGCGACTTCAAACCGATCTGCTCCGACACGGCGGCAAGCGCCGCGGCGAGCCTGCGAAAGCTGGAGAACGAGGAAAACGGCGTCCTCGGCACGATCAGCGAGGTGAGGAAGCATGAGTAGCGCGGCAAAGAGCCTTCCCCCCGACCAGGAGGAGAGAAGAGCGATCCTCGAGGAGCTGGACAGCACCATGCTCGTGGAGGCGGCGGCCGGAACGGGGAAGACCACCAGCATGGTGGGGCGGATGACGGCCCTTCTCGAGCAAGGCAAGTGCCGGATCCAGAACCTGGCTGCCGTGACCTTCACCCGCAAGGCGGCCTCGGAATTGCGTTCCCGCTTCCAGGAGGAGCTGGAGCGCGGATCGCGAGATCCCTCATCTCCTGCTGCATCGCGGGAGCGTCTCGATGAAGCGATCGCCCACATCGAGAGCTGCTTCATCGGCACGATCCACTCGTTCTGCGGGCGCCTTCTGCGCGAGCGGCCCGTGGAGGCGGGTGTTGACGTGGCATTCCAGGAGGTCGACGAGAACGATGACAGGACGATCCGGGAGGAGGCGTGGGACAGCTTCGTGGCCGAGGCGATCGCATCTGGCGACACTCGTCTCGAGAGGCTGGAGAAGCTCGGTCTTCACATCGCCGGTCTCGGGGATTCGTTCCTTCTCTATGCCGGATATCCGGACGTGAAGCAGTGGCCGGCGCCCGACGTCGATCCTCCGGACTGCAGCTCGCCTGCCGCAGCCGTGAAGGAATATTCCGGCAGGATGAGGAAGATAACGAGCTCGCTTGCCGATCGGGACGATCTGGACCAACTCCTGAAAGAGTACGACCTGATACCCCGGATGATCCATCAGGTCGACATGAACGATCCGGCAGAACTCTTCGAGGTCATGGAGCGTTTCCGTTCCCGCAAGATCGTGCAGAAGAAGTGGCCCGGCGGCGACAAGAAAGCGAAAGGGGAGGCAGCGAAGGGCGAGCAGGCTTTCTGGGATGAATTCAGGGAGACAGTTGCCGAGCCCTTCAAGATGTCGATGTACGCGGCCAGGTACGCTGCCGTTTTGCCCGTTCTTCAAGCGGCCGGCGCCGCCTACGACAACGAACGGCAGCGACGAGGCGTTCTCAACTACCAGGATCTCCTCATCAAGGCCGCGGCCATGCTTCGTGAGAACCGCTCCGTCCGAGCCGACTTCCAGGAACGATTCTCCTATCTCCTGGTGGACGAGTTTCAGGACACGGATCCGATCCAGGCCGAGGTGATGCTGCTCCTCACGTCGGACGATCCCGCTGAACAGGATTGGAGGCAGTGCCGGCCTCGCCCCGGCTCGCTCTTCGTCGTGGGAGATCCGAAGCAGTCGATCTACCGCTTCAGGCGGGCGGATATCGTCACCTACAACGTCGTGAAGAAGATCATCGGCCGGTCCGGAGGCCAGGTGAGAACCCTGTCGGCCAGCTTTCGCATGGCCGGCCCTCTGGTGGACTGGGTCAACGACACCTTCGGCAGCCGGTTCCCCCAGTCGGCAGACGAGTTCTCACCAGCCTACGTTCGCCTGATGAAGGGACGGCAGGACGCGGCATCCACCGGCCCTGCCTCGGTGCAGAAGATCGTCGTGCCGGCCAAGTGGAAGAGCAACGACCCGGTGGTTGAGTGGGAGTCGGACCTCATTGCACGGATGATCCGCCATATCGTGGACGAAGGGGTCGCCATTCCGCGCTCCACACGCGATCTCGAGAACGGTGTCGCACCGGAAGCCCGGTTCGATGACTTTCTCGTGGTGACTCGCGGCAAGGGGAGGCTCGAGCGGTACGGCGAGGCGCTGCAGAGGTACGGCATTCCCCATCGCGTGACCGGCGGCGGCGGGCTGAGCGGCGTGGATGAGATCTCCCTCCTTCATCTCTGCCTCCGTGCCGTGGTGCGGCCCGATGATCCCGTGGCACTCGTGGCTCTCCTGCGTAGCACTCTCTTCGGCTTCAGCGACTCCGAGCTCTTCGCCCTGGCCGATGCGGGCGGCACTTTCCGCTACCGCCGCTTGCCTCCGGATCAACTGGATGAACCGGTTGCCGGACGTTACCGCTGCGCCTTCGTGAAACTCCAGGAATTCTCCAGGTGGCTTCTCCGTTATCCTCCCGTGACCGCTGCGGAGAAGATAGCCGCCGAGCTCGGTATCCTGTCCCGCGCGGCGGCGGCTCCAGGCGGGAACGGACGCGCCGGGAGCCTCGCCAGGGCGCTGGAGATCGTGCGTTCGAAACAGGAGGACGGCTGGACCGCCGCCAGCATGGTGGACCAGCTCGGACGGATCGTCGAGGGGAGTGAAAGCTACGACGCCCTGCCGGCCCGTCCCTCCCCCGGTCATGACGAGGTTCGCGTGATGAACCTGCACAAGGTGAAAGGCCTCGAGGCCCCCGTGGTCTTCCTCGCCGATCCGGCGGGAAACAGCGCTCATCCCGTGGCCATTCACGTCGACCGCTCCCATAAAGAAGTGCGCGGGTATCTCGCTGTGTGTGAATCGTCTACCCGTTTTCCGGGCACAAGGAAGCTCCTGGCCTGCCCCCTGGACTGGGAAGAACGGGAAGCCGAGGAGAGACGGTTTCTCGAGGCTGAGGAGAAGCGGCTCCTCTACGTGGCAGCCACGCGCGGGGGAGGCCGGCTCGTGGTGGTCCAGAGAACGAACTTCGTGAACAGGAATCCGTGGCAGATCCTGCAAGCCGACCTCGAAGACGCCGCTGTTGCCGATGACCCGGGCGGAGTGACTGCGCCTTCCCGGACCAAGGTGAAAGCGACTCTCGCCGATGTGGATGAAGCGGTGAAAGAGCTGGCTGAGAGGATGGAAGGCTGGTGCCGGGAATCATACTCCTCTGACCCCGTGACAGGCGAGGCGGAGCCCGGTGCGCTGGATCGGGCGGCTTCTTCCAGCCGCGGCCGCGGCGCCCGGTGGGGGACGTTGATACACAGGCTTCTCGAGGCGGCGGGATCGTGTTCCGAAATGGGTTTGTGGAAGCTGGCCGAGTCGTTCATCGAGGAGCTCGATGTCCCCCTGCCGGATCCCGATGATCCCACCGAAAGAGAGGACCAGGTGAAACAGCTGGCCGAGGAGGCCGCCGCTCTCGTGCAGGGGGTGATCAACTCGAAGATCTGGGATAGGGCTGGAAAGAGCGAGATACGGCTGATCGAGGTTCCTGTGAACGTTCCGCAAGGGACGGGCAGTCTCCTGAAGGGAACGATCGACCTCGTCTTCCGCGAGCCCGACGGCTGGGTGATCGTTGATTACAAGACCGAGGGGCAAGCGGGTGACGACCTGGATCCTCTTGTCGAGAAATACAGGGGGCAGCTCGAAAAATACGGCAGCGCCTGGAGCGCCGCCACCAGTGATCCGGTCAAGGAGACGGGGCTTTATTTCGTCTCCGCGGACCGCTACAAAATTGTCGGCAGCGACTGAAGGGATTCTTCCAGAGCCTGTCGCGCCAGGCGAGGTTGACTTCGCCGATCGCCCCGAGTAGGTTCGGTTGAACACTTGAACCTGGAGATGCGGAATGAGCACAAAGACGGATCCGGCCCTCAGGGTCGTCCTTCTTCCCAAGGATACGAACAAGCACGGAACGATCTTCGGCGGCGTCATCCTGAGCCAGATCGACCTCGCGGCCGAGGTGGAGGCGCGGAAGGCGGGAGCCCACAGGTACGTGACCGTCGCCATGGACTCCATCATCTTTCATGAACCGGTCTTCGTGGGCGACGCCGTGAGCTTCTACACCGACACGGTCAAGAAGGGAAGGACGTCGGTTACCGTGGAAGTGAAGGTGGAGGCGAGCCGCCACCAGGATCCCTCGACCTCTGTGAGCGTGACCGAGGCCCGGGTGGTGATGGTGGCCGTGGACGATCAGGGCCGGCCGAAGCGGCTGAACGACTCATGACCGGAGCGGCGAGGAAACAGAAAGCTCAGGGAGGCCGGCGCAGAGGCGCCACGGGTCCTGCCGCCTTCGTGACGGCGGCATTCATCGGACCGGGCACCCTGCTCACCTGCGCCCGGGCCGGGGCCGGGTTCGGATACGCCCTCCTCTGGGCGCTGCTCTTCGCCATGATAGCCACCGCGGTCCTCCAGGAGATGTCGGGCCGGGCCAGCCTGGCGAGCGGCCGGACCCTGTCGCAGCAGATCCGCGGGCGCTTCAGGAATCCCGCGGCAAGGGGATCGGCCGCCGTGCTGATAATCGCCGCCATCTCCTGCGGGTGCGCCGCCTACCAGTCCGGCAACCTCTGCGGCGGCGGCGTGGGGGTCGGCATTCTCTTCCCGGAGCTTGCCGGTTCGACCCACCTGGCAGCGGGCGGGCTCGGACTGATCGCCGGCTTCTTCCTCTTCTTCTCCGGCTATCGCTGGGTCGAGACGGTGCTGAAGACCATGGTGATCGTCATGAGCCTCTCCTTCGCCGCCGCGGCCGTGCTGAGCGGTCCCCGGATCGTGGAGATCCTGCGCGGGGCCTTCATCCCCACGCTGCCCGAGGGATCGGCCCTCGTCGCTCTCGGCCTGGTCGGGACGACGGTGGTTCCCTACAACCTCTTCCTCTACTCGCGCGTGGTGCACGAGCGGTTCCAGGGGAAGGATGACATCCCCGCCATGCGGCGCGATCTCTATATCTACCTGGCCGTGGGCGGTCTCGTCTCGAGTCTGATCACGATCACCGCGGCCGCGGTCCTCGCGGGAACGACGCAGCAGCTCTCACCCGAGAGGATGCCCGAGCTGCTCGAGCCGGCTCTCGGCCGCTGGGCCGTCCCCCTGTTCGGAGCCGGCCTCCTTGCCGCGGGATTCAGCTCCGCCCTGACCGCGCCGCTGGCCGGAGCCTACGTGGTGACCGGCCTCTTCAACACGTCGATGAAGAGGACGGGCCGCCTCTTCCGCGCCGCCTGGATGACCATCCTGGGGACGGGGATCTTCTTTGCCGTGCGCAAGGATCTCGATCCCGGACAGGTCATCGTGGCCGCACAGGTGATCAACGGCCTGCTTCTTCCCCTGGTGATCGTCTTCCTCATCGTTGCCGTGAATGCCAGGGGGCTGGGACAGATGAAGAACGGACTCTTCCGCAACATCGCCGCCGCGATCATCGTGCTGATCACCGCGGCGCTGGGAGTGAAGACCGTGGCGTCCTTCTTCTGATATCAGGATTTCTGCGGCTGGCAGTGGACGAAAGACCCGATGGGAAAACGGAACAGAGGGAAGAAGCAGAGGAAGGAGAAGCCGGCGCCTCCGACCGGGCGGAGCCTGCTCCAGGAGCTGGCGCCCGGCGCCCTGGCGATTGCTGTCCTCGTCGCGGCGGCGTACATTCCGGTCTACGGCTGCGGCTTCATCTGGGATGATCCGGAATACGTCATCAACAACTTGAACCTCAGGACAGCCGACGGGCTCGAGACGATCTGGTTCGAGCCGGGCCAGGAGCATTCCACTCCGCAGTACTACCCCCTGGTCTTCACCACCCTGTGGGTCGAGTACCAGCTCTGGCAGGACGAGGCGACGGGCTATCACGTGGTCAACGTCCTCCTCCACGCTTTCAGCTCGATCCTCCTCTGGATCGTCCTGCGCCGCCTGGCCGTGCCCGGAGCGTGGGCCGCTGCCGCCGTCTTCGCCCTGCATCCCGTGTGCGTCGAATCGGTGGCCTGGATCACGGAGCGGAAGAACGTCCTTTCCCTTCTCTTCTACCTGGCCGCACTCCTGGCCTGGCTCCGCTTCGCCATGCCGGGCGAGTCCGACGCCGCCCGGAGCCGGAAGGGCCTCTACCTCCTCTGCATCCTCTTCTTCCTCTGCGCCCTGCTGAGCAAGACCGTGACAGCCACCTTTCCCGCCGCCGCGGCTCTCGTGCTCTGGTGGAAGAAGGGGCGCTTCACCCGCGAGGACGTCCTGCCCCTCGTCCCGCTTTTCGTCCTGGGCGTCGGCATGGCCCTGGTGACCGTCCACCTCGAGAAGCACCACGTGGGCGCCCTGGGGGACGAGTGGTCCCTTTCCCTGGTGGAGCACGGCCTGCTGGCCGGCAGGATCCCCTGTTTCTACGCAGCGAAGCTCGCCTGGCCGTTCGAGCTCATCTTCTTCTACCCGCGCTGGGTGCTCGATTCGTCGGTCTGGTGGCAGTACCTCTTCCCCCTGGCCGCTGCGGCCGCGGTCGTTTTTCTCTGGCTGGGACGGAGGCGTTTCGGGAGGGGGCCGCTTACCGCCGTTCTCTTCTTCACGGGAAGCCTGGTGCCGGCCCTCGGCTTCTTCAACGTCTACCCGATGCGATTCTCCTTCGTGGCCGATCATTTCCAGTACCTCCCTGCCATCGGCCTGATCGTCCTCGCCGCCGGAGCTGTCGCTACGGGTGTCGGGAAGCTCGGTTCCGATGCGAGACGCGCCGCGCCGTACCTCTGCGCCGCGATCCTGGCCCTGCTGGGTTTCCTCACCTGGGGGCAGTGCGGCATCTACCAGGATCAGGTGACGCTCTGGCGCGACACGATTGCCAGGAATCCCGGATGCTGGATCGCCCACAGCAACCTGGGGGAGATCCTGACCGATCAGGGCGATCTGAAAGGGGCGATGCTCCACTGCGAGCGGGCGGCGGAGCTGAAGCCCGATCTTCCCGAGGCGCGCGGCAACCTGGCCAACGTCTATTACCGTCTGAAGAGATATGACGATGCGGTGGAGCAGTACGAGGTGATGATCCGGCTCGGCCCCGAGAAGGGCAAGCTGCCCCGGGCGCACTTCAACCTGGCCACGATCCTCGGGGAGATGGGGGAGCGCGACCTGAGAGAGAAGAGGAAGGACCAGGCACGGCAGGCCTTTGCCAGGGCTGCCGAACATTGCGAGGATGCACTGCGGCTGATTCCCGCGAATCCCGATGTTCATCTTCAGCTGGCCAAGACCCTTTACTTCCTCGAGGAGTACGGCCGGGCCGCCTTTCATTACAGGAAGGTCATGGCGCTCGCGCCGGAGCACAGCATGGCGCGGAACGAGCTGGCAGCGACCCTGTCGGCCATGGAGTCGAAGCAGGGTGCCGGCGTGCTGGAGAAACATCTGGAGGAGGCGCTCCGCGCTGATTCCGGTTCCACCGCGATTCGCCTCGATCTGGCCGAGCTTCTCCGAAGGCAGGGGCGGTTCGCCGAGGCGTCGGTCCATTACACCGCCGCGCTGAAGATCGATTCCCGGCTGTTCAAGGCGCATTACGGATTGGGGAAGATCGCTCTCGATCAGGGAGAGAGAGAGAATGCCGTCTTCCACTTCCGCGCCATTCTCCGGGCCGGGCTGGGCTGGCACGAGGTGGAGTTCACCCTGGCCAGGCTGCTGGCAACGGACAGCCGGTCCGGGCCGGCAGAGGCGGCCGAGGCCGTCCGGTTGGCCGAGGCCGCGTCGGATCGCGCCAGGAACAGGAATCCGGAGCTTCTCGACATCAAGGCCATGGCCTATGCGCGGGCCGGACGGTTCGACGATGCCGCGGCGGCGGCGCGGAAGGCGATCGATCAGGCTCGATCGCGGAATGACGAGAAGCTGGCCGAGGAGATCGCCCGCCGACTCGGCCTCTACGAGTCGGAACGCCCCTTCGATGAGGATTGATCCGGGTCTTCCTGCTTCCTGTCAGGTACCTTCTTCCGCTTCCTGTAAACCTTCTCGGCCTTGCCCAGCATCTTGGAGCTGATGGTCGGGCTCGATTTCGTCTCTTTCCTCTCGAAGGCGGCGAGGTTGATCTCGAACCGGATGTTCTTCCCCTTGGGGGTGAAGTTGATCCTCACGCCGCGCTCCGCAAATCCCTTCGAGTCTCCCACCGTCACGGTCCAGGTGCCGTTGAGGGCTTTCAGGATCTGCTTGAGGTTCTTCTCCTCCGGCGGAGCGATGAAGAGGATGTGGCACGGTTTCAGATCGGCAAGCCGGCTGAAACGGTGCACAACGATCTTCACGTTCCGGACCGTCTTGTCCTTCACGATCTTGTCGAGGAACTCGCCGATGGGATCCTTTCCGAGGATGCCGATCACGATGGGGCTCTTCTTTTTCGCGAAGGCCTTTTCAGGCCAGTCCAAATAAAGAGTGAAGAGCCGCAGGTAGGCGCCCTTGATCTTGTAGTCGGGGGAGATCTTCTCCGTCTCCGGGGCCCGCGAGCGAGGCGCGCCTGCACCGGCAAGGGAACAGCAGATGACAAGGCAGATTGCGGCCGAAAGCAGCGGCACGAGGGACCTGCCGGCAAGGACCGGGGTACGAACCCCTCCTGCCGCCGGTGTCGGCTCGCGTTCAGCTCTCGGACTGGAATCTGGCCTCATCATGACCATGCTGATCGATTTCCCGTCAGAATCGCCACGTCAGCTGGACGTAGACGCTCCTTTCGATTTCCGATACCGGTGAGATCTGAAAATCCGCCTCGAATTCGGTGTGCTTTCGCCTCAGGAGATCGTGCCCCACGAGAGCGATCTCCTCGTCCTCGTCGGGAGAGCTCGCCTGGGCCGTCGGAGCGGCCGCGGTAAGTGAGAGGATAAGGGCTGCCGCGATGAGCCGCGGGGCGATGCGGAAGAACGAAATCCACTTGTACCATCGAGCCGAGTCCGAAGTGCGGGGGCCGTTGCAGACCGCCTTCATTTCAGTCTCCTTCGGATCGAGCAACTATCGAATGAACATGCGCCGAACGGCTGTTCGATAAACAGGATCTTTCTCGAGTCTATTCCTTCTTCTTCTCCTCGATGACCTTGTAGGCCACCTTGAGCAGTTTCGAACTGATCTTGAGCCGGCAGCTCTTGGCCCGGTCGACGGCCACCTCGAAGCGGACGGAGTCCTTGACCGTGACGAAGTTGATCATCCCGCCGAGCTTGATGAAACCTGTCGCATTCCCGACGAGGAGAGTCCATGTTCCGGCCAGCTTCTTCTTCACCAGCCGGAACTGCTTCATCTCCTGAGGCGGGATGAAGAGGATGTGGCAAGGTTTGAGATCTTTCAACGCGGGGAAGCGTCTGACCACGATCGTTCTGTCCTTGACAGTCTTCTTGGCCACAGCCTGGTCGATATGTTTCCCGAAGGGATCCTTGCCCAGGATGCCGATCTCGATGGGGCTCTTCTTGTTCTTGAAGGCCACTGCCGGCCACTCCACGTAGTGGGTGAAGTGATAGAGGAACGCGGCCTGGATCTTCGCTTCCATCTCCTTCTTCTTGTCGACGGCAGTTGACCCGGAAAGCGACGGCTGCAGCAGGCAGACGGCGGCAAGGCAGACCATGACCGCCGGGAGCCACCTTCGTCCGTTGGCATGTGTTCGCCCTATCACTGCGGCATCATTCTCCATTGCGGCTCAGAACCGCCATGTCACCTTGATGTAAATGCTCCGTTCGACCAGGGAGGCGGGGGCGCCGCTGAAGAAGGGCGCATACTCCGCATGCTGGCTTCTGAAGAGGTTCTGCCCCACGAGGGAGAGATCGAGACCATCGACAGGCATCCAGCCCAGGCGGAGATCGAAACCCGTATAGTTCCCGATCCCGAGAGACGAGAGCCGGTCGACGTAGCGCACGCCGGCGTCGAGCTCGACGTCGTACGGGAGATCGATATACGATCTCAGGGAGATCTGGTGATGGGGCGTTTCGTCTTCGCCCGCTTCGGGATTCAGGTCGCGGCTGTTGTTGTCCGGCGAGAGCTGCACCTGGTGGAAGGTGTATGCCCCCCGGATCCGGCACCACTTCCGGACGAGCCAGTCCGCCGCCAGCTCGGCTCCGTAGGTGTGGCCGTCCATCATGTTGTCGACCCGGAACGTGGGGATGGGTGCAAGGGAGATCAGCTCGAGGGTCCGGAGGTTGTCGTAGCAGTTCAGGAAGGTGGCCAGGTCGAAGGAGATCGTTTCCGTGGGCGAGATCCTGTAGCCGATTTCCAGGGCGGTCAGGTTCTCCGATTTGTAGTCGTCGCTGCTGTTCAGCACCACGGGGACGGTGGCTCCGCCCATGGACATGAGCTGGTTGATCCAGCCGTCCGCCTCGATGGTGGAAGGTGTCCGCACTGCCCGGGAGGCCGCCGCCCAGACGGCATGATCCTCGCGGGGCGTCCAGAGGAGGCGGAGCGTGGGCTGGATCTCGTAGCCGGTGTAGTCGTTGTGCTCGAACTTCGATCCCACGGTGAGCCGCAGCATCTCGTCCACGATGCTGATCTCATCCTGGATGAAAGCCGAGAAGAGGTTGTCGTGCCGGCTGTCGGGAAAGAGGGCGAAGGCCATGGTGTTGTCCGCATCCTCCCTCAAGGCGCGGTAGCCGAGACCGCAGACGATCTCCTGACGGTCTCCCAGGGCGAACTGCTGCTGGAGCTCGATATCGACGATGTCGTTGACGTGGGGGAGCAGACTGGTTTCGAGCTCGTACCGGTCGTAGTACATCTGCATGGTGAGGATCGAAGTCTCCGAGAACGTACGTTCCCACCGTCCCAGAACGTTGCTGCCCCGTGACATCACATCGTCCTCGTAGGACGGGAAAGGCGGGAGGGGGATGCGCAGCGTGTCGTTGCCGCGCGACTTGTAGGTGTCTCCCTGAAAGGTCAGGCTGTCGCTTTCCGAGAGATCCCAGTCGACGCGGAATCCTCCCTGGACGATATTCCACTCATCGTTCATGCCGCCGTTGCGCCGCGTTTCGGAGTTGTCGTGCTTCACCGTCTTGCCGTAGATGCGGAACCAGGCGTTCTCGCTGAAAGCGCCTCCGTACCGCGCCGATCCGAAGCCCTGCTCTTCGTTTCCGGCGTGCGCCGCCGCGAGGCCGCCCTGCGTATCGCGGCTGTGGCACGTGATGATGTTGATGACTCCGTTGACGGCATTGGCTCCCCAGACCGTGGCACCCGGTCCGCGGATCACCTCGATGCGGTCGATATCCTCGATCATCGTGTCCTGGACATCCCAGTAGACCCCTGAGAAGAGAGGTGTGTAGACGCTCCGTCCGTCGATGAGCACCAGGAGCTTGTTGGCGTACTGGTTGTTGAATCCGCGCGCCGTGATGGCCCAGGTGTTCGAGTCGATGCGCGCCACGTGGAGGCCGGGAACCATGCGCAGCAGCTCCGGGACCGTCGTGGCTCCCGAACGCCGGATGTCTTCCCTGGTGAGCACGTAGACGGCCGCCGCCGTCTCGGAGAGCTTTTCCGCCTTCTTGGATGCCGAAGTGATCTTGATATTCGTCAGCTCTTCGAGACTCAGTTCGGTCAGATCGGCCGGCACATCCTGATCGTCGTCCAGCCCCTGAGCCGAAGCTCGGGGGAGTGCAAGGAGAAGGAGCAGAACGACGAGAAGGCTGACGGAGGTCTGAACGGGGATCGTTCGTGCATGTTTTTTCCGGATCCTGCACCTGCGGTTGCGATTCAATGTACTAAACATGGGAACCTCGGATTAACCACGTCCAATGAATACCCGCTTACACAATCGATAGCTTCGCCTCTGTCTCGTGGGGCTCGGATCAGAGCTCTCAGGAGTCGAATGATGGACGTTGCCATGAGTTTTTTTTCGACAATTTCGATCCTATCCCTGAAGGGCGTTCAGGATCGCAACTCCAGTGAATTCAAAGACGTCCGGAAAAAATTCCCCCCAAAAACGGAGTTTTATAAGCAGGCTTTTTTGCGGACCTAGTATAATTACCTAAGTTTTACTTCGGATTTCATTGATTGGTCGAAATCCAATCTCAAGCTCCACGCATGATCGAGAGGTGAAGACTCTATTCTGCCTGGCAGCCCTCGAACGGGTGCATCATCACGATCCGGCCCCAGTCGGCGTGGTGTTCCGGAGAACGGAATGACGGAACGATTCCTCAGGTCGGTCATCAAGAGTGAATTCATCAAGACGGCGATGATCCCGCTGCTGCTCGTCGTGGTCGGTTTTCTGCTTCTCCACTTTTCCATCATCACGGCCGCCGGCGGCCGTGTTCTTTTCGTCTACATCGCGGTCGCCTGCACCGCCTTCTTCCTTTTCGTCGCCGCTCGAGCAAGAACGCTGGCAAAGGGCATTGCCGGACCGCTGGAAGAGCTGCAGACAGCCGCCACGAAGATGTCCGAGAAGAATTGCGACGGGGAGGTCCGGCCTGCCGGAATATCGGAGATCGACGGGCTCAGGCGCTGCATCGATACCATATCCGCTTCCTTCAGGAAGGAGGTCGCGAAGCAGAAGAAGCGGATCGTCGAGCTGGAACAGAACGCGGCGAAGTTCCAAAAGTACGTCGAGAGCTACGATGCAGTTCCCTGGGAGGCCGGCTCTTCCATGCTGAAGATGGAAGACGTCGGGCCCCGGATTCAATCTCTCCTGGGGCATTCTCCGGAACAATGGCAGAAGCCCGGATTCTGGAAGGAGTGCATCCTTCCCGAGGACCGCGTCCGGGTCTCGGGCACCTTTGCCGCACGGATCGCCGATGGCCGAGATTTCGACATCGAGTACAGGATGATCACGTCGACGGGCCGGATCGTCTGGGTTCACAATGTCGTCACCGTCGAGAAGGGGGAGAGCGAGAGGATTCGCGGCTTCTTCTTCGACGTCACGGAGCGGCGCCGGGACCGGGAGGCGCTGACGGAGAAGGACCAGTTGCGCGAGCAGTCCCAGAAAATGGAAGTGATCGGCCGGCTGACCGACGGGGTGGCCCACGACTTCAACAACATGCTCACCGTGATGAAGGGATACACCGATCCCGGCATGCTGAAGACGGAAAACGTGGGCGGGCCGGCGCTCCGGTACATGGGAGAGATCCGGAAGGCGGCGGAACGTGTTGCCGGGCTGACGCGCAGGATGATGGCCTTCAGCCGCAACGAGCCTGCCCGTTCCGGTATCATCAGCGTGAACGACACCATCAGCGGCATGAGGGATATCCTCGATCACATCATCGGTGAGGACGTGGAGCTGGTCCTCTCGCTTGCAGGCGATCTCTTCGACGTCGAGGTCGATCCGAACCAGATCGAGCAGATCGTGATCAACCTCGTGGTGAACGCGGTGGATGCCATGCCAAGCGGCGGAAAGCTGACGATCGAGACGGCGAGCGGGAAACTCGAGGAGAGCTGCAAGGTCGAGGGGCTCGATCCGGGCCGCTTCGTCACGCTGGCAGTTGCCGACACGGGCTGCGGCATGAGCCGGGAGCTCCTCGATCATGTCACCCATCCGCTCTTCAGCTCGAAGGAGCAGGGCAGGACGAGCGTGCTCGGTCTCTCCAACGTCTTCGGAATCGTGGATCGAATCAAGGGCCGCGTGGAAGTGGATAGCCTCGAGGGCATCGGAACGCGCTTCCTGATCCGTCTTCCCCGGTGCCTGAAGGAGGGAGAGAGAGAGACCGATCCCTCTCCCGAAGGGGCCGATGACCGCTCCGGGTCGGAAACGGTGCTCCTCGTCGAGGATGACGATATTCTCAGGAGCCTGGCCCAGAGGATCCTCGAGGTGAACGGCTACTCGGTGCTCTCCGCCGAGGACGGCCTGCAGGCGCTCGATCTGTTCGAACGGAACTCCCGCTCCATCGATCTCATCGTCACGGATGCCGTGATGCCGAACCTGAGCGGCGGGGAGCTGACGCGCAAGGCCGGCCTGATCCGGCCTGACATCCGCGTTCTATTCATCTCCGGCTATCCCGTGGAGATACTGGCGGAGAAGGGCATCCTCGACAGCACTTTCAACCTCCTCTCCAAGCCGTTCACGCCGACCCAGCTGCTCACCAAGGTGCGGGATGTCCTTGCCGGGCCTGCGCCGTCGCCTGATGCTCCGATATCCCAGGAAGCCGAATAGAGGAGACGTTCGGGCCGGATCAGAACCGCCAGGCGTAGACCACCTTGATGGTGTAGTCCTGTTCCACGGGAACGATCGTGCCGTCCCGCTCCTCGAGCCAGCAGGAGTTGATCACGAAGAAGATCTCCCTGCCGTCGACGAGGATCCAGCGGAACCGGCTCTGCAGGCCGAGGTTGTCCGACACGTTGTCGGCCTGGATCATCGTGGCGAGCCGCATGTCGGGCGAGAAGTCGTAGTTGAGCTTGAGCCTCTCGATCCTGGTGGTGAACCGGCTGTCCGGCAGCCTGATCCTGTCCTCCACGTATTCGACGTTGAGCTCCAGGTTCGCGCAGGGGATCCAGGTGCCTCCGGTGCTGAACCGAAGACCCCGCCCGTTGTACCAGCCGCCGCCGTGCAGGTTGATCCTCGCCGAGAGGGGGCGCTTCCGGGAGGTGGAGAATCCGGCGCTCAGCGTATGCCAGGTGTGCTCGCCGGCTGGAACCGTGTGTCCCTCGATCGGCTCGAAGTCGCCCCTCAGCCTGTCGGAGTGGAGCGTGTGGCTCAGATCGATCTCGTCGCCCGTGTGCCACTCGGCCTCGAAGAGCCGGGTGGTCAGCGATTTGCTGATGATCGACCCGTCGGGCTCCGTCCATACGGTGGGGTAAAAGCCGAATCCGTACTCGCGGATCGATCCGTTCTCCGGTTTCGGCTCCCACTTCAGGCTTCCCTTGAAACGGCGTTCGCCCGGCCGCCGGACGAACCCGAGCGCGGGATCGAACTCCTCCTGGGTGCCGAGCGTGTCGAGGGAGAAATACCAGTCCGTCGTCTGCAGCGTCGACTTGATTCCATAGGCGGAGCCGAGCTCGTCCGTGGCTTCGTCGAAGCTGCGGAGGAAATAGGCGTTCATCGAGAAGAGTCCGGGCAGCCGGTCGGTGGACACGAACCGGATGTCGCCGCCCGTCACCATGTTGTAGTCGTCCGAGGCGGGATCTCCGCTCGTCACGATTCCGCCCACGGTGAGCTCCTCGCTCAGTCGCAGCGCCGGACGGATGACGAAGAGGTCGCTCGCCGGAATGTTGTTGCCGTTCGCGCCGGTCCGCACCGCCAGGACACCGAGGTCGAGATCGTCGATCCTCCCGGTCAACCGGGTACCCACGTCGATCGGTATCTCCTCACCCTCGGGCGAAAGACCGATCCGCCGGCTCAGGAACGGAAGCAGGTCGGGACTCTCGCGATGGCCGGTGCCCCAGCCGAACTCGAAGTACGTCGAGTCCTGAAGGAAGAAGTTGCGCTTCTCGGGGAAGAAGAGGGGAAAGCGGGTGAGGTTCACGCGCTGCTCGTCCACCTCCGTTTCAGCGAAGTCGGTGTTGATCGTGAGGGATCCGGTGAGCTGGGGGGTGATGTCCCAGTTCAACTCGCCGCCCAGGTCGCCGA
The DNA here is from genome assembly GCA_964482235.1 of uncultured Phycisphaerales bacterium. Lineage (GTDB taxonomy): Bacteria > Planctomycetota > B15-G4 > B15-G4 > CAYZWU01 > CAYZWU01. Next base: position 150,060 of record CAYZWU010000007.1, read on the forward strand.
GGGTGTGCGCCTCGCGAGGATCGTGGATCCTCTCCCGTTTCATCTTGGCGTAGGGTCGGAATTCCAGCCCGAGACCCTGATCGAGACCGGACATTCCCGAGAGCTCGCCTGCCTCGCTCATCGTGGTGATGCGGAACTCCCGCTCCGTGCCGGTCCAGCGGTGGCGGGAGCGGTCCGGACCGCGCCAACGCTCGAAGTTCGCGCGCCATATCCCGTTCTTCCCGAATGCCAGCGTCTTGAAGGGGATGGCGAACTCGGCTGTCCAGCGATCGGCCAGGACCTTTGCCCTGCCGCTCCAGAATCCGTCCCACATGTAGTTGAGGCGCTGTCCGTTGTCGCTCACCAGGGCGTCGAGCCGCCCGCCCGCCGCGCTCAGCAGGAAATAGAAACCCGACTTGCCGTCGCGGAAGGTGTCGAGAGCGATCTTCACCGCGTCGTCCTCGTGCTGCCAGCCGTCGCGGTGCATGTCCTGAAGAACCAGCTTGTCGATTTCGGGCTCGAGGCAGACGAATCCCACGTAGAGGAACTCCTGGCAGCGCATGAGCTTGATTTTCGTGCCGGGGTCCGTGCGCTCGCCGGGGTCGGGTTCCACCTCGATCAGGTTGTCGATCACCGCAGCGCGGGACCAGGCCTCGTCGTCGAGAAGACCGTCGATCTGCGGGGCTTTCCGGATCTGCGGGATGGAGATCGAGGGCCGGGGCGGCTTCACGTTCCGGGAGGCCCGTTCGTCCTCAGCCGGAACCGGCGACAGCCCGGACAGGACGAATAGGAGCGCAGCATGGAGGAAGATCGATCTTGTCGGCATGGGGGCCTGTTCTATTCCACTCATCCGGGGTGCCTGGGTGAGCTCACAGAGGTTTCGCATCATATGTGAGGCGATTCATTCCTTCAAATCGAAAGCGAGCTTTTTCCGGCCCGCCATCCTGTTCGTTACTGCCCTTTCTGCAGCCATTCCGCTGCATCGAGGGCGTGATAGGTCAGGATGATATCCGCGCCGGCGCGGGCGATGGCGGTGAGGATTTCCAGGGCGAGGACCTGCTCGACGCCGAATCCGGCAGCAGCGGCAGCCTTCACCATGGCATACTCGCCGCTCACGTTGTAGGCGGCCAGGGGAACCTCGATCTCGGGACGGACGCTCGCGATCACGTCGAGGTAGGCCAGCGCCGGCTTCACCATGACCATGTCGGCGCCTTCCTCCAGGTCAAGGAGGACCTCGCGGACAGCCTCCCTCCCGTTGGCCGGATCCATCTGGTAGGCGGTGCGGTCGCCGAAGGCCGGCGCCGATCCGGCGGCGTCGCGGAAGGGTCCGTAGAAGCCGGAGGCATACTTGGCGCTGTAGGCCAGGATTCCCCTGTCGCTGAACTGTTCCTGATCGAGAGCCGCCCTGATGGCCGCCACCCGGCCGTCCATCATGTCCGACGGAGCCACGAAGTCGGCGCCCGCCCGGGCCTGGCTCACCGCCGTCTTGGCGAGAAGCTCGAGGGTTCTGTCGTTGTCCACGCTCTTCCTGTCCAGGAGACCGCAGTGGCCGTGGGAGGTGTACTCGCAGAGGCAGACGTCGGCGAAGAGAGGGATCTCCGGGTGCGACTTCTTCGCGCTGCGGAGCGCTCTCTGGACCACGCCGTTGTCGCCGTAGGCGCCGCTTCCCATTTCGTCCTTCTGCCGGGGGATGCCGAACAGGATGACGCCGCCCAGGCCCAGGTCCGACACCTTGTCGAGCACGGGCCCGAGCCCTTCCGTCGGATGCCTGAACTGGCCGGGCATCGAGTCGATCGGGACGGGCGCGTCGAGCCCTTCCTCCACGAAGAGCGGCAGGATGAACTGGCCGGGGCGCAGATGGGTTTCCCGCACCAGGCGGCGGATCCCGTCGGTCCGCCGAAGCCGTCTCGGTCTTTCTTCTGGAAAAGGAATGACAACCTCCTCTCTGGACAGGTCCGCATTCGGGATGCGCCCTTCCGGGCACCGGTCAGCCCGGTATTATATCGAGGCGGCGATGAGGATCCAAGAGCCGGGAGAGACACGAAAGCAGCGGGGAGGGAGGAGAAGGCGAGGGCATGGGCATGGGGCTTGACGCCGAGGATCTGCGGCAGATATATTCGAGCCCAGGATAAAAATTATCCCTCGAAGCGGAAAGCGGATCTTCAACCACTACAGCAGACTGGATCCAGATGATACGGAAACCGATCGTGGTGCTGGCAGTGATCGTTGCCGTCTCGATCACCGGCGTTCTCCTTTCGACCTACAATCCCGATCCGGGCAGTGCGGCGAGCCGCATCCGGCGGCCCGCCACATTCATCATGAAGCCGCCGGGACAGGGAGAGGAGATCAGGCAGATCGGAGGCGGCAAGGAGACCGAGCCCGAGGATGGCGGGAACGAAGAGGTCCTCGCGGCACCCGATGACCTCGAGGCTGCGCAGGCATCGTGCCCGATCGGGGGCTGGCCGCCGGTGGGAGCCGGCGACTGCAGCCTCGCGCCCGGGGGGATCGCGGCGATCGCCGTTTGCACGGGCGACGGCCGCCCGGTTCTCGCCGCAACGGTGCTTCTCGCCGGCAATCCGGCCGAGGAGGCCAGCCGGACGGAGATCACCGATTTTGCCGGCCTCTCGGTCTTCGACGGCCTGGGCGAAGCGTCCTTCATCGCCCTGGCCGGCTCGCACGGCTTCGCTCCGGGCGGTGTCGCCCTCGACGCCTCGGAGGAATCGATGTCAAGGGAGGAGATCGTCCTCCCGCCGGCAGGCAGCCTCTGCGTCGTTGTCCGCGGCGTGAATGGGACGCCCCTCTCCGGGGCTCACGTTGCCGTCACCGGATACTCCCTTTTCGGGATCGACGCCGCCGGCCTGACAGGCTTCGGTCTGCTGACCGCATCCGATCCCCGGTTCCTCACCGACTGGAACGGAGTCTTCTCCCTCGACGGCCTCCCGCCCGGGCGCATCGGCCTGAACGTGAAGTCGGCCGGCCGCTCCTACAGCACCGAGATCCAGATCATCGCCCGGAGGGAAAACCGGATCCAGGTCTCGCTTCGCTGATCCAGTTTCTTACTCGATCTCCACTACCCACAAATTGCTCAACTCCGTCCCCACGAGCGCCTGAAAGGGGATCTGGCTGCCAGGCGGAAGCCCCGTCGAAACCACGCGATCAATGAGCCGCACACCATTGTCCGGCATTGCATTGAAATGCACTCGATGCTCCCACGGCGGCATGAGCCAGAAGTCGCCATAGGGAGTGGAATCCGGATTAGGAAGAACGCCGGAGCCGGAGATCAGCATGACGGGATTCGTCTTCGGCCAGCCGATGATGACGCCGGTGGCGTTGCTGCCATTCGACACTGTACCGTTGACGTAGAAGTGGGTGTGGAACTCGTCTGCGCCGATGTCAGGGAAGGCGAAGAGGCCGGTGCGGGGATCGCCCTCGAAGTCGGTTTCGGGGAGGTTGGGAGCGTTCCTGTCGCCTGCCGAGCGGCACGGCGAGTCGAAGGGGATGTGGAAGTCTCCTTTGGCGGGATCGAGGAAGAGGGGATCAGCGTCGATCATCCCGGGCCCCCAGATCAGTGTATTTCCCGGATTGACATACACGGAAGACACACCGTTTTCAATGCAGGAGAAGCTGATCGTCAGCGTGGTATTGAGATCGTCGATGTAGATCTCCTTGCCCAGAAGGGCCTTGTTGTTCCAGAGGATGGTGTTGATTACAGTAGGCGACTTGTTGCTGCAGAAGAGACCACCTCCGTGATCGGCCGAATTCGAGCAGATCGTGTTGTTGACGAATTCATTCCAAGAGAAGTCGGCATAGATGCCACCGCCGTAGCTGGCCGTGTTTTCATAGATCCTGTTGTTGGCAAAAACGGCTTCGGAATGAGGGTACGATGCTACGCCGCCTCCATACAGTGCATCGTTGTTGCAGACGATATTGTCCTGGAAAGAGCCGTTGCATTTGAGATAGGCGCCACCCCCACGTGTATTTGCCGTGTTGCTTTTGAATCTATTGCCTGAAATGAACGGCGATTCCGCCCGGCAGTAGAGCCCTCCTCCAGAGCCTGAAATATTCTCATGAAAAAGATTTCCCGTGATTATCGGTGAGCAACTGACACTGTAGAAACCTCCGCCAGATGCGTGGCACGTGTTCTGTGATATTTCGTTTCCGCTGATCAAGGGTGCAGAATATTGGCTGCAGTAGATTCCTCCCCCACAGAAAGTGGGAGAGCTGTTCCGTGTGATGGTATTGTTGGAGATGATGGGTGACGATTCCAGCATGCCGATGCCGCCTCCCCACGATCCTGAGTTGTCGGCGATCACGTTGTTGATGATTATCGGTGAAGATCGCAACATCCAGATCCCTCCATGGTCTTCATAGGGGCCGATGTTATCTGTGATCGTGTTGTTCTCGATCGTGGGGCATGAGGAGAGCTCGCAGTAGATTCCGTTCATGTTCCTACTGATGATGTTTCCAACTATTAAGGGCGAGGAGGAGTAGTCACAGAGGAAACCCGAGTAAGACGCGTTGGTGATGGTGAAACCCTTCAGGATCGAACCGGATCCTTCGCCTGAGTTGCATGTGACCGCTGCAAAAGCCTGATTTCCATCAATGACCGTGACATCCGGACCCATCTCGCTTTTAACAGTGATCGCCTTTCCGATGAAGTCGATGTCCTCCACATACGTACCAAGTCTCACGATGACAGTGTCTCCATCGACGGCGGCATCGATGGCGTCCTGAATTGTGGGATGATCATCAGGTACGTAGACAGTGGCGGAAAATCCAGAGGACGGAATCAGAAGGAGAAAGGCGAAGATTGCGAAAGCCCTCATGGTACACCTCCATGTGAAGGGGGATCAGCGTTCCATATCCCTGTTGAAATCTCAGTATATATAAAATTGGCAGATATGAAAGAGGGAATGAAGTCAGGAAGCCTTGATGAATCAGTTGAAAAAGTCTGACTCGCTAGGGCGAGCCGCACCGATTCCCCGAAGGCCAGCTATTCCGTGAGGTGATCCCGCGCCGTCCGCAAAAGCCCCGGGATCGAGTGCTCTTCAGCCATGACCACCTGCGACACGCCCTCGTCCAGCAGCCTCTTCCGCGTCACCGGCCCGATGGCGAAGACCGTTGCCGCCTCGAAGATCTTTCCGGCCCGCTCCTTTCCCAGGATCGAGAAGAAGTGGCTCACCGTCGATCCCGACGTGAAGAAGATGCCCTGGGCGCCGTTCTCGACCAGGTCGTCCACTACTTCGGGGATCGGGCTGCCCTGTGCGATGCGATAGACTCGCAGGGCGTCCGCCTCGGCGCCGAGGCCGGCGAGGCGATCCATCAACGGATCGGGAGTCAGCTCGGGACCCACGCGGAGAACCTTCCTGCCTGCAAGCGGGTGTGCGGCGTTGAGCTCATCGGCCAGCGAGTGCGTGGTGAATGAGGAGGGGACGAAGTCCGGCTCGAGATGGGAGCGCCTCAGACGCCCGGCCGTCCCGGAGCCCACGGCCGCGATCCGGGAGGAACCGAGGATCCGCAGGTCGAGCTGCTCCTGGGCCAGGGCGGAGAGGAAGTAGCGGACGCCGTTCTCGCTGGTGAACAGGACCCACTCCCACTCCTCCTCGCTGAAGATGCGGGCGATCGATTTCTCGCCCTCTTCTCTCCGCGCCGCGAACGGCTGGGTCCGGATGACCGGCAGATGGATCACCTCGGCCCCCAGAAGGCGGAGCGGATCGGCCAGGGCGGAAGCCTGGTCCCTGGCGCGGGTGATCACAAGGCGCTTTCCAGCCAGGGGCTTCATTCCGAACCACTGCAGCTGCCCTGCCAGATCGACCGTCTCGCCGATGATGAAGAGAGCCGGAGGGCGGATCGCCTCCGCCTCGCTTTTCTCTATCAGCGTGCCCAGCGTCGCGGTGACGCATCGCTGCGACGAAGTGGTTCCCCGCTCCACCAGGGCGGCCGGCGTGGCCGGGTCCTTGCCGCTGCCGAGGAGCTCCTTCACGACCTGGGGGAGGCTCGTCACCCCCATGTAGCCCACGAGCGTGGTGTTCTCGAGCGCCGCGATCCGGTCCCATGCCACCTGGGATGTCGGCTTGCCGGGAGCCTCGTGCGCCGTGACGAAGAGGCACTGCGTGGCCACCCCGCGATGGGTGACGGGGATGCCGGCGTAGGCCGCGGCGGCAACGCCGGCCGTCACGCCCGGCACGATCTCGAAAGGGATGCCGGCGTCCACGAGGGCCAGGGCCTCCTCTCCGCCGCGCCCGAAGACGAAGGGATCGCCGCCCTTGAGCCGCACGACGATTTTCCCCTCGCCGGCCAGCCGGATCAGCAGGGCGTTGATCTCATCCTGGGGAAGCGTGTGATGGGACGCGCGCTTGCCCACGTTGTACTTTTCCGCCTGCTCGGGAATTTCCTCCAGAAGGCCGGGGTGGACGAGGCGGTCGTAGACCACGGCGTCGGCGATCCTGAGGCGGTCGATTCCGTGGACGGTGATCAGACCGGGATCACCCGGTCCGGCTCCCACGAGATGAACGATTCCGAACATTATCTTCTCCTGTGATCGGCTATCACGAAGCAGGGCCGGATGATTCGAGGAGATCGAGGGCTCCCCGCGAGATCAGGTCATCGGCCAGGGCGGCGCCCGTCTCCTCGGCACGGGAGAGGGCACTCTCCTCGGCAGGGGACAGGTGAACGCTTCTTTCCCCCTCGATCATTTTCTTTCCATCCAGCGTCAGCACGCGGCCTTTCGCGTCGAGCTTGCCGTTGGCCAGCGACGCATGGGCCGCCACGGCTGCGGAGCACCCGGCGCCCAGTTTTCGAAGATAAACACGCTCCGCCTCGAGCCGCAGCCTCGACTCCCGGCAGCCGGCCGCGTCGAGCAGATCGTTCCAGGGACTCTCCTTCAGCGTCTCCGCCACGATCGTGCCCTGGCCGGCTGCCGCCAGACAGATGTCGAAGGGGATCAGCTCCGACACCCTGTCGGCGAATCCCTGACGCGCCAGCCCCGCCGCGGCCAGGATCAGGGCATCGACGTCGCCCCTGTCGAGCTTCCCGAGCCGCGTGGCGAGATTCCCGCGAAGGGGAACGAAAGCGATGTCGCCGCGCACCCGTTTCAGCTGGGCGATCCGCCGGGGAGAGCTGCTGCCCACGCGGGCGCCTTCGGGCAGGCTCATCAGGAACGTGTCCTTTCCCGCCACCAGCGCGTCGTGGGCCGAGGCCCGGGGCAGGGCGCAGGGCAGAAGGAACGCCGGCTCGAGGAGGGACGGCATGTCCTTCGCGCTGTGTACGGCGGCATCGATCCGCCTGTCCAGCAGCGCCTCCTCCAGAGTCCGGGTGAAGACGCCGGGCGTGGTGAAACGGTCGAGGCGGGTCTTCTGGTCGCGGTCCCCCTCGCTCGTCAGAGGCACGATCTCCACCTCGACCGGGCTTTGCCCTTCGCCTGCCGAGGCGCTGACAACCGCCTCGGCCATCATCCGTGCCTGGATCATGGCCAGCGGGCTCTTCCGGGATCCGAGGCGGAGGCACGACGGAGCGCTCACTGAAGTTTCCCTTCCTCGAGAATCTCTCGCATCCTCGTCTCCACGAGCGTCCTGTCTCCCTTCTCGAGCAGGGCTTTCCAGTCCAGGTCGAGGAAGCGCCGGAAGATCAGCTGCTTCGCCGCGTCATCGAGAGAGCTGTCGGCAAGAACGCGGTCTCTCAGCTCTCCCGCCCTCTCGGCCATCTCCTCCCAGTGGGGGGGCACAATCGCCTCGAGCTGCTGCCTGATCCACTTGGCCAGAAAGGGAGCCATCCCCTGGGTGCTCACCGCGAGGGTGACAGGACCGAGCTTCACCGTGGCCGGCAGGATGAAGTCGCAGTGCTCCGGATCGTCGACCACGTTCACCGGGACCGAGGCGGCCCGGCAGTCGTCGAAAACGGACCGATTGAGCGAGTTGCTGTCCGAGGCGGCGATCACCAGGCCGAAGGAGCCGGCCTCCCCCTTCTCGTACTTCCGCTGATGGAGGGTGATCCGCCCCTCGCGCTCCAGGTCGAGGAGGGGAGGGGATATCTCGGGCGCCACGACGGTGACGCGGCCTCCGTATTCGAGGAGATTCTTCACCTTCCGGGCCGCCACGGAGCCTCCGCCCACAACGAGGCAGGGGCGGTCCGCCAGGGAGATGGCCGCGGGAAAGTAGCCGGGTTCTTCATGCAATGTCGACATGGCGGGGGCCTTTATAACCCATCCAGCGGTCAATTCAAGGGAAGCAGGGGCGATTAAAAATGGCAAAACCAAGGGGCAGGCTCTATTGTGGTGGCAAGGATACCGATATATCGCTCAGCATGGACAGGATCAGAACATGAGACTCAAGGTCATACTTCCCCTTTTCTGCCTCATTCTGGCAGTCTCGGCCGATGTTTCGGCCGCTCTTCCCGTTCCGGGATCGGCGCGCGAGGATTTCGAGCGCATGCGCGCCAGGATCGCCGGGGAGAGTGGGAAGCGCCACCTGGAGATAGGCCGGTGGTGCAACGACGCGGGGCTCCTCGACCTGGCCAAGGAGCAGTTCCAGCTCACCGGCGAGCTGTCCACGGGAGGCTACCGGTCCGCCGCATACAAGTATCTCAGCGCCCTGAACGGTCTCAGCCCCGCATCGATCAAGAAGAACTACCACAGGCCGACGAGACGGGAGCTCAAGCTCTATCGCAAGAAGAAGGAAAAGGCTTTTCTCCTCGACCGCAGGGGCAGCTTGAAGCTGGCCGACTTCGCCTATTCGAACAGGAGCGTGCTGATGGACGAGGCCCTGACGATCTATCGCACGCTCGTGGAGGAGAGCGGCACAGTCCTGGAGTTCGACAGGAAGGGGCGGATCGTTCTCGACACCGGAACGATCCCCGAGGCGGTTTCCAGGACCTTTCGCGATTCCGATCTGGCCGTCACGGTCAACTATCACGTCTGCCTGCGCGACGGCTTCCTGAAGAAGATCCCCGAGGTGAAGGAGGTCTACATGAAGGAAGGCGAGGGGCTCCGTGTCTTCAGCACGAACAGCCCGGAGGAGGCCGCCGCGGTGCTCCAGCTGGGAGAAGCCCTCCTGCCGATCCTGGAGAAGGATCTCGACGGTGCGCCGACCAGGGCCTTCACGCTCTTTCTCTTTCAGCAGAGGGGCGGGTACGAGCACTTCTGCGACTCCTCGGGCCACTCGGTGAACAAGGCTGTCGACGGGTTCTCCAGCCTCCGGGACATGGCGGCCGTGATCAGCATGGAGGAGACGGACGGCCAGACCCTCACCCCGCTGCGCCTGCACTGCATGGTGCTTCACGAGCTCGTCCACCTCTTCCACCATGCGATCTCCAATGCCGTGATGCCCGGATGGTACGAGGAGGGCCTCGCCGAGACCTACGGCGGCGTCGGCACATTCGAGTGGGACGGCAGGAAGCTGAAGAAGGTCAAAAAGCCGATGGCCGATCACCGGATCACCGCGCTCCGCAATTCGCCCCACCTGTTGGATATCGAGAAGCTGATCGCAACGGAGGTGAGGCACCTCCTGGCCGGCGAGCGGGAGGCCGTCAGGACCTTCTATTCCCAGTCTTGGGCTTTTCTTCGTTTCCTGCGGAACGGAGCCGGATCGCGCGCGGCCCGAAAACTGAAGGACTGGGAGGAAGAGTGCCGCGCCGGCTCCCTCGACGCGGAAGCGGCCAGGGTCCTCTTTCGCATCAAGTTCGCCGAACACCTTCCCGGCCTGAAGAAAGGCTTCTCCGAGTACCTGAAGAAGCTCTGATGGATGGTCCCGTCCTTGACTTCTCGCCTGCGGGATATTTAGATAGTCCCTCATTGCACGAGAGAACATCCAGGAGAAGACATGTCCGAGACCAGAGGCAGCTGGGGTAGCAAGCTTGGTTTCATTCTGGCCGCTTCGGGCAGCGCCATCGGGCTCGGGAACATCGTCTTCTTCTCGTCCAACGCCTACAAATTCGGCGGCGGCGCCTTCTACGTCCCCTACCTGATCGCACTCTTCCTGATCGGGATTCCCGTGATGATCCTGGAGCTCGGCGTGGGGCGGATGACCCGCCGGTCGATGCCGAACGCCCTCTTCGGCCTGACCGGGAAGCGCGGCGAGCTTGCCGGCTGGTTCGGCGTGCTCAACGCCTCCATCATCACGATGTACTACATCACGATCCTGGGCTGGGTGGTCGGCATGTGGGTCGGCTCCTTCGGCCAGCTCTGGGAGTCCGCTGCGGTGGAGAGCTTCGGCCTGAATGCGGGCGTGCTCTCCAACTCCATGAGCTACTTCTTCAACATGATTGCCGAGGCCAACCCGATCTTCTACGTGACCCTGGTCTGGATCTTCAACGTCCTGATCGTGATCAAGGGGGCCAAGAGCATCGAGGCGGTGGTCAAGATCTTCGTTCCCCTCATGTGGATCATGATGATCGTCCTGATCTTCCGCGGACTCACGCTGCCCAACGGGATCCAGGGAGTCTTCTTCCTGTTCACCCCCGATTTCTCGGTGATGAGCGATCCCGACGTGTGGCGGGGCGCCTTCTCCCAGATGTTCTTCACCCTCAGTCTGGGATTCGGGATCATGACCGCCTATGCGAGCTACCTGCCGAAAAAGAGCGACGATCTGAAGAACGCCTCGACGATCAGCCTGATGAACTGCAGCTTCGAGTTCATCGCCGGGCTCGCGATCTTTGCGCTCCTTTTCACCTTTGCCATCGCCCCCCGGGGCGGCAGCATCTCGATGATCTTCTTCGTGGTTCCCGAGGGGATCGCCAAGTTCCCCGTGGCGGTGATGACCTTCGGCCTCCTCTTCTTCACCCTTCTCCTGGTGGCGGGCCTGACGAGCTCCGTCTCCCTCGTGGAAGCGGTGATCCTCTCGTTGATCGACAAGTTCGGCCTGCCGCGCCGGACCGTCATTGCGGCCGTCGCCCTGGTCGGGCTTTCCGGATCGGTGGTCTTCGCCCTACCCGCGGTGATCGACGCGGGACTCGATGACAACGGCACCCTCGGCTTCACGCTTCTCGACTTCTTCGACCACTGGGCCTTCGGCTACGGCCTGCTCCTGTGCGGCCTGCTCGAGCTCATCGTCCTGGGCTGGCTCTACGATATCGACAAGCTGATCGCCTTCATCAACCAAACGAGCAGGATGAAACTCGGAGCCAGGTTCAAGTTCCTGGTCCGGTTCGTCCTGCCCGTCGTGATCATCACCATCCTTGTCATGGGGGTGGTGACGGAGTGCAAGGAAGGCCTCTACGGCTCGGACTACGAGACCGGAAGCTATACCTGGCTCTACCGCTATGCCTTTGCCGGGTGGCTGATCTTCTCCATCGGCGGGGCCCTGCTGTTCACCTTTCTGCGCCGCCGGACGGGACCGGTCGATGCGGAACCTGCAGCAGAGGAGGCAAGCCAATGAGAACTGCAACCCTTCTGATCGTTCTCGCCCTGATCGGCCTCCTCTCGCGGACCGGTGCCGCGGAAGGAACCCTCTCCCTCTCCGAACCGTACCCCAAGGTGGGAAAGAAGATCGAGATCCGCCTCGAAGGGGTTTCCGAGCCGGCAAAGGAGTCCCTCTGGGTCGTCCACAGGCCGAACAGCCAGACAGCCGAGACCCTCGAGGTGGGACCTTTCGACGACGAGGGGAAGATCTGGTGGATCCCCGAGGCTCCCGGAATCGCCAATCTGACGAACAGGGATCCCGAGAGCGGGGACGAGGAGATGGTCTCCATGAGCGTGGCCATCTGCTTCTCGTCCACCCCGGCCTGGGGCATCCTGGTGATGGTGCTGGCCGGGCTCCTTCTCTTCGGCGGGGCCGGGGTGTCGCTGCGTCTGGCGCTCAAGGAGAATATCTAGCAAGGCTGACCTGATCCAGGGGAAACTCATATGCCCAAAGACCGAAACTATACGAGCTATCAGAAAGGCATCATCAGGCGCTACTACGATCACAAGGACGACCTGATGAGCCAGAAGCTGGGGGAGATCGTCTCCGAGCTCTACATCTGCACCGAGGAGAAGAAAGCCGCGCGGCTCTGGAAGAGCGCTCGAGCGGCGCTTCTCAACGCCGGGGCCAATGAAGCGCGGGTCGATTGCATCGTCGACGCGCGCGACCTCGAGGCCCTGGCCCGCATCGTGGGGGAGATCTTCTGAGATCGATCGTGGAGGGTTTTCCCCGGTTCCGGTCCGCCCGGTTCAGGGCACAGGCGTCTCCCGGGTTTCCTGCTTGAGCCGGCGCAGCTCCTCCTGCGTGGTCCTGAGCTCGCGGGCCACATATTCCAGCTCGCGGGCTTTCAGCACGGCGTTCTCGAAGGAGGAGAAAAGCAGGTCGAGGATCTGGACCCGGTCCGATGTGATCAGGTGCTTCTTGCCCGAGAAGAAGATCTCGATACCGTAGCCCGCAGGCATGCCGCGCCGGATCTCCTGGTTGACGAGGATGTACTGGATCCTGGAAATCAGGGATTCCTTCTTGTACGGCTTGGTGAAGAAGTTGTCCGCTCCGCACTCGAGGCCGCGGATCACGTCCGAGGGATCCGAAAGAGCTGTCAGCAGAATGATGGGGATATCCTTCAGGGATTCGTCGGTCTTCACCTTCCGGCAGAGCTCGTAGCCGTCCATCTCCGGCATGACGATGTCGCTGATGATCAGGGTCGGCTTTCGTTCCCTGATCATCTCGTACGCCTCGGCGCCGTTCTTCGCCGCCGAGACGCTGTAGCCGTTCTTCTCCAGGAGATGCTCGAGCTGGAGGGCCTGGGTGGGACTGTCCTCGGCAATCAAGATTTCCACTCTGTCGTCCATTTTCCCGCCGTCTCTTCTGTTACCGGAAATCCACTCTTCCCGCCTACGGTTTGAGGCATTTCTTCAGTCAATTCCGGTAGTCTACTTCGGATTATTGGTCTTTCTTCTTTAGTGGGTTTCCCTATGCCGGCGGCGAGCCGGCAGGCGGATCAGCAGCGGCTGGGGGGTGGCCTGCTTCGTCGCGGCTGCAGCACGGACGCCATCGGCGATGGGCCCAGGTCCACTGCTCCGGCACTTCCTCGATCTTCCTCCCGATGAAGTCGTTGAGCGCTTCTGTCAGGGCGGGTTCGGCATCTTCCCTCTTCTCCTCCCTGTAGGATGCCGTGGGGAGAAGATCGAGCTCGATCCGGTAGTCGCCCGGGGCCCTTCTGTGGCAGGCGCCGGTCAGCACGGGAGCGTTATACTTCAGGTGAAGGCCGGCCGGCATGGTCACCGTGCAGGCAGGCCGGCCCATGAACGTCAGGGGAATCCCGCCCTTGATGTGCTGGTCGCAGAGGAAGACGTAGACGTGCGGCGACTTATTGCGAAATTGACGGAGGAGAAAGCGGGTGAATCCGTCCTTTTCCACGAGGATCATGCCGTAGCTGCGGCGGAGATTCACGAGGAAGTCGGCGATCACCGGGTTCTTCACCAGCCGGGCGGAGATCACCACGGGAACGGGAGCGATGAGCCTGGCCATCTCGGCGCCCAGAAGCTCCCAGACTCCCATGTGCCCGGAGATGCCGATGGCCATCACCTCCTTGCCGGTCCTTATCCTCTCCAGGACCGCCTCGGCCTCGGGGGAGATGGTGGTTTCGATGCGGACGCCCTTGCGCGCCAGGAGGCGCGGCATGGCCAGGGACTCGAAGAGAACGAGAAGGTTCGATCGAAAGCTGGCCTTGCCCAGGGCCCGCGCCTCGGCAGGGGAGCGCCCCGAATCGAGAAGGTTCCTGAGAGCTCTCTTGCGATGCTTCGCCAGCGCAATCCAGAGAACGGGAGCGATCAGGGAGGACAGCCATCCCCACACTGCCGGGGAAAGGCGGCAGGTGACGAAGCCGAGGCCGCGCAGGCCCGCCACGCAAAGGCGGGAAAAGCCGACCTGAACGGGATTGAGTTCGTGCGGCATAGAAGTCGTTCCTGTTTCGGTTGCGCCGGAATCAATCTACCACGGCGTCGGCGCGAAGCGAGGGTCTTTTACCACAACCTACTGCACGATCACGAGCGCGGTTTTTTCGATCTCCATGGTTCCGCCGTGTTCCACCCGGATGGTGAACGCGTAGTCCCCCCTCATGGCGAAACCGGGCAGGGTGAAACGATAGAGGTGCGTCGTGTGCCCGGGGCTGAGCTCCAGGGTGTACGGCATGGAGAAGAGGGCATCGGTGACATCCCTGTCGACGATGCCGGCGTGGAGAGCGGTCAGGCTGACGGAGTGGTCCGTCAGTTCATCCATCCCTCCCCGGCTCGAGACGTGGAAGCTCAGGTCGAAGGGCGTGCCGGGCGGGACGGTCCGGCTCTCCGGGATGGCCTCGACGATCAAGGGATCGGGATCCTCGGTGAAGAGGATGAAGTCGTCCGTCTCGGCGGTCAGGCCTGCCGGATCCCGGACGAGAGCCTTGACATGATAGAAGGTAGACGGCACGAGCCCCTGGAGCAGCACTTCGTGCTGCATCCGGAAAACCGGCTCCGCCACCGCGGAGCTGCCGTACGACGCCGTGGGGCCGAACTCCACCTCGGCCTGGATCAGGTCCGGATCCAGGCCCAGGGTGTCGATGGAGACGGTGATCCGGCGCACCGTATCGACACCCTCCCCGGCTGCCACGAACAGGCCCGGAACGGGGGGCGGGGTGTCGTCGATTTCCGGAACCTTGCCGTCCCCATGGGGGTTGAAGAGCGGATCGCCCACCGACATGTTGACGAAGCAGAGCCCCGGCATGCTGAGGCCGCACGCTTCCCCGAAGTTGAAGCCGTTCAGCATGGAATGGAGAAAGACCTCGGGCCGCTGGTGCCCCACTGTTTCGGGCTCGTAGATCACTCCGGTCCCGCAGGTCAAACCCTTGAGGAAGGCGTTGGCCAGAAAGGAGGGCGGCTCCTTCTCGCGGATCCCCAGGATCGAAAGGCTGTTCATGTCGCAGGCGGCGGAACCGGGGATCCACTCCCAGACATCGTTGTACTTGTTGATGTTGTACCACCCCGCGTAGAAGAGGGCGCCTGGAGCGAAATCAGCCGGCGCGCCGGTATGATAGGTGGCTCCGGGATCTCCGATCTCGAGCTCCGTGGGCGTGTTCTCCCAGAGCCAGTCGTAGCCGGATGGCTCGGCGAAGAACTTGGAGTAGGCGATACTCTTGTCGATGTCGTAGAAGCTCACGTAGCCGAAGGGATAGCCCTGAAGCTCGGGATCGGTGTAGGCCTTGTACTGCGTGTCGATGTAGATCCTGCCGTTATGGAAGCCCTGACCGGGCCAGAGGTACTTCTCCCCGTAGAGCGCCCGGTCCACCAGGTCGAAGGCGCGCTCGGGCGAGGGGCCGGAGAGCCGGGCAACCAGATAGATGTTGTGGCCCTGGACCTTGTAGCTGTGGTCGAAGCGGCCGTTGTCCGGCGGCACGGTGGGCGAGTCCTCGAAGTAGGGGTTGCCCCGCTTCCGCCTGGGCAGGTCGTGCTGCTCGGCCGTGCCGATGAACCAGGGGCAGGCCAGGATGTTGTCGATGGCCCTCTCGGAGAAGGTCCCGTTGAAGACGTACTTGACAGGAATCCCGTGGCAGGTGACCAGGTAGTCGATGTTCTCCTCTCCGAGCAGGAGAAGCCGCTCGCGCAGCGGATCGATGATCTGATGGAAAAAATCCTCCCACCCGTCATCGTACTCGTACTGGAACGATTCGGTGCAGACCACGGGCAGCATGTTATCGTCTGGAATGCCGCGCTTCAGCTGATAATAGAGGGCGACCTCCGTCGAGTCGCCGATCCCGTTGCCGTTCCCGTCGGGAAAACGGGTGCTGTAGATCACGAGGACCCGGGACGGATCGTCTCCGGCGGTTCCGGGATCCGCCAGGGCGAACAGAGGGATCAGGGTGAATATAATTGCTGAAACAATAATAGATTTCGTCATTGGGAGGCCTCCTCGGCTGCCTGCTGAGGCCTCAACTCGCGAGTTTCGTCCTCGAGACATCGCCAAACAGGGACAGTGTTGATCCGCTAATT
>CAYZWU010000008.1:0-165319 GCA_964482235.1 uncultured Phycisphaerales bacterium
TGCACGTCCGGATCTGTGCGGGGGGCGCCGGGAAACCGGCGTCCCTACCGCGACCATGGGCAACGGACTTCCTTCGAGGTCTTGGATTTTGAGGGATTGCATTGACGGTCAACTGGGGGGACGTGGCCCACGTGGGGCGTGGGTCATGTAGGCGATGTCGTGCCCCACGTGGGCCACGGATACCCCAAAATCTTCTCTTTTCTTCCCTCCCCTCCAGAGCCGATGAGGTCCAGCCCGAGAGCATGCTTGGGCGGATGCGGGGGCGAAGCGGCGCGCATTCCGCAGGTTTTGCGAGGACGCGCGCCGCTTCGCCCCCGCATCCGCCCTCCCCCGCGAAATCACTCTTCAGGCAAGACCTCACCCAGGCGCCTGGAAATATTGTTCCAATGCGTCCCCTTCCAGAAGAGCTGTTCGCACCGTGTGCAGCGGAAGAACTCGTCGAGCCAGGCGAAGGTCCGGGGCGGCGCTTCGTGGCGGACCGATTCCCTGTCAACGGCCTCCAGGGCGCCGCCGCACTTCATGCAGCGCGGGGTGCTTCGCTGCAGGTCGAACTTGCGAAAGACGAGGTGAAGCTGCTCCTCCACGGTGAGGTCGTGCGGTATGAAAAGAGAGTCCACCTTCCCTGACGCAACGGGGGAGCGGATCATGATCCCGGAGTCCTGGGTGAGCAGCGTGCGCTTCTCGTCGCGGGCCTTGCTCACGAGCTTTCCGTCGTCCACTCCGTATTCCCACCAGGCGTCGAAGCCCGATGCCCGCAGCCAGCGGGCAAGCCCCTTCAGCATGGCATCGCAGGCGAATGTGCGGGTCCGGTCTTTCATTCGAGCCATTGTACACGAATCAGGGCGTCCTTTGCAGGCCGAGGGCCCGGCCTTGCATCCGTCCGCGAATTGCGGCATATTCGATTCGACTCAAGTCGACAGTGCGATCAAGGAGAGAAGATGGTAAGCCGCGACCGGATTATTACCGACCTCGACACCTACCTCGAAACAGGGAAGTTCAGCGATGCCGCTCCCGTGGGGCTGCAGGTGGAAGGCGCCCGGCGCGTGAGCGCCGTCGTGCTGGGTGTGAGCGCCTGCATGGAGCTGTTCCGCGAAGCGGTTGGCCGGGGCGCGCAGATGGTGGTGGTTCATCACGGCATGTTCTGGCGCAACGAATCCCGCGTGCTGAAAGGCCCCCTCAGGGAGCGGGTCCGCTTTCTCCTCGAGAACGACCTCACTCTCCTGGCCTATCACCTGCCCCTCGATGCCCATCCCGTGGCGGGAAACAATGCGCGGATCATCAAGGCGCTGGGTGCCGTGCGCGGCGAATCGTTCGGGCTCTACAAGGGTATGCCGATCGGGTTCAGGGGCAGGTTTCGCACGCTTCTTTCCCTGGACAAGGTGAAGGAGAAGCTGGCCGCCCGGTTCGGGGGCGACCCTCTCGTACTGCGGGGCGGACCGGACAGGATCAGGACGATCGGCGTGGTATCCGGCGGTGCCGGCGGCATCTTCCACGATGCCCTGGAGGAGGGGCTCGACCTCTACATCACCGGGGAGCCGTACGAGCCGGCCCAGGCGCTCTGCCAAGAAGGGGGCGTCAACTTCATCGCACTCGGGCATCACAACAGCGAGAAGGCGGGAGTCATGGCCCTGGCCCGCCGGCTGACAACGCGGTTCAAGATCCGGGCCGAGTTCGTGGACATCTCCAATCCGGCATGAGCCTCTGATCGGAGAGCCTGAAAAGGGAGAATCTCATGAAAACAGCTCAAATAACCGCTCTCCTGCTGGCCGCGCTTCTCGCGGTATTTTCCCCTCCGGTCCGGGCCGACGAGGAGGCTGAGGATGCGGCGGTCGAGCTCGCCTCGGAAGATGTCCGTGTCGAGGCTTGGTGGCTCGTTTCGGATTTCCGTTTCCGGGAAGCGAAGGAGCTCCTCGAGTCGGACGAGGATCACGACAAGGCGGAGCTTGCCCTCGTCGAGGCTCTGGAAAAGTACGCGATGAGCCTTTTCGATCTTCTCGTCGAGCGGGGAAAGACCGCCGTGTTCAAGCTGAAGGACGGCGGGACCGACAAGGGGATTCCCAAGGAGATCACGGCCGACGGCGTGATCAAGCTGCACAACAAGAGGACGGTCTCCCTGGCGAACCTGAGCTGGTACAGCGTGGCCAGCCTGTCGCGGAGCGCGGCCAAGCGGAAGGGGCCCGAGGCCGATGCGATGTGCGCTGCGGCCTACCTTCTCTGCGGCGACGAGAAGAAGCTGAAGGCCTTTCTCAGGAGGGCGAAGGGGGAGAGAGGCGACGCGGTGCGCAAGCTCGTGGAGGCCTGGCCCGGCATGGGGCGCGAGTTCGAGGCCAGGAGCCTGGCCGGCGCCGTGCTTCACGGGAGTTCGGCGACCTTTCGTCCCGCGGCGGAGAAGCTGAGGGACGGCTTCACCGATACAAGGGCTTATGCTCGACTGAAGGAGCCTCTGCGCGAGGCCGTGATCCGTCTTCTTCGCGAGGAGGGAAAGGTGGACGGCGAGCTCAAGCCGCTGGAGAAGATCGACCTGAAGCGCGGGCGGCTCCGGCTGACCTACGCTTTTCTCGAGGACTCGGAGTGTTCCGACTGGCAGCTTCTCTCCTTCGAGGAAGCCACGAAGGACCTGCACAAGGGCCTCATGCAGAACATGATCCAGTCGGGTAACAAGCTGGCCGAGGAGGGGGACGAGGAACCGATGGACGTGGAGCAGCCGCCGAAGATGGAAGGCGGCGAGCTCCTGTTTCCCAGCGGCGGCGCGATCCGCCATCACCTCCTCTTCAAGGGCGATGTGACGCTGTCGTGCAAGTTCAACCTGACAGGCGGTCCTCTGCCCTACCCTTACCTGATAGTGCACGGCGGCGACGGCAGCCTGATCTATGCCTTCGGGCCGCACAACTTCCATTTCCAGGATGAGCGCCGCAACCTGACCAGGCCGGACGACAGGCCGGAGGACCGGTTGAGCATCGGCGGCTCCACCATCGATCTGGCCATCACGATCAAGAAGAACATCGCGACCCTGGTGTTCGAGGATGAGAAGTGCGGGACGCTCGATCCGGGCGGACCCTCGGAGGGGTACGTGCAGGTGGGATTCGTGGGCGCCGGATCCGCCACGATCAGCCATCTCATGATCGAGGGCGAGGTGGTTCCCGAGTCCGTCGCCGCACTGGCGGAGACCCGTGTTCTTGCCGAAGCGACGAAGCTGGTGCCCTGACAGTCCGCTGAAAAAGTCATTCGGCGGAAATGAGTTCTTATCGGACTCGAAGCACCTTGCCAACGGCCTGTTGATCCCGACGCAGAAGAAGAACGCCGGCTCAGGCTGCGAGGGTTGTCAGGATCTCAGAGCCCCTCCAGAAAGAGCTCGATCCGCCTGCAGGCTTCTTCCGGCGTTTCGTATTCCGCAACGACAAGGGACGGGCAGCCGGCGATCATGGCGGAGAGCGATTTTCCCTCCCGGCCCCGGTAGAGGCAGAGCAGCGGTTTCCCTTGGCTTGCAGCGAGAGCGATCTCGTAGCCCACTCCGAGGCTGGGCGTGGTCACCTCGGCCACGACGGCGTCGGACAGATCAAGCCAGCGGACGTCGCGGTCGTGAATCTCCCTGTCCGAAAGGTATTCCTCTCCGGCCGGCGTGATCGCACTGTCAGCCACGTGTTCGGCGAGGACCTGCCCCCACGCTTTCATCAGGTTGATGAACCGTCCGTAGAGCTCGCGGTCCCCTCGGCCTCCGCGGATCGAGCCGGCGAAATAGATCTTCATTTTCCTCTCCGCAATCAATCCGAAACAGGGTACGGGAAAAGGGATGGGATAGCCAGAGCCTTGTCAAACCGGATCGGGATTGGCACCATGCAGCCTGGGAGATTGCGCAAGGAGTGTGATTCCGGAACAGGAGGGAGTGTCCCGATGGAACGGAAGCAGACGATTTCGAGCCTGCCGCTCGCCGTTGTCGCCCTGGTGGCAGCGGGCTTTGCCCTGATCCAGATGAAAACGATCCTGCTGCCCTTCGTGACGGCGTTCTTTCTGGCGAGCCTCGCCGGTCCGTTCGTCGCCTACCTGAAGCGTTTCAAGGTTCGCACGGGCCCGGCCATCGTGCTGATCATCCTCCTGACGGGCTGCATCATCTTTCTCCTGGGAAAGGTCTTCTACAGCCAGGTCCCCGTCTTCCAGGAGGAGTACTCGTCGTACAGGCTGAGGTTCCTGGAAATCGTCGGCAGCCTGGAGGCCAGCCTTCCCGAGCAGGTGAAGGAGATGGTGGCCGTGGACTGGAACACTCTCCTTCCGGAAACGGAGGAGATCATCCAGTTCGTGGGCGCAACGCTCGGAACACTGTTCAGCCTGCTCGGGACTCTCTTCCTCATTCTGCTCTACATGGTTTTTCTTCTCATCGAGCGCGACGTCATCCTCTATCGCGTGAAGAAGGCGTGGCCCGGCGACGCGGGCGGGCGCATCCTCGACATGATCGACAATATCCAGAAGCAGACGGAGAGCTACATCGTCGGCAAGACGATCATCAGCCTGCTGACCGGATTCTTCGTCTCCCTGCTGCTCTGGATCTTCGGAGTGAAGTTCTTCTTCATCTGGGGGCTTCTCACCTTCCTGCTCAACTTCATCCCGAACATCGGGTCGTGCATCGCCACCCTCTTCCCCCTGCTCATGGCCGCCGTCCAGCCCGAACCCACGTTCAGCGCAGTGAAGATCGGGATCCTGGCCGCCTGCCTCGTCGTGATCCAGTTCGCCGTGGGCAGCGTTCTCGAACCCCGTCTTCTCGGAAACAGACTGCGGCTGAGCCCCCTGGTCATCTTCCTCTCCTTCATCCTCTGGGGCTGGTTCTGGGGGCTCCCCGGAATGATCCTGTCCATTCCCATCATGGCCACGATCAAGATCGTTTTCGAGAACACGGACAGTCTCAAACCGCTGGCCATCGTGATCAGCAACGAGAATCCATCTGCGAGGAGTGATCCAAGATGAAAAGGTTTCGTCCATTCACAGGATGTGCCGTGGAGCGGGCGCGCTTCGACGACGCGGCGCTTTTCGACGAGACGGGAGTCGTTCCCCGCTATCTCCCCGACGCTTTCGAGGAGTTCGACGAGATGGAGTTTATTCTTCCCTTCGAGGGCGACAGGAAGCTGGTCCTGTCCCTGGCTCTCGAGCAGGGGAAGGTGATGCGGATCCTGCTCGGCTGGGTTGCGCCCGATGATCCCGACGATTTCATGCGCAGCTTCGATGAGGAGGGCCTCGAAAAAGCGCTTACCCTTCGAGGCGATGCGCTCGTCCGGTTCATGGAGAGGGCCACGGGACGGGCCGGGGAACCGGGCGATTCCTGACAATGTCGGTATTTACGAAACCGGCCCGGAGAGGCAGAATGGCTCCAGGCCTGATTTCTACCGCAATCGTGCAAAGAGAGTCGTATGGCTGGAAAACACAGCCTTCTCATCGTTGATGATGAGATCGAATTCTTCAAGACGGCAAGCCTCATCCTGTCGAAGAGGTTCGACTGCCGCCACGCCGTGACTGGCGAGGACGTCCTGAAGATGGATCTCACCGACGTGGACGTCGTACTGCTCGACATCGAGCTTGGTCACGGCATGGACGGCTTTCAGGTCCTGCAGGAGCTTCTCGGCGCGCACTCCGATCTGCCCGTGATCATGATCAGCCGCCGTGAAGACATCGGCTCGGTGGTGAGGGCGATGCGACTGGGGGCCTGCGATTACATCGGCAAGCAGTTCAATCTCTACGACCTCTCGTTGAAGGTGGAGCGGGCCCTCTCGCAGCGGCGGCTCGAGGAGGAGAACCGCGTCCTCCGCGAGGAGGTGCGCGATCGCCTGGGGCGCCTCGTCGGCGACAGTCCGTCGATGCGGACCCTGCGAAGGGAGGTGAGCCGGGCAGCCGAGGTCTTCTCACCCGTTCTCATCACCGGTGAGAGCGGCACGGGAAAGGAGCTGGCGGCGCGGGATATTCACGATCTCGGTCCCCAGGCCGGGAAGCCCTTCGTTCCCGTCAACTGCGCCGCCATCCCCGAAACCCTGTTCGAATCGCTTCTCTTCGGGCATGAGCGAGGCGCCTTCACCGGGGCGGACAAGCGTCAGATCGGACGCATCGAGTCGGCCGGCTCGGGAACGCTCTTTCTCGATGAGATCGCGGAGATGCCTCTGTCCACCCAGTCCAAGCTGCTCCGTGTGCTCCAGGAAAAGCGCTTCGAGCGCCTCGGCTCGACATCCTCCCTCCGCATGGAAGCCCGCCTCATCACGGCGAGCAACCGGGACCTGGAGGCCTCGTTGAAGGAGGGCGGGTTCCGCCACGACCTCTACTACAGGCTCGACGTCCTGAGAATCCACATCGCGCCGCTCAAGGACCGCATCGAGGATATCGCGCATCTCGCGCCATACATTCTCGAGAAGAAGTCAAAGGAGATGAAGCGGCCGATTCCGCGGCTCTCCAGTTCCGCGCTGCAGTGTCTCCAGGGATGGCACTGGCCCGGCAACGTCCGCGAGCTCGAGAACGTCCTCGAGAGCGCCCTCGTGTACAACCGGGATGATGTTCTCCAGCCCGAGGACTTCCCGAGCCTCCACTCGATCCAGTCCCTGGACAGCGATTTCATGACGGCGAGGAAGATGGCGGGCGAGCAGTTCGACCGCCAGTACCTGCGCGCCGCCCTCCGCTTCTGCGGGGGCAACGTGACGCGAGCGGCCGAGCGCGTCGGGCTCTCGCGCTATGGGCTGCAGAAGATCCTGAAACGGCTCGGCATGGAGATCGGCGCCGAGCTGAGAGCGGAAAACGAGCGATGAAGCCTGTCGTGTCGAACCGGTTGATGCAGTTTTCGCTGTTGGCCCTCCTGCTCGCGGCGTGCGGGAGGGAGTCGACGCCCTTCACGCTGGAGAATGTGGAGCAGAGCAGCAGCCACGGCTGCACTTCCTACTACCTGGACGACTGGAACGGCGACGGTTATGACGAGCTCTACCAGTCGGACAAGCACAAGGAGAGGATCTGCTTCAGCTGCAGCTTCAGGAAGACGCGGGAGTTCCAGCTCGATGACATGGTCGGAGTGGCCGGTCTTGCCGATTTGACCGGCGACGGCGAGAAGGCTCTCGGGATCCTGAGGCAGATTCCCGGCGAACGGACATGGATCTCCTTCTTCGACCTCGCGGCAGCCACATACCCTCCCAATCCGGAGCCCGTTGCTGAGATCGAGGGCTTCCGGGACCATGGGCACGACTTCCGGCCAAGGTACGACTGGACCTGCTCCGCGTCGCTTTGCGGGATGGCCGACTTCGACGGCGACGGCTGCGACGACCTTGTCGTGAAGGTCCAGACGAGCTACGAGCTGATCCCGCGCGGGATCTGGATCTACGACGGAAAAAGCCTGCGGCTGGGCGGGCCGGCCCGGATTCTCTGTTTCTTCAGGATGGCCGGCAACGTGGAAACCGTCCTGATCGGTGACATGGACGGCAGGAGGGGGCACAGGCCGGAAATCGTGGTCCGGTCCGGAGCGCCGGACAACTGGACCACCCACGAGAAGCCTGCGGACTGGCCGGTGAAGCATGCCGACGACCGGGCGCGCGTGCTCTTTCTCGAATACGATTCGGAGAAGAACGCGCTGGCGGAGAAGCAATGCTGGGAATCGAAGGAGGCTCTCGAGCCCATCGAGCTGCTCCCAGGTCCCGAGATGCCGGCGGGAGGCCGCTATTTTTATCTCTTCTGGCCTTCCAGGCAAAGTGGAGGCGGCGGTCTCGGCAAGGTCGAGAGGATCGACGGGCGGACGCGAAACGTGGACAGGGCTTTCTGGTTCGAGAAACGCGTCGACTACAGCCTTAGCAGATTCGAGCCCTCGGCAGCTTTCAAGGGACTGGTCTTCTCCTGCCTGGACGGACAGGTGGAGCTTCTCGATCAAGACCTGGAACGCGTGGGATCGGGATATCCCTGCATGAGCAGGTCGCTTTGCACGAGGTTCATCGCCGACATCGACTGCAACGGCACCGATGAGCTCGTGGCAACGGCGGGCAATGACCTGAAAATCCTTTCCCTTCCCGGGTTGAAGGTCCTTGCATCGAGGACCTTTCCCGAGAAGCCGCAGTCCGTGATCCCGAGACACAACGGGGGAACTCTCTGCGAACTCTGCGTGGTCTGTCCTCCGGAGAACCCGCCGGGTATTGCGGAGCAGGAAAAGGAGGGGTACGCGGATCTGCTCGCTTTCAGAATGGTATCCTCCGCGCCGCTTGGTTCCCAGGGGTGGATCTGGCTGACAAGGCTTCTTTTTCTTGGCGGGGGAGGGGCGGCCGGCTTTCTCGTTGCCTGCGTCCTGCGCCGCGGGAAGGGCCGGCTTTCCGGGGATGCCGCCGGCTCTCGTAGCAGGCAGCAGTTTCTCGACGTGCTGCGGAGCGTGAGCCATGGAAAGATCACGAGCTCCAATCTGTCCCAGATGAGAATGCTCCTGGGACACCTGCAGCACGATCCCGAAGCCGGCTCGGACTTCGATGAGCGCGTCAACGAGATTGTCGCGGCATTCCGGGGAGTCTCGTGGCAGCAGCTCAACCGTGTGCCCGCTGCCGCCCGTGCCGCCGGTGTTTCTCCTTCCGTGCTGAATTTCTATGAAGCGGCGCTGCGCGTTCTGCAGGAAGCCCTGATCGAATCCGACCCGGCGAAACCCGCAGCCCTCTCCGGCCGGAGCGGAGCGATCGTGAAAGCCATCGACGACCTCTCTGCCGGCCGCCGATCGATGCTCGATGAACAGATGGTTCACTTCCGCTGCGATCCCCTGCAGGTGGTGGCGAGGCTCCTGAAGGCCGCCTTGCCCCGCGCGCGGGAGGCGGGAGTGGAGATCGCTCCTCTCCAGGCCAGCATCGGCCCCGGTGTGACGGCCTTTGCCCTGGAACGGGATCTGCACTTCGTGGTGGACGACCTCCTCGCCATCGCCTTCCTGGCCGTTGAGGAAAGCCCGGAGAAGAGGATCGAGCTGCGGGTGGACAGCACGGGGGAAAGGATCGTGATCGACGTGTCCGACACGGGTCCGGGGATCGGAGAGGATCTGAGGAACAGGATCTTCGAGAGGGATTATTCCACCGATGAAACGGGCAGCGGCCCGGGGCTTTTTCAGGCTGCTGAATTACTCGATCGCTACGGCGGCCGCATCTTCGTTGCCCGGACCGGTCCGGGCATCGGCACGACCTTGCGTGTCGAGCTGGAACCTGTAAGGCAGGCATGATGAACGGAAAGAGCCATCATCTCGTTTCGGTCCGTCTTGGGGCGGTCTGCTGCCTTCTGGCCGCCATGCTCGCTGGATGCGATCCGTCCGGCAGTCCGCGATATACTCTCGAGGACACGTGGCCGAGACCGATCATGGGAATATCGTCCGTTCTCGTCGCCGACTGGAACCAGGATGGGTACGACGAGACATACTGGGCCGATCACAAGACAGGCGAGGTCTATTTCAAGGACAGCTTCCGCGGAGAGATAAAGCAGTTCCACCTCGATGACATCTTCGTCCTCTCCGGCCTCGTCGATCTCGACGGCGACGGCAAGGCGTCGCTCTGCATCACGCGGATGGTGCCGGACGAGAGGGCGTGGCTTTCCTTTCATGAGATCGGTGCCTCTTCCTTTCCCTTCAATCATGAACCTGTGCTCGAGATCGGGGGATTCGAGAATCCCGGATACGACTTCAGGAGCGATCATGATTGGGTGTGCCAGCTGAGCAACTGCGGTCCGGCCGATTTCAACGGCGACGGGACGAACGATCTCCTGTTTCTCGCCTTCACCGGATTCGAGCTGATCCCGCGCGGCTTCTGGATCTATGACGGAGAATCGTTGAAAGAAGGCGGTCCGCCTGAGGTGCTCTGCAAGAGGGAGATGAAATGCGGCAGCTTTTCCAGGAAGTATCGCAAGAAGCAATACATGCCATTCGTGGCCGATGTCGATGGGGACGAGGCACACAGACCCGAGATCGTCGTCTCGACCAGGGCCACCGACAACTGGACGGACCGGAAGCCGCCGGACGATCGGCTGCCGAGCCGGCTCGATGACCGGGAAAGAGTCCTGGTGCTGAAAATCGATTCCGAGACCGGTGTTCTGGAGGAGGAGAAGTGCTGGGAGCCGGCGGATCCCAACGGGGCTCTTTCGGCCCACCTGGGCCCCATGATCCCGGGCGGCGGATATTACTTCTACCTCTACCGCCCCCTGCGGGAAGAGGGTGGACAGACGGGGAGGATCGAGAAGATCCGCGGCCCGACGCTGAAACCCGAGGGGAAGCCCTTTCGATTCGACCGACGGACGAACAAGCTGCTCGCCCATTTCGATCCCTCCTCCTCCTTCAAGGGACTGGTCGTCACCTACATGGACGGCAGCATCGACCTGCTCGACGAGAACCTGAAGAAGACGAGCTCCAGAACCCCGAGAAAGAACCTTCCCCTCACGCCGCGCCTCGTGGCCGATCTTGACGGCGACGGCCGGGACGAGCTGGTGGCCACCGGCGGGAACGACCTGCTCGTCCTGTCCCTGCCAGATCTCGAAATCATGGCCTTGAGATCTTTCACCGACCGGGTGCGGCTCGTCTCGCTCGTGAGAAACGGCAACGAGATCCCCGATCTCTGCGTGCGTGTTTCTTCCAAGTATCCGGGAGCGGTCAGTGAGAAGAAGAAGATCGATTTCTTCCAGTGCCGTCTGGTCGAAGATGTGCTGCCCAGCCCGACGAATCTCCTTTACATGATCCCCTCCTTCCTTGCCGGCTCCGCGGCAGCGGCGGCCGCTGTCTTCCTCGCTGCAAGGCGGCGGCGCATGAACCGCCGCAAGAGGACAGCTGCCGAGGCCTCGCGCTGCGACGCTTTCCTCGAAACCATGCGCACCCTGGGACAGGGAAGGAGAACCGATTCCATTCTCGATCAGCTGAGGATGCTGTTCGAGCAGCTGAACCTCGATCCCTCTCCCGACCGGTCGCTCGTCAAGCGTTTGAACGAGCTCGCCGTCTCTTTCCACGAGAACGCCGGGCCGCATCTCGCCCGGATCCCCCCTGCGGCCAGGCAGGCTGGAATCGCACCGGGGCTGGTCAGGTCTTTCGACGAGGCGCTGCTCGTCCTGCGGGATGTTCTGGGAAAGTGCGATCTTTCGGATACGGAATCGCTTGCTTCCATGTGCGGATCGGTCCTGACGGCCATCGGCACCCTTTCGCTGGTTCGCAAGAGGATGCTGGAGGATCTGGCCGCATTCATTCGATGCGATCCCGTCAGGGTCGCCGAGGAGATGCTCCAGGCCGCTGCGGTCAATGTCAGCGAGGCCGGGGTGGGAGTGGAGCCCGTCGCCGCGCGGTTGAAGCCCGGTGTGAAGGCCTTTGTCAGGGAGTCGGACCTGAAGGTGATCATCGAGGACCTCCTGGCCAACGCCTCGCGGGCCATGAAGGGCTCCAGGGAGAAGAAGCTCCGCCTCTCCATCGACACCTGCGGCGAGCGGATTCTCATCGACCTGTCCGATACGGGCACCGGAATTCCCGATGACCTGAAGAACCGGATCTTCGAGCCCGGCTTCTCCACCAAGTCGGGCGGCGGCGGGCTCGGTCTTTTCCAGGCCGTGGAGATGCTCGACCGCTACGGAGGCCGGATCTTCATCAGGAGAACCGGGCCTGACCAGGGGACAACGGTGAGGATCGAGCTCTTGCCGGCATGATCGCTGGAACGATGTTCCCCTCTCGAATCGCCAACACCGGTTGGCGATTTTTCCGGTTTTCCGGAATGGGGTGCCAAGGGCGATGCGTCCAACCAAATACGGAAACTGTAACATTCTTTTTGACAGGTTGTTAGAATTACGTTAAAAACACCTACGTTCTCTGGAAATAGGAATATTATTTGCTGATAGTCAGTCGAGCAGGAAGACTCCTGGGTATCAACCTGCGATCGGTGTTGGGGGAAAGTTGGTGATCTGTTTTGCCGCGAAAGGCAAAATTGGTCACCAGCTTTTTTTAGTTTTGGGGAACGGTCGTCTGATGTTCGGCTTCTGCTGCCAGTAGATGAAGAACCGTTCACCGGTCAGGAAGAGCGCAACACCGAACCTCCTCGAGGGAAAAGACATGGCCGTCGATCTGGAAAAACCCAGCCTGAGAACAAACCTCGACATCGTTCCCCTGGAGCACGAGAACGAGCGGCTCTTCGCGATCCGCGATCCCCTCGGTCTTGCCGGCGATCCGATCGTGGTCCCGGGCCCGCTCCTCTACATCATCTCGCTGATGGACGGGGCTTCCACGATCCTGGATATCCAGCTGGGATTCACGAAGCAGTTCGGGGAGCTTGTCATGGGCGACAGGATCCGGGAGATCGCCGCCGACCTCGATGAGCGCGGCTACCTGGAGGGACCGGGCTTCGACAAGAAGCTGCGCGCAGCGCAGGACGAGTACCGCTGCAGCTTGACACGAACCGCGTCGCATGCCGGCCAGGCCTACCCGGATGAGCCGGACGAGCTGAAGGCGTTCCTCGAAGAGGTCGTTCCCGCCCGGCCTGCGGGAAAGGAGCCGCCCCCTCGCGGACTCGTGGCGCCCCACATCGACATCGAGCGAGGCCGCTCGATCTACACGGCAGCCTACACGGCTCTTGCGGGAAAGAGGCCTCCGCGGCGGGTCGTGATCTTCGGAACAGGGCACTTCGCGGACGGCCACCTCTACATCCTGAGCCCCAAGGATCACTTCACTCCTCTGGGGCCGGCCGAGGCGGACAAGGAGTTCTGCGACAAGCTTGTCGAGGCGTGCCCCTTCGACCTGACGCTGGGCGAGTTGGGCCACCGCATCGAGCACTCGATCGAATTCCAGGTCCTCTTTCTCCAGCACCTCTTCGGCGGGGACGCCATGCCGCGGATCGTTCCCGTTCTCTGCACCTCGCTGGAGAGCCGCTTGCAGCCCGGCGCCTCGCCGGCCGAACATCCCGAGGTGGAGGGTTTCCTCCGGTCGCTCGATGAAGCGGTCGGCAGCGGGGAGAGCGGCGATACTCTTCTTCTCGCCGGGGCGGACATGTGCCACGTGGGTCCGAAGTTCGGCGCCTCCGAGCCGTTGACGCAAAGCGCTCTCGACCAGGTGCGGCACGACGACGACCGCGTGCTTCAGGCTGCCGTGTCAGGGGGCGCGGAGGCGTTCTACGGCGAGGTGGCTGCCATCGGCAACAGGAACCACATCTGCAGCGTCGCGTCGATCTACACCGTTTTCAAGTTCCTGGACGGGATCGAGAGCGAACTGCTCGGCTACGACATGGCTGCAGAGCCCGACGGATCGGCGGCTGTCGGATTCGGGGCCCTGAGGATTGGGTAGCGGTCACGCGCTCCCCCTTCACTTCCTGCGAGTCGTCAAGAGGAGGCTGCCGATCTCGTTCACCTCGAGGGTGCACTCCTTCTCCACGACCGTCGTGGCGCTGAATTCGGATATCACGGCCGGACCCTGGATCGACTGTCCCGGTTTCAGCTTTTCCCTGATGTAGAACGGCCATTGCCAGCGCCCGAATCCCGGGAGGGAGGCGAGCGTTCCGGCAGGCCGCGGTGCGCGGCGCCTCGCCGGTCCGTCATCTGTCGGTGGTTCGAACAGACGGTCGATCGCCAGGCTTCGGCTCCTGACGAAGCGGGCGCGGATCGTGACAACTTCCACCACTCCGTCCGGATCGTTGTGCCCGTATCGTTCGAGATGGGTCTCGTGGAACCTCTTCTCCAGCGATCTCCCGTTCTCGAAGGGCAGAGTCAGCTGGAAGGACTGGCCCTTGTATCGCAGATCCGTCACCTTCCTCACCTTCAGACGGCCGTGGCTGTTCCTCTCCCGGCGCCACTGATCCTCCATTTTACGGAAGGCGCATCTGATCTCCCGGACAGCGCCCTTCTCGAGGACGAGGGGCAGGCCGAGAGAGCGCTCCTCCATCAGCTCGGCCGTGGCGATCCCCTCGGCGGACAGGACTCCGGGCGCAGGGGGGATGATCACGGCGGGCAGGTTCATGGACCGCAACAGCCGGCAGGCGTGCAGCCCTCCGGCACCGCCGAAAGCCACGAGCGGGAAATCCTTGGGATCGCGTCCTCTCTCCAGGGTGATCACGCGGATCGCCTTCTCGAGCACCGCGTCAGCCACGTCGAGTATGCCGCGGCAGAGCGTTTCGCACGACACGCGGAGACGGCGGGCCAGTGGGCGCAGCGCCTCCGCCGCCCGCGCGGATGCCAGGGGAAAGCTGCCGCCGAGAAGACCCCTCTGGTCAAGACGCCCAAGTGCGAGATGGGCATCGGTCAGTGCCGGCTGGCTGCCCTTCCCATAGCAGGCCGGTCCGGGATCGGCCCCCGTGCTCTCGGGCCCGACGCGCAGAGCGCCGCCCCGGTCGCACCAGACCAGGGAGCCGCCTCCCGCTCCCACGGTGTGGATGTCCAGCGAGGGAACGAGCAGGGGGAGGCCGAGTATCGACGACTGGTGCCGGCGGAGCGGCTCCCCGTCGACGAGAGCCACGTCGGTGGACGTTCCACCCATGTCCAGGGTGATCGCCTTTCCCTTCTGCACATCTTTCGTGGAGGATGTCGGCTTGATCCTGCGGCTTCTATCGAGAAGCGTCGCCACACCGGCCACTCCTCCGGCCGGTCCCGACAGGATGGCCGTCACGGGACGCTTCGCCGTTTCCTCCGGCGGAGCCACGCCGCCCCCGGAGCACATGACCAGGATCTCGGCGCCCGGGAAAGCCGATCCGAGCCTTCCGAGATAACCTTCGGCCACGGGCTGCAGCGAGGCGTTGATCACCGTTGTGGAGAATCGCTCGTACTCCCTGAACTCCGGCGCCACGCGGGACGAGCATGAGACGGAGAGCCCCGCCTTCCTGAGCGCGCGCTCGAGCCGCTGTTCCGGACGGGGATCGAGAAAGGAGTAGAGGAGGCATACCGCGGCACCCTTGACACCCGAGCGGACAGTCCGTCGTACCACCTTCCCGATTTCATTCTCCGACAGGGGCTTCTCCTCCGTCCCATCGTGCAGCGTGCGCTGCGGCACCCCGAAGCGGAGGCGGCGTTCCACCGGCGCCTCGGCCTTGACGGCAGGAAGGCGGAAGAGGTCGAGTCGCTCCTGGCGGCCGATCTCGATCAGGTCTTCGAATCCCTTGTTGGTGACGAGGCAGACCGGCGCCGTCTTGCCTTCCAGGATCGCGTTGGTGGGCACTGTGGTGCCGTGAACGATGACGAGGCGGCGGGCGAAGAGCTCGAGCAGCGCGGCGCCGTCCATGTCCGGCGAGTCATGGATTTGCCCGAGAAAATCGAGCACTCCGTCGCGGATCACCGAGGCCGGATCGGCCGGGCGGGACGGCCGCTTGTCCACCGTCACGCCGCCGCGGTGGATGAAGATGAAATCCGTGAAGGTCCCCCCCGTGTCGACACCAACGAGAATCCTGCTCTTTCGCATCAGCACTCCAAATCCGAAGATCGCCGAGATGGGAGTTGATCCCGTCCCGCAGTCTGATAAAAATAGCAGTCTTTGGAAGCGCTACGGAAGGGAATTTCTCGTTGATTCCGATTCTAGCATCGAGCACGGGTAATGAAGCATGGCTGGCCGGGGCGGCCTGGGTGGCGGTTTCCTATCTCCTGGGCGCCATCCCCTTCGGTCTCTGCGCGGGTTTGATCTTCAAGGGCGTCGACATCCGCGAGAAAGGATCGGGGAACATCGGGGCCACCAACGCCATCCGGATCCTGGGGAAACCGATCGGCCTTTCCGTCTTCGTGCTCGATTTCCTGAAAGGATTCGGGCCGGTGATGCTGGCTCTCGAGCTCGATGCGCCCCTCGTTCCCGAAAGCGTGGACCGCTACCTCCTGGCCATCGGGTGCGGTGCGGCGTCCATGGTGGGCCACATCTTTCCCGTCTATCTGAAATTCCACGGGGGCAAGGGCGTTGCCGCGCTGTCGGGCGCGATCCTGGCCCTTCGCTGGGATGCCGCCCTGATCGCCTTCGCCGTCTTCTTCATCGTGAGGAAGGTCACGCGCTACGTGGCCGTCTCGTCCATGGCCTTGAGCATCGCCTTTCCCCTCGCCGTTCTGGCACTTCATCATGACAAGGCGTTCGAAGAATATTTATGGCTCACCGTTGGCGGGGCGATGGCCGCCGTGCTGGTCATCGTGCGCCACAGGTCCAACATCAGCCGTCTTCTGAAACGGGAGGAGGACAAGGTGGGCGACGACGAGCCGGAGAAGGTGAGGTAGGCGGAGATGAGCAACGCTGACAGGAAGAAGGTCACGGTTCTCGGCGACGGCGGGTGGGGTACGGCTCTTGCCATGGTTCTCGACGAGGCCGGGAACGAGGTCACCCTCTGGAGCGCCTTCCCCGACTACGCCGACCATCTGGACCGGGAGCGTCTGAATCCGAAGTTTCTTCCCGGTATCACGATTCCCGAAGGGATCAGGATCACCCACGACCTTGCCGAAGCGGCAGAGGCGGCGATCATCTTTTCCGTAGTGCCGTCGCAGTATCTCCGGGACGTGATGACGCGGCTGAAGGAGGTCCATCGTCCGGGCTGTCCCGTGGCTTCGGCCACCAAGGGGATCGAGACCGATACGCTCGATCGGGCCACGCAGATCATCGGGGGCGTCCTCGGCTCCGTGGAGACGGCGGTCGTCTCCGGCCCGAGCCACGCGGAGGAGGTGGCCCGGCGGATGCCCACTACCGTGGTGGTGGCATCGGTGAACAAGGACCTGGGCCTTCTCGTCCAGTCACTGCTCAACACGGAGCGTTTTCGCGTCTACACCAACAGCGATCCCACGGGCGCGGAGCTCGGCGGCTGCATCAAGAACGTCCTTTCCATTGCGGGAGGGATGGTCGACGGCCTTGGATTCGGGGACAACACCAAGGCTGCTCTCCTCTCGCGAGGGATCGTGGAGATGGGGCGCCTCGGCGAGGCGATGGGAGGGCAGCGCTCGACATTCTTCGGTCTGGCCGGGATCGGCGACCTCATCGTGTCGTGCACGTCGCGCCACGGGCGCAACCGGGCCGTGGGCGAGAAGCTCGGCCAGGGATACACGCTGCAGCAGATCCTCGACGAGATGGAGATGGTGGCCGAAGGCGTGAAGACTACCATCGCCGTCACCAGCCTGATGGAACGGCATGGCGTGGAGATGCCGATCTGCAGGGAGATCCAAAACGTCCTCTACGAGGGAAAGAAACCGGTGGAAGCGGTGAACGACCTGATGACTCGTACCCTGAAGGACGAGGTGGAATGGTAGGGCTCCTCTTGAAAGATATTTCCATTTTAATTCTTGATCGTTCGCGGCGTGTACCTATCCTAAGGACTAGATTTCCTCTCCAAGGCACCCTCGGTCTTTCTTCTGAAGACGCCAATTCCTGGCAGGATTCAGCCTGTTATTCAATTGGACCGCCATGGATCTTCCCGTAACGGAGATGATATGACGCTTCATATTTCCAACCAGTCAAGAATGAAAGCCTTCCTGCTTCGCTCCGGTTCCGCTGTCCTGATCCTGATGCTGCTTGCCGCTCTCTTTCCGGCATCGGCTCAGGAGAAGCAGCCCGGCAGCAAGCCCGTTCTCATCAAGAACGGCAGGATCATCACCCTGACGGGCCGCGACATGCCCAAGGGATCGATCTTGATTCGAAAAGGCAAGATCGCGGCAGTGGGGGAGCTCGTCAGGGCGCCCCGGAACGCCACGGTGATCGACGCTGCGGGCAAGGTCGTGCTTCCCGGCTTCGTCGATGCGAACAGCGCGCTCTTCAGAGACGGCGGGGGCGGCGTCAAGGTGGACGGCAACATTCTCGATGCCGTGAACCTCTTCGTCCCCGGCGCCATGGACTCCGCCCTGGAGCGCGGAGTCACCACCGTCGCGCTCTTCCCTTCCCCCGGCGCCGGGATCTCCGGCCGGGGCGCCGCGCTCAGCCTGGTGCCGGACGCTGATGTCGAGGCGATGACCCTGAAGGGCGACCTCGGTCTCAGGGCTTCGCTGGGGCTAGGCAGCTACGGCCGGCCAATCGGCCGCCTGCGGGAGGTGCAGCAGCTTCGCAAGGCCTTGAAGGGAGCCAAGGCGTACGAGAAGTCGCTGGAAACCTACGAGGAAGAGCTCGAGGAGTACGTCAAGAAGCTCGAGGAGCGGGCCGAGAAGAAGAAGAAGGACGAGAACGGGAAGAAGAACGGCAAGAAAGCGGAGAAGAAAGAGGAAAAGAAAGAGGAGAAGGGCGGCAAGGAAGGCGAGAAGAAAAAAGAGGAGGAGCTGAAGAAGCCGAAGAAGCCGCGGCGGGACGTCAACAAGGAGTGGCTCGTCAAGGCTCTCGATGGTGATATTCCCCTGTTCCTGGAAGTGCACCGGGCCGCCGACATCCTGAATGTCCTCGAGGTCGTCGAGGAGTATCCCGTCCGGCTCGTGATCGTCGGGGCCACGGAGAGCTACATGGTCGCCGACGCGCTGGCCGACGCCGGGGTGCCCGTTGTCCTGGGGCCTGTCCAGCGCACCTTGAGCCGCGAGGCGAACGAGTATCGCAACCACAGCACCGGGTGCGCGGCCGCTCTCATGAAGGCCGGAGTCCCCGTCGTGCTGGCCAGCTCGGGACGACTTTCCTCCGAGACGCGCTTTCTCAGTCTCAACGCCGCCGCAGCCGTGGCAGGGGGTTTCTGCCCGTGCAAGGCCCTGTCGGCGATCACCATCGATTCCGCCAGGATTCTCGGTATCGACGACCGTGTCGGCTCCCTGGAAAAGGGCAAGGACGCCGACATCGTCATCATGAGCGGCGAGCCCCTTTCCTCTTCCTCCCTGGTGGAAACGGTACTTGTCAAGGGCGAGATCGCCTTCAAGCGCGATTCCTAACGCTGAGAGGTTTCGATGAGAAGACGCATTGAAAAGAGATTGGCACTGACCTCGATGGTCGTGCTATTCGCCTGTTTCTGGTTCTGCGCGATTCCATGCGCGGGCGGTGTTCCGGAGGGGGATCCGGGGGCGGGTCCGCTGGCTCTGCGCGCGGCCAAGGTCTACACCGGCGCCGGTACCGTGCACGAAAAGGGCGTGGTGCTGATCCGTGGCGGCAAGGTCGAGGCGGTTGGGTCGTCGATCGCGCTCCCGGCCGGATGCAGGGTGATCGATTTCAAGGACTCGGTCATTGCACCGGGATTGATCGACCCCGACAGCTCTCTCGGAGCGTTGAATCATGTGGCCGAGAGGGCGACGGCTCTCCAGCCCGCCGTGGGGACGGAGAGCGTCTTCGACCGGTTCAGCCGCGACTTCAACCGGGCCCTGGCCGAAGGGATCACGAGTGTTCTGATCACGCCTTCGGGCGAGAACATCGTGGGGGGCACCGCCGTTGCCGTGAAGACGTCGAGCCCCACGCCGTGCCGGATGAGCCGGATCCTCCGGACCGGCGGCCCGCTCGTTCTCGCGCTCGAGGGCTCCGCGTACCGTTATGACAGGATGCCCACCTCGCGGATGGGGGCCCTCGACCTGTTTCGCAGGTCCCTCGACGAGGCATCCCGGAAGGCCGTGAAGGGCGGGGAGGATCGGGCGGACCGCCTGGCTTCCTTCGCAGCGGGAAAGCTGGACGGCTTTCTCCGCGTGGGATCGCGCTACGACATCGAATCGGCCATCGAGTTCACCAGGCAGTACAAGCTCACCGTCGCGCTTCTCGGTGTTCATGATGCGTGGCGTATGATGGACGAGCTCGGTCAGGCCGGGCTTCCCCTCATCATGGGACCCTACTCCTTCAGCACGGAAGAGCGGCTCCTCGGCGCGCCGGCGCGGGCCGCGAAGGCCGGATTGAAGTTCGCCTTCACGGCGGGAGCGCCGGTCCGCAACCCCGCCCTGCTCCGGACCAGCGCGGCGCTGGCCGTGCAGAGCGGTCTCGACAGGGAGACGGCGCTGAAGGCTCTCACCCTTCACCCGGCCGAGATCACCGGTATCGCCCACAGGGTGGGATCGATCGCAGCGGGGAAGGATGCCGACCTCGTAGTCTTTTCGGGAGATCCCCTCGATCTCACATCGCGCGTCCTCGTGGTTTACATCGACGGCGTCCCGGTCTTCCGGGGCTGTTCCTGTCATGACAGAGGGACAGGGAGCGAAGAATGCAGAAAATGATTTTCATGAACTGTCGCACCGGTTTTAGAGGTGCGAAATATCGCACCGGGTGGAGAGGTGCCGTCCTTCTGGGCGCTGTCCTCCTCTTTGCCTCCGGACCGATCGCGGCCTCGGAGGACAAGGATGACCTGATCGTCGTCAAGGCTCCCCTGATCCACAAGGGCGACGGCCAGGTCGTGAAGGACGGGATCATCGTGATCAAGGACGGAAAGATCAGGGCGATCGGGAACGGATTGCCCATTCCGGTCGGAGCGCGTGAGATCAAGAGCGAAGGCGTGGTCACGCCGGGATTGATCGACGCCGCTTCCACCGCCGGAGTGATCAATACCTATTCCTGGACGGAGCACTCCTCTGAGGTCGTTCCCCAGATGCGGACCCTCGATGCCGTGGACAGGAGGTCGCGCGTTTTCGAGCGGCTCGTCCGCAAGGGGGTCACCACCGTCTACGTGACTCCCGGTTCGGGAAGCGTGATCGGGAGCCGCGGCACGGTGCTGAAGACAGCCGGACCGGTCTCGGGCAGGATCCTCGTCACCGAGGGGTCGGTGAAAGCCACCCTTGGACGGGACACGCAGATGAGAGGGTCCTACAACAGGCGCCCCTCCGGCGAGGTCACCTTTCTCACCCGGCGCCCAACGACGAGAATGGGCAGCACCTGGGTCTTCCGCGATGCCTTCTACTCCGCCCTGCGATACCAGGAGGCCAGGGGGAAGGGCGGCGGTCAGGCCTCGCCCCATGATCCCGCCATGGAAACCCTCGTCGCCGTGATCGCGGGCAAGGTTCCGTTCCGGATCCAGGCCCGCCAGTACAACGACATCTGGGCCGCCATAAGGCTGTGCAACGAATTCGGCATCGATTTCGTGCTCGAGGAGGCCACGGAAGCCTATCGCTGCATTCCCGAGCTGAAGGAGCGCAATGTTCCCGTGGTCTACGGTCCGATCTTCACCCATGCCAGGGGATTCCGCTCATCGAGCGGCGAGGCGCGCAGGCCGTGCATCAACACGGCGGGCCTTCTCCGGAAGGCCGGCGTCACCGTTGCGCTGACAGCTGGCGACCAGGCCGGCGAGGGGGCCTTGCCGCACCAGGCCGGATACGCGATCCGGGGCGGGCTGCCCTTCGACGATGCTCTCAAGGCCGTCACCTCCGTGCCGGCCGGGATCCTCGGGCTGGAGAAACGGCTCGGATTGTTGAAGCCGGGCATGGATGCCGATCTCGTGATCTGGAGCGGGACGCCCTTTGCCGCCACCACTCAGGCCGTCACGGTCCTGATCAACGGCGAGGTGGTCCACCTGCTGGGATTCCATGCCTCGGAGCTGGAAGGTAACAAGAAATAGATAACCGGTAATTCAGTCACCATGAGTCGAACGGAGTTACGATGATGCGTTTTGCAAGGTTGGCTCTTTTCGCCCTGATGTGGGCCGTTCTGCTGAGTCCTGAGCCGCGGGCGCAGGAACCTCGCACCGACAAGCTGGCCCTGAAGGCGGCTCGGATCATCACCGTCGCCGGCGAGGATATCAGCAACGGAGTGATCCTCGTCGAGAACGGCAAGATCAAGGATGTGGGGAAGGATCTCAAGATCCCCTACGATTTCTGGGTCATCGATGCGGGAGAGGCCGTCGTCTTTCCCGGCATGATCGAAAGCCACACGGCACGCGGCCTCGACAGGTCGAACGAATCCCTGCCCGTGCTGCCGTTCCTCGACGTGGGGGATGCCATCGATCCTTCCAACCTCACCTTCGAGGAAGCGCTGCGCGACGGCATCACCACGCTCCTCGTCGCTCAGGGTAACGACACGGTCATCGGCGGCATGTCGCGCGTGATCAAGCCGATCGGCCGGACGGTGCCCGAGATGACGCTGAAGGCCCAGGCCGGCCTCAAGCTGTCGATCTCTCCCAAGAGGGGATACGACAGGATGACGCAGATGGCCGCCTTCCGGGAGACCTTCCGCGAGCTCGACGAGTATCTCGGCAAACTGGCCGAGTCCAAGTACGAGGAGTCGGTCAAGGAGAAGGACGAGAAGGTGGACATCCCTCCCGACCAGGCCCGCGAGAAGGGCATGGCCCTGATCAAGGAAGAGGACCTCGACTTCAAGCACCTGAACCTGAAGAGGCTGAAGGACGGACGCCTGCCCGCCTTCCTCTACTGCGGCCGGGCCATGGACGTTGCCCTGGGCATCAAGCTTGCCGAGGAGCACGGTTTCCTCAAGAGGTCGGTTTTCGTGCTGGGCAACGAGTGCCACAAGGCCGCCGACCTGATCAAGAAGGCCGGCCGCCCCGTGATCCTGAGCTACAACATGCTCTACACCGAGGAGGATCCTCTCACCGGCGAGGAGACCGAAGTCTTCGTTCCTTCCGTTTTCTTCGAGAAGGGCATCCCCTTCGCCGTCACCACGAGCCTGTCGTCCACGATGGGCGAGAGGTATCCCTGGTACCAGGCCGCCCGCCTGGTGCGCAACGGCATTCCGCGTCAGACGGCTCTCGAGTCGATCACCATGACGCCGGCTTCGATGCTCGGCATGGGCCATCGCCTCGGCGCGATCCTGCCTGGCTATGACGCCACCTTCCTGGTGCTCACGGGCGACATTCTCGACAGCAGGACCTGGGTGGACAAGGTGTTCATCGAAGGCGAGCTGGTCTACGAGCGCGAGAAGGACCACAGGCTCCAGGAGCTGCTCCTCGGATCCGGGGAAGCCGAGGAAGAGGCCGACGGGGAAGAGAAGCAGGAGGAGGAGAAGCCTGGGGACGGGGAAAAGAAGGAAGGGGAGCAGGAGAAGGGGAAGGACAAAGCCCCTGAGGCCCCCAAGGACAAGAGCGGCGTCGAGAATCCCGGAAAATGAGGAGTCAGACATGATCAGGCGTTTCATGACGCTTTGCCCGATATCGGTGGCATTGTTGCTTTGCCTGCTCGTTCCGGCCGGCATCAGCCGGTCTGACTCGTGCGGCGAGGATTGCGGGCAGAAGGCCTTTCGTGCGAAGCAGATCTTTGCCTGCTGCTTCAAGGGCGGTACGCCTCGCCTGATCGAGAACGGTGTGATTCTCGTTCGGGACGGGAAGATCGTCCGCGTGGGGAGCGACATCGAGGTGCCCCCCGGCGTCCCGGTCGTGGAGTTCCGCGACGGCGTGATCTTTCCGGGGCTGGTGGCGGCTTCGCCGGCACGGGTGAGCTACAGCCCGGGCGAGGAGACGGTCTCGGCCAAGTACCGGGCCATCGATGCCTTCGATCCCTACCAGGAGAACAGCGAGCTGCTTGCAGGCGGCATCACCACGCTGTACCTCTGCGCCAACCCCGACCGGCTCGTGTCCGGGCGGGGCGCCGTGGTGAAGACGGCCGGCCAGGATCTGCAGAGCCGAATCCTCGACAAGGGGACCGACCTCTGCGTGAACCTGACGGAGCGGTCGTACAATCCCGGCGGTCTGCAGAAATATCCCCTTCCCGCCTCGTCGCTTCAGAAGATCGAGCCGGCCGAGATCCAGAGGCCCAGCTCCAGGCTGGCGCAGGTCCTCGAGCTGAAGGAGGCGTTCCGGAAAGCCCGCGGCTACTCGGGCTCTCCCTTCGACTACAACATGGAAACGCTGGCCGCGGCTCTGGCCGAGCCGCCCGTTCTTCGCATCGCGGCGGAGCGGGCCGTGGATATCGAGGCGGCCTGCAACCTGGCGGCCGAGCTCGGGATGAAGACCTATCTCCAGGGCTGCAGCGAGGCCCACCGCGTGGCCGGCGTGATCGCCGCATCGCGGCTCGGCGTCGTTCTCGAGGTTCCGTTCCATCCGGGCCGCCCCCTCTACGAGCTGGGCATCGAGCCGGGCGGAATCGAGAAATGCCTCTGCACGGCGGCCTGCCTGGTGGAGAAGGGGATTCCCGTGGCCCTCTCGATTCCCACCAACGTGTCGCCGGGAGAGCTGATACAGGCGGCCTTTCTTGCCGTGAGCCACGGCATGCCCGAGGAGAAGGCGCTGGCCGCGGTGACGAGCACGGCGGCCCGTCTGCTTTCGGTGGATGACCGCGTGGGCACCCTGGCTCCGGGGATGGATGCCGATTTTCTCGTTCTCTCGTCAACGCCTCTCAACGCCAACTCCCACGTCCGGCAGGTCTACATCAACGGCAGGCACGTCTTCTCCAACCCGATGGGAAAGGCTGCTCTCGTCGTCCGCGCCGGGACGATCCTGCCCGTTTCGGGTCCTCCGATCCACGGCGGCGAGATCCTGGTGGAGGACGGCGTGATCCAGGCTGTCGGGCATACCGTTCCCCATCCTCCCGGGGCGCGGATCGTCGACGAGGGTCCCGATTCAGTCGTGACTCCGGGATTCATCGACGGCCATGGCCATCTGGGGCTCGAAGGGGACCGGACCACTCCCGATGCTTCCATCCCGATTCACAAGGCGGTCGTGGTGGAGCAGGAGAA
This sequence comes from uncultured Phycisphaerales bacterium, assembly GCA_964482235.1. Lineage (GTDB taxonomy): Bacteria > Planctomycetota > B15-G4 > B15-G4 > CAYZWU01 > CAYZWU01. Next base: position 24,407 of record CAYZWU010000008.1, read on the forward strand.
CTTCCGGCCCGTCGCTGCAGCAGGCGTCACCACCGTGGTGCTGGCGCCCCGCGGCGCCGGCGGAAGCGGTTCCAGGGTGGCGGCTGTCAAGACGGCCGGAAAGAGCCGCGACGAGTTCGTCGTCGACGACCTGGCCGCCATCAAGCTCAGCTTCCAGGGCAGGGATCCGAAGCTCTCGCTGAGCTCCCTGCAGAAGCCGCTCAAGGCGGGCAAGGGCTACTTCGACGCCTGGAACAAGTATTACAAGGCGCTCGAGAAATGGAAGAAGGAGGAGGCCGCGAAGAAGGCCGCAGAGGCGGCCGGCAAGACTGACAAGAAGAAGGAAGCCGAGAAGAAGGAGGCGAAGAAGAGCGAGAGCGAGACCGAGGAGGAGAAGGTGGAGGAGCCGCCTGATCCGATTTCCGGCACCTGGGAAGGCAGCCTCTCCGGCGATCCGCTGCCCTCTCCCCAGAAGGTGATCCTGAAGCTCGTCCTGGCCAGGGATACCGGCGTGATCACCGGGTTGGCGACCTCTCCCATGGCTCCCGACGAAGTGGAGATCAAGGGTTCGCTCAGCGGCAACAGGGTTGTCCTCGAGATCCAGGAGGAGACTCCGATGGGCATGCCTACCCTCGAGGCCGAGATCGACAAGGAAGACCACATGATCGGCTCCTTCAAGCTGGGCGACGCCTTCTCGTTTCAGTTCGAGGCCAACCGCACCGAGAAGGATGCGCCGGTGATAAAGATCACGACGCGCAAGAAGAAGACGGACGGCAAGCCGGAGCCTCCGAAGCTGAACGAGGCTCTCGAGCCGTTCCGCCGGCTTTTCGCCAACGAGATCCCCGTCCTCGTGGAGGTGAACACGCACCAGGAGATCGCGGCGGCCATCAAGGTCGTCGTGGAGGAGTACAAGGTTCCCCTCGTGCTGCTCAGGGCCGGTGAAGCGTACCGGATCAAGGACAAGATCACCGCAGCCAAGAGCGGCGTGGTGCCGGGTCTTCCCCTTCTCGCCAGGAGGGACGGAAAGCTCTGCGTCCCGGCGATCGAGCTGTCGCGGGCCGGAATCCCGGTCCTCTTCCAGAGCGACGCCGAGGACGGGGCGCGGTCCCTGCGCGACATGGCCGTCTGGGCCGTGCGAAAAGGGATGGATGCCACCGCCGCGCTCGAGGCGCTCACCTACAACGCGGCCAGGCTCTATCATCTGGACGATCGGGTGGGAAGCCTCCAGCCGGGCCGCGACGGCGACCTGGTGATTTTCTCGGGAGACCCGCTCAACGGGACGAGCCGTGTTCTCAGGGTTTTTGTGGCCGGTAAGGAGATCAAACAATGAGCTACGGAAAATACGCGAAGCATCTTCTGATCGCCGCGGCTCTTGTGCTGGCTGTCCTGCCCGCAGCCCTTTCAGGCGCGGAGCGCGATGCCGGACAAAAGGGCATTGCCGTGCGGGCCGGAAAGCTCATCACCATGGACCAGGACGACAGGGTGATCAACGGCGCCGTGGTCCTGATCCGCGGCAGGAAGATCGAGGCCGTCGGACCGGAGGGCGAGGTGGCGATCCCTGAAGGGTATCGCGTCGTCGATGCCAGCAACCGCTGGGTCGTGCCGGGGCTCGTGGACTACCACAGCCACGTGGCCGGCGACCTTGGCGATCTGAACGACGGCATCTACCTCACCAACCCCGGGCTGAGGACGGTGGAGACGCTGACGCCGAACAACGAGTACGTGAAGGATGCAAGGGCCGGCGGCGTGACCTCCATGCTCCTGATCCCGGGTTCGGGCACCAACATGACCGGTTTCGGCACTCTCTGCAAGAGTGCCGGTCGGACTACAGAGGATATCATCATCATGGCTCCCGGGGTGCTCAAGATCGCCCAGGCCGGCAATCCCGAGTGGTACTGGTACGGCGTGGGGCGCTCCTTCATGAACTGGAACCTGCGGATGACGATGCTGATCGCCAAGGCCTATCACCAGGCCTGGTGCGACTACGAGGCGGGAAAGCTGGAAGAGAAGCCGACCTTCGATCCGGCTCTCCATGACTTCCGCGGCCTCTTCAGGAAAGAATACGGCAGTGCGATCCACACCCAGGGCTACCAGCTGATGCAGATGACCTCTCTCATGCTTATCGACGAGATAGGGATCTGGGCCGTTCCCGACCACTGCACCTTCGACGGCTACAAGACCGCTCCTCTCATGAAGGAGAGGAACATGTATGTTTGCGCCGGTCCCAGAAACATCTGGTTCGATCGGCACGATCGCCGCATCTTCGGGATTCCAGCGAAGTACAGGGAAGCCGGTGTGGAACGGCTCGCGACCAACACCGACGCCCCGGTGCTTCCCATCGAGGAGCACTTCTACCAGGCCACAGTGGCGTGCCGCATGGGCTGGGACGACAGCTACGAGGCGCTCCGGGGATTGACGCGGGTGACTGCCGAGGCCGGCCTGATCGACGACCGCGTCGGATCGGTGGAAAAGGGGAAGGATGCCGACCTGGCCGTCTTCACCGGCGATCCTGTCGATCCGAGAAACCACTGCGAGCTCACAATCGTCAACGGCGAGGTCGTCTACGACGTGAGCCGCCAGGACCGGCGCTACTGATTTATGAGCACGTTGAAATTGAGAGGCTTGAAACCGTCCGCAAGGCGGGCTCGAACCGACTGGAGTTGATTCACGATGACACACTCTCCATTCAAGAAGCTTCTGATTCTCTTTGCGGTTGCAGCGCTTTTTGCCCTGCCTGCGGCAACGGCGGCGCCGCTCGCTCCCGTCGATGACGACGGCGAGGCGGACCGCTTCGTCGTGATCAAGGCGGGCCACATCATCACGGTCACCGGCGAGGAGATCGAGAACGGCATGATCGTGGTGCGAAACGGCGTGATCGAGGCCGTGGGCAAGAAGGTGGAAATCCCCTTTCCGGCAAAGATCATCGATGCGAAGGACCTCTGGATCATGCCCGGCCTCGTGAATCCCTACACCAACCTCGGGATGAGGCGCTACTTCAGAAGCGGTGTAAAGTCGCACATGAAGGTGAGCGACGAGCTCGATCTCGACGAGGAGATCCTGAAGGAGATCCTCGAGTGCGGCTTCACCACCCTGGGGTATTATCCTCAGGGAAGGGGGGTTCCCGGACAGGGAGCTGCCGTGCGGCCCCTCGATGCAGGGCACCCGGATCGTCTCCTCGATGCGACGACCTACATCCTGATGCTGCACGAGAGTGCGTCCAGCGACAAGCGGCTCCTGAAGGGCGCCTTCGCCCGCGCCAAGAAGGAGATCGAGAAGCAGGAGAAGGCCCGCAAAGAGTGGGAGGCGAAGCAGAAGAAGGCGGCCGAGGAGGCGAAGAAGAAAGCCGAGGCCGAGAAGAAGAAGGCGGAGGAAAAGAAAAAGGAAGGCAGCGGCAAGGACAAGCCGGCTCCCGCTCCTGACAAGACGAAGAAGCCCGCCGAGGGCGAGAAGAAGAAGGAGCCGGCGAAGTTCGTTCCTCCGCCCATCGATCCGGCTCACCTCCCCATCGCCGACCTGATCCGGAAGAAGGAGGGGGTGGCCGCGCTCGTGACGCTCAGACGCGCCAATACCTTCGTCCACTTTCAGGACGGAATGAAGGATTTCGAGTTCGCCCGGTCGTTCCTGCTGCGGAACGAGCCGAATACCTATTACGGCTGCGACCTGGGCATCGTGGCTGACAAGGTCGCCGAGGAGAAGCCTCTGGTGATCCTGAACCCGAACGTGAACTACCGTCCCTTCACGAGAAACCGCTTCAACCTTGCACAGGTGCTGGATGCGGCCGGCTGCAAGATCGCTTTCCGCACGCGCTCCGATTCGGTGAGCGCCTATGCCGACCAGCTCCGGCGCGTGGCGGAGATGGTTCGGGGCGGACTGAAGAGGGAGACGGCGCTCAAGGCGGTGACGCTGCATCCCGCGGAGATCCTCGGAGTGGCCGACCGGGTGGGCAGCCTGGAGAAGGACCGCGACGCCGACCTCCTCTTCCTGACGGGCGACCCCTTCGATCCGCTGACGCGCGTGGACAGGGTGATGATCCGCGGCGAGATCGTGGCCTCCAAGATCGAGATTCAGTAGGAGCTTTTCGATGAAGATCTTCTTCAAGACGATGAACCTGGTTCTGATGGCAGCCCTTCTCCTTGCGTGTCCCGCATACGGACAAGACGAGAAGAAGAACAGGAAAGGGGATGCTGCCGCCCCTGCCGAGTCCGAAAAGAAGGATGAGGAGAAGAAGAGCGACAAGCCCGAGGAACCAAAGGACAAGTACCTCGTCCTCAAGGGCGGCGACGTCTACACCGTCACGGGTCCCGTTCTCAGGAATACCACCATCTTGGTGAAGAACGGTGTGATCGAGGATCTGAGCCGGGAGGTCGAGATCCCCGAGGGGGCCGAGGTCCTCGACGCCACGGGATACAAGGTCTACCCCGGTCTCGTGGCCGTGTCCTCGTCGCGCATCGTGGGGCGCGAGCCGCCCGAGCACACCACCGATATCTACGATCTCAACATGATCCTCGGGCTGTCGGGCGGGCTGACCTCGGTGCTCACGGGCAACACGGTCGCCAAGCTCACCTACGGAACCCTCGACGACATGGTGGTGAAGCGGGGTATCTTCACCACGATCCGTTACGCCCGAAGCAGCCCGAAGGCGAGGCTGGACCTGCGCAACGACCTGGAGAGGGTGAGGGCTTACATGCGCGACCTGGCTGCCTGGCAGGCGGCGAGGAGCGCAGGGGACAAGGATGCCAAGGAGCCGGACAAGAAGTGGCTCACCGGCAAGTACGCCACCTATCTCAGCCTGCTCAAGGGCGAGATGGCCGCCCTCGTCTCGGCCGACGCGACGCAGGATATCCGGGATATTTCCGATCTGGCTCATCATTACGGCTTTCGCCTGGTGATCCGCGGCGGACTGGAAGCCTGGACCCTCGCCTCGGAGCTGGGTCGCAAGCAGGTCTCGATGATCCTCACCCCGCGCCGCAAATCGACGCGGCGCATGTACGCCGAGATCCAGGATGACTGCGACTGCGGGCCGATCTGCGGGGGTCATGATGTGGACGAGGAGCAGGAGCAGCACGAGAGCGAGGCGGAGAAGCACCGGAGGATCCATCGGAACGAGGAAGGCGCAGCCGACATCATGGAGGGTGAGGACGAGTTCGAGGAGCTGGACGAGGAGACTCTCCGAGGGACGTGGAACGATCCCCGCCTCAACCGTCCCAGCGGCTGGACGATCGAGAATGCGTCCATTCTCTACAACAGCGGCGTGCCCTTTGCCATCATCCCCTCGTCGAGCGGGATCAGCCTCGGCGGCATCGCGGGGCGCGACAACCTGATGCTGCCCATGGAGGCGGCCTTCGCCGTGCGCGGCGGGCTTCCCGAGAAGGCCGCTCTCGAGGCGATCACGATAAACGCCGCCCGGATCCTCGGAGTCGACCGGTGGGTCGGTTCGATCGAGAAGGGCAAGGCGGCCGACTTCATCGTCTGCGACGGCGACATTCTCCACTACAAGACGATGGTCCAGTGGTCCGTGGTGAACGGCCGGATCGTCTACGACAAGGAGAAGGAGCCGCTCTTCGCCCACATCCGGCCGCGGAGCGGCGAAGGCACCAGCAAGACGACCGAGTACTGGCCGCGCGATTTCGGCCCCATGCCGTCCTTCGTACCGGAGATCGAGCCGCCTGAACCGGGCAAGGAGACGCCCGATCCGGAGGAACCGAAGGAAAAAGACAAGCCCGATCAGCCGAAGCCGGAACCAGGCAAGTAGGCTGAGGTTACCGAGCCCGCGCAATCTCCGCCATATTCAGGCCCGGAGCTGTCTGACCCGTGAACGGCCCCGTATGAATATGGCGGAGATTGCGCGGGCTCGGTATTTCGACCATTAATTCCCTTTTCTGAAACGCAGCCTGCGGTAAAATGACGGTCTTTGTCCAGACCGCCGATTCTCATAGATCAATAGAGGATGGTTCAGGAAAGTGATCGATCTCGAAAAAATGAAGGAACTTGCCGCCGTGGGAGACAGGGACGCCCTGGAAGAGGGCTGGCTCGAGATGCTGGAAAATCCGGGGCCGGCCCGGGAGTTTCTCGATATCCTGCAGGCCGTTGAAAGAAAGAAAAGCGAGGAGGTGACCCTCGCGCTTCTCCCTCTGGTGGTGGAAACCTACATGGGGATGAACAGGCTCGAGGACGCGCTCGCCGCGACGCGGGGGCTGGCGCCCTATCAGCCGGAGAGCCTGATCCTGCGGCGCCGGCTGCGCGAGCTCTTCCGCAAGGTCTACGAGGGCGAGGCGTGGATCGAGGCGTTCCTCCGGGCGTCCGGTGTGACCGACGACGCTCCCCTGCCCGACGCTCTCGAGCTCTTCGACCGGTTCGAGCCGTTCAAGCCCGGCCGCGTGGCCGAGCACAAGGCCGGATGGGGGCCTGGCGTTGTCGAGGGCTACGAGAGCGACGAAGGCGATGTGAGAATCCGATTCCACGACGGCCGGGTGCGCGAGCTGCCGCTTCTCTCCGCCCTGCAGAGCCTCAGTCCCATCGATCCCGAAGACCTGAGGGCCTTGCTTCTCACCGGCCCCGAGGGGCTGAAGGAGCTCGCCCGGAACGATCCCGGTCTTGCCGTGCGCAAGGCCGTGGCCCTCTACCGGGGAAGCGTCACGGCGGCCAAGGTCAAGGCGGCGCTGATCGACAGGGTCGTCCCCTCCTCGGAGTGGACCAGGTGGTGGACCCGGGCGAAGACGGCGGCCGCCGGAGATCCCTACCTTCGGGTGGAAGGCGGTTCGCGGCCCCTGTTCACCCTCAGGGACGAGCCGGTCTCGCTCAGCGAGGAGTCGCTCGAGAAGGTCAGGAGAGCGGGCGACGCGGCCGAGGCGGTGGCCACGGTGCGGGAGACCCTCTCAACGCTGAAGGATCCCCTTCTCACCGAGGCGCTGCTCGATGAAGTGGAGCGGTTCGCTGAAGAGGAGGAATCGGAGGGCGCCGTCCTCGATGCGGTTCTTCTGCTCGAGGAGAAGGGGAGGAAGCTCGAGGAGGGATCATTGGAGCTTTTCCGCCAGGCGGCGGCCGAGGAAGAGAGCCGGGGAGAACCGATCGAGCTCCTGGCCGACATCCCGGGAGAGAAGGGACGGAAGCTCGGGCTCAAGGCTCTCATCGCCGCCCTGCCCAAGGAGGAATGGGGAGATCTCCTGACGCGATACTTTCATATTCTTCCCAAGGATCTCCTGGATGCCGCAGCCGATGCTCTCCTGAAAAAGGGGCATGGAGACAGATTCGTGGCACGTGTCCGGGAGCTGGGGGCCGAGCCGTGGAAGGCTCCGATGGCGGCTTACTACGCCGTCCGGAAGCTGGCGAACGAGAATCCGTCGCGCTTCGAGGGGTTTCCCACGATTCCGGAGATGACGCTGATGCTGCTCCGGTGCCTCGAATCGCCTCTCTTCCAATCGGTGCACGACAGGAAATTCGTCAGGGATATGAGCAAGAGAATCGAGGATCTGCTTCTCCGCTCGAGGCAGCCTCTGCTCGATCGATTCCTGGTGCAGGGGGATCGTTTCCAGCTGAAGCGCGCCCTGGAGATGACGGGCAAGGCGACCGCCCTGTCGAAGTCGCTGACAGACCGCCTCGTGATCGAGATTCCGATCCGGTTCCCCGAGTTCAAGAAGGAGGAGGAGGCTTCGCTCTGGGAGGGCGATCAGATCTTCTGCACGCACGAGGGGATCGCGAGGCACGAGGAGGAGCTTCGCGTGATCACCGAGGAGAAGCTGCCCGAGAACCAGAAGGCGATCGGGCGGGCGGCCGCTTTCGGCGACCTGAGCGAGAACGCGGAGTGGACGGCGGCGATCGAGGATCAGCGGCTTCTCACGGAGAAGGCGCAGCAGATCGAGGAGGATCTGCGGCGGGCCAGGCCGATCGAGGATCTCATTGCCGAAGATGGAGTGGCAGCGCTCGGGACAAGGGTCACCTTCAGGGAGAACGACGGGAGCGGCCTCGAAAGGACGTTCACCATCCTCGGACCCTGGGATGTGGGGCCCGACGGGGTCATCTCCTACAAGGCGCCCCTGGCCGCAGGGCTCCTGGGGACGAAGGTGGGGGAGGAGGCTGAGCTCAATCTTCCCGACGGCGACCGGATCGTGACCGTTCTGGCTGTCGAGAAAGTCGTCTTTGCGCTCTGAGGGCTCAGCTCCCTGCAGGAACCGGCTCTCGGGACGGTTGGAGCGTCGAAACCAGATGGCCGCTCCCCGTGGCGCGTTTCTCCAGAACCCACTGGATCGTTTCCTTCAGCTCTGATTCCTTGACCGGTTTTTTCAGGTAGGCGTCGACGCCGGCATCCGCCATGCGCTTCAAGCCGTTGTCCGTCATGTTGGTCGTCAGGAGGATGATCCCCAGGTTCGGCCGGGGGATGACGCGACGGATCTTCTCCGCAAGAACGAAGCCGTCCATTCCAGCCATCATGTCGTCGATCAGAATGAGGGAATAGGGGGTTTCGGAATCCCTGGCCATGGTGAGAGCCTCGATCGATTCAGGACCGCTGCCCACGACCCTGGGCTGCATTCCCCAGGAGAAGAGCATCTCGTGGAGGATCTGGCGGTTCGTGATGTTGGAGTAGGCCAGCAGCACGGGAAGGTCGGTCAACCTGTCCTGGGCGAATCGTCTTCCCCCGGTCTCCTTCTCCGCCGCCAGGGAGAACCGCGCCGTGAAGCGCACCGCCTTGCGACCGCCGGGGCCGCTTTCCTCGTGGATCGTTCCATTCATGATCTTCACCAGGCGCGTGGCGATCGCCATGCCCGGTCTGCCGCAGCGCGAGGTGTGCTGGCCTGAATCGCGCCTCATCGCACCGGGATCGGTCACGTTGCCGCCCAGGCCGGTGTGGGTCACCGTGGTCTCGAGAACGATCTCATCCCCCCTGCGGGAGTACTCGCGAACGCTGACGATGACGGCGTCCCTTTTCGTGAACTGGATCGCCTTGCCGGTCAGGGCGACGATGATCAGGCGCAGGCGGGCCGGGTCGCCTCTCAGCTGGTCGGGAACCGTGGGGGGGATGTGGCAGGCCAGCTCGAGCCTTTTTCGCCGTGCCTGCTCGGCCAGGGACTTCAGGGCATCGCCGAAGCAGTCGCGAAGGCTGAAGCGGACCGGCTCCGGCGGGCGGTCGTAGCTTTCTATCAGATCCATCACCTCGGCGAGCTCGATGGCCATGGCCTGGTGGTTGCCGTTCTTGGCGCTGATCTCGGCCAGGGCCGCTTCGAGCTGGTCCTGCAGCTCCGTGATCCGGCTGCTCAGGTTCTCGATCTTGTGCCGGCTCAGCTTGAGCGACTCCTCGGTCCGGGATGTCTGCTTCCTGGCTTTGGCGAACCTGTTGTGCAGCGACAGAAGCTCCGCGCTGTCCCTCTCCTCGGGGAGCTCGTCGGCGGCCAGGCGGGTAAGGTCGTGCTTCGATCGCAGGACGGGTGTGGCCAGAAGAACATGACCCTTGCCGGCCGGCAGCCAGCGCCCCTCCAGCTCGACGGGTGGATCGGCTGCCAGGATCATCCGGTGGTTCCGGTTCACCTTGCCCCGGATCGTCCGCGCCGTGACCTCCCTGGGAAGGGAGTGGAACCTGATCCACTTCGAGACCGGCTTCCCCACGGGATTCCGGATCCGTCTGTTCACGGCCGTGCTGGCCCAGACGATCTCCATCTTCCTGTCCACGGCGATGATGAACGGTGCCGTTCTTTTCAGGTGGTTCAATTCTATCTCGGTACGATATCCTCTGCGGCTCATCGTCAGAGACCTCCAATGAGCTGTCAGTGTTTCCTGCGCCCCTCTCCCATTCTGTTCGGAAGAGGGTTCTGCAGCGATATTTATCGGGATTCTCAATGAAAGACTGAAAGAAATGATAGGTTCTGGAAAATCCTTGACTGAGGTAGGCACCTTTCCCATAATCCCTTGTTCGCAATCCGACAGGACTGCGGAGACCGATGAACCGGGGCGTGGCGCAGCTTGGCTAGCGCGCTTGAATGGGGTTCAAGAGGTCGGAGGTTCAAATCCTCTCGCCCCGACCAGTCGTAAAGTAAGTCCCATCCTTTGGATGGGGCTTTTTTAATTTATGGATTCGGGGCTCGAGGCTTTGACCGTTGAGGTGGGCCGGCTTCGCCGGCCGCTTGGGTGATCTGCGGCTCACCTTCGGTTCGCAGCAGGGGCGGTCCAAATCCTCTCTTCGCTTACCCATCCAAGAGGGCTTTCCTTCGGGGTGTTCAATATGGTTGGGCGTGGCTTCGCCGCCCGATCAATTTCATTGTGGCTTTCTTTGCAGACCTATCTCGGTTGGGCGTGGCTTCGCCGTCCACTGGAGTGATCGGCGGCGACGGGTGGCGCTGCGGGCTTGCTCTCTGAAGCGTTCGAGTTCCTCGGAAATTGCTTTTCCCTGCAGCTCGGTCAGGCTGATGTCTTTCGGGAAGGGCTTTTGATTTCGCTCAGTCCGGACGCGTGTCTCTGCATCTTGAAGGAGAGACTTGGCAAAGTCGAGCTCGATGTCGTTCTCGCCGGGAGGCTGACTGGCAACAAGGGAGAGACAGCCGTGCCAGAATGAAGCGCTGGTCGCTTTTATGATGCGTACCCGTGCATCACGAAGGCCACCCTCACAGGGGGAGCGGGCAAGCTGGAAGATGATATCGCAGATGATCTTCGCCTGGTGTTTCTCGAAGAGCTCCATGCCCTTTGCACGAAGCCGCTCGTGAACACCACGGCTTGGAGGATCGAGAAAATCCAATAGCCCTAATGTCTACCCGGCGGCCTTGGAATGCGCCGGCACCCACTTCCACACGTGGTGATGAGGTTTCGGCAGGTCTGGTTGACTGCAGTTGGTTCAAATGCCCCGATCAGATGACGGGTCGACTGGAAATCCGGGAGTCTGAGGAAAACTCCATGATTCCGTTGCGGCTAATGATCTCTTGCACTTGTCCATCAGCAGGCTATCGGGGACTCGATGTTGACAGCCGCCGGGCCGATTTCAGTGCATTGACATGAGGAGAATTCATGATGGATAGATCGCGTCTCACTCTGGTTTGGTTCGCCGCCGCATTTCTTCTAGCGATCGCTTTCTCACCCGTTGCCGATGGACAGACACCTCTGACCACGGAGCTGGTGGCTTCCGGTTTCGATGATCCCCTCTACTTGACGTCGCCTCCGGACGATCTGGATCGGCTCTTCGTTGTGGAGCAGCGTGGAAAGATCTGGATCGTCAAGGACGGTGTCACCCTGGGTGCTCCTTTCATCGATCTTTCGCAGAAGGTCAGCGCATCGGGTTATGAGCAGGGTCTTCTTGGCCTCTCGTTTCATCCCGATTACAGGGATAACGGTTTCTTCTATGTGAACTACACGCGGGCCTCGGACAGCGCCACCGTGGTGGAGCGCTACACCGTATCAGCCGCGAATCCTGATCTTGCCGATCCTGCCAGCGGTGTTGTCGTGCTCGGGCCGATCAACCAGCCCTACAACAATCATAACGGGGGCTGCATCCAGTTCGGCCCGGACGGCAAGCTGTACGTCGGAATGGGTGACGGCGGCTCGGCGGGCGATCCGAACTGCTACGCCCAGAAAGGAAACACGCTTCTCGGAAAGCTGCTGCGCATCAATGACGACGGTTCGATTCCGGCCGACAATCCCTTCGTGGGAGATCCCGACGTTCTCGATCCGATCTGGGCGCTTGGCCTGCGGAACCCCTGGCGGTTCAGCTTCGACCGCGGCACCGGCGATCTTTTCATCGCCGATGTGGGGCAGTCCCAGCGCGAGGAGGTCGACTTTCAGCCTGCTTCGAGCGCAGGAGGAGAGAACTACGGCTGGAAGGTCATGGAGGGCTCCCTCTGCTTCGGATCAGGCAACTGCCCTCCGGGGACTCCGCCATGCAACGATCCCAGCCTGACCCTGCCGATCCACGAGTACGATCATTCGTCCGGGAAGTGCTCGATCACGGGCGGCTACGTCTACCGCGGCTGCGCGATCCCCGATCTTCGGGGCGCCTATTTCTTTGCCGATTACTGCAGTGCGCAGATCTGGTCCTTCCGGACCGACGGCGTCACTGTTTTCGATCTCCAGGATCGCACAGGCGAACTTGCCCCGGGCGGCGGTCGGTCGATCGACCTGGTGACCTCCTTCGGCGAGGATGCCGACGGCGAGCTCTACATCATCGATCAGGGTGGTGAGATCTTCAAGGTCAAGGCTGACGTTCCTCCGGCCTACATCGACCTCGGTTATGCAAAGGCAGGCACGGGCGGTGTGGAGCCCAATCTCGACATCTGCGGTCTGATGGGTTCGGGTGGAACCGCCGCGCTCCGGCTGCGCGATGCCGTTCCCAATGCCAGCGCCCTTCTTGTCGTATCCCTGATCATGGATCCCCAGCCTTACTATGGAGGAATCCTGGTGCCCGGGCTTCCCCCGCTTCTATCCGCCCTGGTGACCATTGATCCGGACGGCCGGTTCTCGCGCACGTTCAACGGTGGGGGAGGACCGCTCGATCTGTATGCCCAGTTCGGCATCCTGGATCCAGGTGCGACCCAGGGTGTCGCATTTTCCAACGCCATCAAGGCCACGCTGCAGCCCTGAGATTTTCGAGTCGCTGCAGGTGAAAATACGCTCGATCCGGTACTTCCTTCACTCGAATGCAACGGGTCTACACAATGGGTAGTCCCGAAAGTGAGCAAGATTCGGGTGGGTTTGCTTCCTCGAAGGGCTAGGATGTAGGAAATCCTTTGGCAGCGAGGACCGGAATCATGATCACCGAGTCGCAGCAATCATACGACTACGAGCGGATCGAGAAGGCCATCAGGTTCATCGAGGAGAACTATCGAACCCAGCTCGACCTCGAGGAGATGGCATCGAGCGTTCATCTGAGCAAGTACCATTTCGACAGGCTGTTCAAGCGATGGGCCGGTGTCAGCCCCATCCAGTTCCAGCAGTTCCTGACCCTCGAGTACACCAAGGAGAGGCTGTCCCGCTCGACGAGTCTTCTCGATACGTCGCTCGACGCCGGGCTGTCAGGCCCCGGGCGGCTTCACGATCTTTTCGTGAACTTCGACGCGATGTCCCCGGGGGAGTTCAAGAGACAGGGCGCCGACCTGGAGATCTCCTATGGAATCGGCCCCTCACCGTTCGGAGACTGCCTGCTGGCCTTGACGGAGAGGGGTATCTGCCACCTTGGTTTCGTGGAGAATGACGAAGGGGCCGCGGCAGTGAGACGGCTTCGGCGCTCCTGGCCTGATGCCCTGTTCATCGAAAAGCCGAAGGTGGCGCGATCGGTCGTGAAAAGGATCTTCGATCCTGGAGCGGCAGGCCGAAACAGGCCGTTCACCCTTCTTCTCAAAGGAACGAACTTCCAGGTCAATGTGTGGCGGGCGCTCCTGACCATCCCCGAGGGCCGCGTCGTCTGTTATCAGGATGTCGCTTCGTATCTTGGCTGCCCGGCAGCTCACCGAGCGGTTGCCAACGCCGTTGCCGTCAACCCGGTCGGGTACCTGATCCCGTGCCACAGAGTGATATCCAAGACGGGAAAGTTCCATCGATACCGATGGGGAGCCACGCGGAAGAAGGCTTTGATCGGGTGGGAGGCTGCGAGAATCGCCTGAGCAGGTCCATGCATTGCTCGAGCTGCTCTTTTCAGAGGAGACCGTCCCGGGCACCTGCCACCCTGACGAGTGGCACGGCGAACTGGATGAATTCATTGACAGGCACAGGGATTATCAAGTCATGAGCGGGTAGAGGCCCCGTTCACAGTCGCAAGCGCGCGGTGCACGGGATTGCCGGATATAAGAGGGGTGTCCCTGTCTCTCAGGCAATTGTGGTAGATCGGCCGATGACTATTGCGGCAAATCAGGACGTCGCTCGATCCCTGGGGTAACCCGGCTGTGAAATGGAGATTGGTCATGGGAAAGACACGAGTGATCACAGCTGTCTCGATGGCGTTGCTGCTGGGAAGCTTCGCCGGGGCGCAGCAGTCTGTGCACATCGATCCACCTGAAATCGCCGCATACGGAACGATGCAGGACGATCAAGGCAACCATCTCCGGGTCTGGGAGACGGACATCGCCGCCGGGTCGGACAGGGCGGTTGTCGTCTTTCGCGAAGGCATGGCATTCACCGGGTATGCCGTTCGTTTCGAGGGGGCGGCGGCATGGTCGCCGGAAGGCGTGATCCTTCCCGTCGATCAGACGGAGTACATCAGCACCGGCATCGACCCCTCCGTCGCCTACGATGCCGCCACCGGAGCCTTCATGGCAATGGCCATCGGCTGCCCCGTCTTTTTTGGATCGAGGATTCTCGAGTCGTACTGCCGGCAGGGAAAGGCCGTGTTCGACGAGTGGAGCGTGGTCCGCGAGTCCACGTTCCGTTTCGACAAGACCTATGTCGTTGCCGGGAGGAATAATCCGGGACACCGGGAGTACTATCTCACCGGCATCCTCGACTCCAATCTCTACTATCTGCGCTCCGTCGACGGAGGCAAGAACTGGGTGGGGGGGTCGACCCAGACAGCCACGAACTTCTGCCCGCACCCGGCCGTGGTGGATTCGAATCCTCTCTGCGTTGCCTACAAGCCGGATGAGCTGACGATACGGTTTCTTGCAGGCTTCGACAACGCCGGCGGAGGTGTTGATTTTTACGATCTCTGCGGTCCATCAGGATCGCTTCTCGAGATCGGGCTGTTCCATTTCAGCGTCGGGGGAGGAGGCGGAGGAGCCGGTCTGCTGCCCGGCGACTTCAAGGTGGCCGCCGGACCTCAGATCGCAGTCGATCCCACTGCCGGGAACCGATTCTACGTCGTGGGGCATGAGACCCGAACATCCGGGCCGGGGGACGGGGATGTCAACGTCTACATCAAGAAGATAACCAGACAGGGGCCCGGCTGCTGGATAGCGGGAAAACCGGTGATGGTGAACGATCCCGTGACGGGTCACGAGGCTGATCAGTTTCTGCCTGCCGTCGCGGTCGACGATCGGGGCTGGATCCACGTCGTCTTCTACGATGACCGCAACTACCGGCAGGAAGATCGGCAGACGGATCCTCCTCCCAGGTTCGATGCCTACTATGCGATCAGCAGGGACCAGGGGAAGACGTTCACCAACTACAACCTGAACGGCAGCTTCGATCACCCGGCCCTCGATTTTCGCCTGACGGAAAAGCGCCCCGGCGAGTACATCGGCATCGCCTGTCATGGAAACGTCGTGTGGGCCAGCTATGTCGGCACATCGCTCAGCGACGGGACGAACGAGAAATCCGTGATCTACGCGAGCCGGATCGTGGTGAATTGACGGCAGGCTATTTCGAACTGAAGACGGCCAGCTCCTTGATCAGCGGCGTTGACAGGGCCCGATTGACGGTCAGTCTCATTGCGTCGCCCTGCTGGGGTGGCAGGCGATGGATCCGCTTGTGACCGATGCAGCTGCCTTTTGCCAGCGGATGCCATGCTCCGTCGCGGCGGATCTCCAGGCTGTAGTCGCGCACCCTTTCGCCATGCCGGATCTCCTCCTGGATCACGACCATGTCGAAGGCGGCCGCCCTGTCGAATCTCAGCTCGATCCGTTTGCCCTTCCCCGAGGTCCTCGCCACTGGATCGCCGAACATCCTCCGGATCCTCTGGCCAAACTCCCTCAGGCGCTTGACGTCCGCCTCGGGCAGCAGACCGTCGGTGTTCGGTGTGATTCCCAGGATCAGGGTGGAGTTGTGCCCCACGGAGCGGCAGTAGATGTTCACCAGCTTGTCCAGGGGGTAGATCCAGCGCTCCCCTCCCGGCTCCCAGAACCAGTCGTGGCCGCCGTGTCCGCGCAGGGGGGCATCGGACATGGCCGGCATCCAGTACGGTCCGTCGGGATCGCCATGCTTCAGCAGGGCGAATCCGTTCTTCCTGACCTCCCTGGCCGCCGTTTCTCCCGCACCGGTTGAAGGGTAGGGAAAGGTCGCCCAGCAGGGATAGGGGACCATGCCGCTTTCAGAGCCTCCCCAGCGCGCGTCGGCCCGCTGCAGGTTATGATAGAAGACGGCCCGGGGCTGATGCTTTTCGATCACCGAGAGGACGTCGGGCCCGCCATGCTCAGGGCCATGGGCGCCCCCGTCGAACCAGAACTCGAACCAGTCGCCGTAGTGGGTGCAGATCTCTTCCACCTCCTTCTCGATCAGCCGGTTGTAGGCGTCCTGGCTGATGGTGCTGCGGTCGGTGACCTTGAAGTCATGGATCCCCAGTCGGGCGTTCCAGCGGGTTCCGAGGTAGATCCCGGGCTTGATGCCGTACTTCCGGCACGAGGCGGCGAACTCGCCGACGATGTCCCGCCTGTGATCGCCCCACTGGACCGCATTCAGGCAGTAGGGATTGGCGTCGGACTGCCAGAGCCGGAAGCCGGACTCGTGGGAGCCGGTCAGGATGGCGAAGGTGCCGCCGGCGTCCTTGACCGCCCTGATCCACTGATCGGTGTCCAGCTTCTCCGGACTGAATTGATCGACGTTTTCGATCGTCGTGACGCGGGCTTTCCTCTGAACGTACGGCCCCTCGTTGAATGTGTGCAGCTCGTAGCTGATCAGGAAGCCGAGCTCCGCTTCCTGCCAGGCCAGCTGGGCCGCATGTGGCCTGGGGAAGCTTTCGTCTTCTCCCGTCTGCGGCGCCGTCGGGCTTGCCTCGAGGGGAATGTGCACATTGAAGGAATGCTCTCTCCTGTCCACGGCAGCCGCGGCATAGAGCATGATCGGTTCGCCCGATTCATCGAAGAGCAGCTGGGCGCGCTCGAGATTCTGCAGCTTTGTTGTCGAGCCGTCTTCCCACGCGATCTCCAGCTTCGATGCCAGTTCGTTCGTAGAGAGCTTCCAGTCGATTCCATTCGGCGATTCGAAGAGCGCCAGCGATTTTTCGCCCGTGATGCGGCCGGCATGGTCCTTCACGAGAGCATAGAACCGGGAATGCTGCACGCTGTACCAGATGTAGGGGTCCTCGGCGGCTGCAAACCGTCCTTCACCGATCGGAACGGCCAGCACCGGCTCGGGATGCACCTCGAAGGGCCCCAGGGGGCTTTCTCCCAGAGCCACGCCGTGGACGGGCAGCCAGCGGCCGTCGCCTGAAGCCCATCCCTTGAACATCAGGAGATACATGCCGTCGCCGCGCCGCTCCACCGCGGGATTCACCACCACGATGTTGGCCGGCGAGACGTGACCAGGATCTCCGTACTGCTCCTTTTCGGGGATGTCGGAACGGATTCGCGACACCGGCTCCAGGATGGGGGAATCGCTGCGGCTGTACCTGCCCAAACCCATGTCGGCCGGACTGTCGGCCACCAGGACTCCGATCGTCTGATTTCATCACCGCTATTTGACGGTTGCCGACCATCCCGTCCGATGACGGATCATGGTTGCCGGTGTAGTAGAGATAGACCTTGCCGTCGAATCGCTTGACGTGAGGGTTGTATACCGAACCTCCGTCAAAGGCATGAATCCGACCGTCGTGCTTGCGCCCGCGGAGCATGGTCCGGACGTGGCGAAAGGGCCCGTCCGGCCTGTCGGACACGGCATAGCAGATTTCCGAATCGACTACCCAGCCGTCCCCGAATGGGTACTTCTTGGGCCATCGGCAGTAGAACATGTGGTACTGCCCGCCCTCTCCACGGATAACCGATGCTCCCCAGATGAACCAGTCGTCATGCTCGAGCCTGGCATGTCCCGGGACGGGCTGGAACATTGCTGGGAAATCGTATCCCTCCGCTGTCGATGCCCCAGAACTTGCGGTGCAAGCAAGATGGATGAGAAAGAAGACGCACGTTATCTTGGAAGTCGGCAATCTGCTCATGACTTACATCCAGGTACTGTGACAGTTGAGGCTCGAAGCCACCAGGGACTCTTATGGTATTGTAACGATAAATGAGATCCGTGCCATCAATGCGTACACATGAAGCATCACATGTTATGATACCAGTCTCTTTGGTCTCATCGGAATGTCGTGACGACACCGCGGCTTTCCGTCGTATGGAGAGAATCGCTCAGAGAGGAACAAGTCCATGATCAAGCAATCCCGAGCGGCCCTTGCAGCATTTTTCATGCTTCTTCTTCTTCTTCTCAGTTCCTGCGTCAGCGGTCGCTGGGTCCAGGACAGGATCCAGGGCGACGGGAGCGTCAAGGTGGTGCTCGAGCACTGTCTGGAGGAGGGTCAGGTGGTGCATTGGAACTATGACCACCCTGCCGCTCTCGATGCCGCTGAGTTGGCGTATGTCCTCCGGCGCTTCCGGTACCACAAGCCGAGGGCCTTCAAGGATCCTGTCCTCGAACAGGCCTTCAAGGAGAGCCAGGCGGTCGATCTTGCCGATGCCCTGGTCTCGGCCCTCGCATCGGCGGAATCGTGGGAGCGTGTGCGATTCGCTTCCTTCAGCCGCCAGCCCGGACTCATCTTCGACGTGAGGTGCAAGACCGAGGGCGTGATCTTCCTGGAAAACGCGAACCTCCTGCACATCGCGCTGCTGGAGATCAACAGGGAAGCCGATTCCAGCGAGCTGATCGATCCGGAAATGGATATCTCTCGAAGCGATCCGCTCGCCGTCAGCACCACCTTCACGCCGCTGGAGCTCCCGCCCTGGTGCGAGTTCAAGTTCGATGAGGAGAAGAAGTGCAAGATGCCCCTCTGGCTGATCGTGAACCTGGACAAGGCGAGAGAGGCTCGACTGGCTGAAGAGGGCAAGCCCGGGGCCGAGACGCCCGAGTCCGCCTCGATTGGCCGCAGGTCGCCGGAATCGCTTGAAGGCCGGGCCGAGGATCCTGTTCACGAAGCGCTGAAGCGCCTCAAGAAATACCACGAGGAGGGGCTGATCGACGATGAGGAGTACAAGGCCAAGAAGAAGGATCTCCTCGAGAAGGTGGGTGATCGGGGGTAGGAGCCCGATTCGGCTTCGTCCGCTCAAATCACCAGTGAAAAAGCGGCAAGTCGGTGAAGGAGATCGTTCCGAAGGCCCGGAGACTGCACGGGCTCGATATCACAGGTATCAAGGATAGACGTATCCCGCCTGCATGCCGAGGGGGATGTCCAGCAGCCAGTAGCCGATCAGGAACGCTGTCCAGACGGTGATGAAAACCAGGGCAAAGGGCAGCATGAGCGACACCAGCGTCCCGATCCCCGTCTTCTTCACGTACCTCTGGCAGAAGACGACCACGAGAGGGAAGTAGGGCATCAGGGGCGTGATGATGTTCGACGACGAGTCGCCGATGCGGTAGGCCGCCTGGGTCAGCTCGGGCGAGAGGTTCACACCCATCAGCATGGGCACGAAGATCGGTGCGAGTAGAGCCCACTTGGCCGACGCCGATCCGACGAAGAGGTTCACGAAGGCGGTGAGGAAGATGATGCCGATGATCGTGACCTGGCCCGGCATGCCGAGCATCTTCAGCAGCTCGGCGCCCTGGATCGCGAGGAGGGCGCCGATGTTCGACTTCCCGAAGGCGTCCACGAAGAGGGCGCAGAAGAAGGCCATCACGATGTAGTAGGCCAGCCCTTCCATCGACTTGGTCATCGCATTCACCACGTCCTTCGACGTCTTGAAGCTCCCGGCCACGAAGCCGTAGACCACGCCGGGGATCAGGAAGAGGAGAAAGATCAGCGGCACGATCGATTCCATGATCGGTGCGTGGAAGGAGCTGAGCTTGCCTTCCTCGTCGCGAAAGGGGGATCCCGAGGGAAGAAGAAGGAGAACGAGGACCAGGATCCCGCCGGCCATGACCGCCGCGGCGATCCAGAATCCTTTCCGCTCGCGCGGCTCGATCGAGGCCATGTCGGGCGACTTCTCGGCATCGTTGTCGACAGGAGTGGATCGCCTGAGGCGCGGCTCGATGATCCGGTCGGTGATGAACCAGCCGAGCAGGACGATCAGCATGCTCGAGACGGCGGTGAAGTAGTAGTTGCAGAGCGGATTGACCATCACCTCGGGATCGAGGATCTGTGCTCCCTTCTGGGTGAAGCTCTGGAGCAGCGGGTCGAGGGCCGACGGAATGGGGTTGGCGCTGAAGCCGCCGGATACCCCGGCAAAGGCGGCCACGATCCCGGCCAGGGGGTGGCGGCCGGCGGCATAGAAGATCACGGCGCCCAGGGGGATGACGAGCACGTATCCCGCATCCACGGCGGAGTGGCTTATGATCCCCACGAGAATGACGACCGGTGTGAGGAGGAATTTCGACGTCTTCGCCAGCATCAGCTTGAGCCCGGTGTTGATGAATCCGGACTTGTCAGCCGTACCCACGCCGAGCATGGCCAGCAGCACCACGCCGAGAGGGGCGAATCCCATGAAGACGTCGACCATGCCGGCGAGAAAATCGACGAGCGAGTCGCCGGTGAGCAGGTTCTTCACCACGATTGGAGCCGGTTCTACAGGCTCGGTGCGCGTTTCGATCATCGGAATGCAGGCGCCTGAGGGTAACATCAGCACCACGAGCGGGGTCGTTTCTCCCGGCTCAGGCCGCCTGTCTGTAGAGTAGAACGATTCGCCCGTAAGGAGGCTGTACACCACGATCGGCGCCGGTTCCACGGGATCGGAGCGCGGATCGATCGCCGAGAAGCTGAAGCCTGACAGGAGCCACGACAGTACCCAGACGATCAGGAGGGCGCTCAGGAAGAGCATGGCCGGATCGGGCAGCTTGTTGCCCAGCTTCTCGACGACGCCGAGGGCTCGGTCGATGAAACCCGAACCCTTCTTTTCCGGTGCAGGATCAACCTTCGTCATGATCTCGCCTTTCCTGTATGTCGATCGGGAGTGACGCGAGTTGCGTCGTTTGCGGTCAGTTTGCATCCCCGGATCGGCCGGGTCCAGAGTTTTCCCCGGTGCGGCACTCTCCGGCTTCACGAGGGTTGCATCGGGCGTGGTCGCCGGCGTCCGGGCCTGGAAGCCCTCAGCGCGGGAGGAGGCCGTTCTCTTCACCCGCTGATCGTCTGAACGCGATGTGGAAGCCGCGGCCGTCTCCGCCGCCCACCGTGACCGTCATGCCGCCGGTTTCGTCGAGCCGATACTCGATCCGCCTGGGGAAGTCGTGCCCGCTGTTCTCGAAGACAGCCCGTTGGGGAGAGCATTCGACGAGCTTGAAGGGGATGGGTAGCTCGTTCTCTTCCACCTTGGCCAGGTAGAAGATCCCGCCCGACATGGCAACGAGTCGCAGCGATTCGGATGATACGATCTTGCCTGTCTTCCTGTCCCTTGCCGCTACGGCGCCCTCGAAGGTGGTTGGGCTTGCGGCCATCCACGACTCGGTGATCCGGCTCTTTTCCCCGTCGGAGATCCAGTCGCCGAGAATCCAGCTCACCTTTTCGAGAGGATCATCGCGATCCGTGGCCGCGCAGGAAGCCAGGGCAAGGCAGAAGGCAAGGAGGACGATGCGGTTCGCGATCATGGGGACGCAGTGTGACAGATCGCCGTTCTGGCGGCCACGGCCTGATTGCCCGGGACAGGGTTGCCGGCCTGTTTCACTCCACGCGCGTCACCGTGATCTCGTCTTCGGAATCACGGTTTCCTCGAGGCCGTTGCTTCCAGACCCTGCAGGGCCGATTCGAGGCGCGGCTCGATCTCCACCGCCTTCAGGAAGAAGTCGTGGGCCGTCCGTGTCTTGCCGAGCATGAGCCAGGTCCAGCCCAGCGCGCATAACACGTCCGCCTGCTTCTCGTCGTCCCCCTTGTCGATCTCCCGGAAGGAAGCGAGGGCCTGGCGAAAATCACCTGCCTCGTAATGGGCCCAGGCAAGAGTCATCGCCATGATCCTGCGGTCCGCTCCGGCCGCCGGCGAATCGCCGAGGGCTGCATGATAGGCGGCGGCATGATTTTCCGCTTCGTCGAGATTTCCGAGGGCGCAGGCCGTGAGGGCGAGCCCTTTCAGATGGGTCGCATCGCCCGGCTCCTTTGCAAAGGCCGCCTTGAACCGCGCCCGGGCTTCGCTGTATCGCCCTTTCGAATAGAGAGCCCAGCCCGCGGAACCCAGAAGGGGAGCGAATTCAATCTGCTTTGCCACGAGGATGTCCACCTCTTTCCGGGCGATCCGCTCGGGCTCGAGGGCGATAACGGTCTGGAAGGCGATGCAGGCCTCGATGTAGCGAGATGCCTCGATGAGCATCCGGCCATACTGCTCGGCCAGGCCGGCGTCGCAGGGAAACTGCTTGATCCAGGAGGACAGCAGGTTCAAGGCCTTGTCGCGCCGCCCCTTCCCGGCCAGCGCACGCGCCAGGAGGCTGCGCGGTTCGGGATCGAGGGGCAGCCGGGCAGCGGCGGATTCGAGGGTCTGGATCGCCTGGGTGTGATCTCCCATTTCGAGCTGCGCCCAGCCCAGTCCGGTGAGGGCCTCGGCCAGGTTTTGGTTCTTCTTCAGCGCCGAGGTGAACAGCCGGGCCGACGTGGCCGCGTCTCCCTCGAGGCGGGCGATCCGTCCGAGAGCGTTGTCGATGAGGTCGCTCCGTTCGGAAGGAAATCGCTTCTTCGGATCGCGGAGCAGCACGTTGAAGATCCGCATCGCGCTGGTGAGGCGGCCGGCTTCCATCAAGGTCCAGGCGCGGTTGTAATCGGCGTAGCGCCACGACTCCACGGTCTGCAGACCCGACAGGGCCGGCGGGTATCCGGGCAGCATCTCCAGGGCGCCCCTGAAGCTGCGCTCCGCCTCATCGTGGCGGTTCTGCGCCACGTGCAGATAGCCGAGCCCTGTCATGGCGTCGGTCCACTGGCCGGGGAGCAACATCGCCTTTTCGAACGCGCCGGCCGCATCGTCGTAATCGCCGATCCGGAGCAGCGACCAGCCGAGCAGGGAGGAGGCGGATACGTGGTAGACGGCGCGACGGACCTTGCCGGGTTCCCCTACGGCGACATAGAGCTCGGCTTTCGGATCGAGGCCGTCGTCGGCCAGCGACTGCACCGCGTCGATGACGCCGACGTTGTCGCCCAGGTTGAGCCGCGCCAGGGCGATACCGAGCCGCGCGCGGCCGCTTTCGTCGGGATCGCTCATGCTGTCGAACGTATCAAGGGCCGCCGTGTAGTTCCCGCAGTCGAAAAGGCCGTACCCATAATCGATCAGGAGGGATCTGCGTTCCTTCTTCGCCCGGATCCAGACCAGGATCTCCGTCGTGGCCGCACTGCCCGAGAGGTTCAGTGCGCGGCGGAAGAGGGCGAGCGCTCCTTCATCGTCGCCTTTTTTCTCACGGCTCCAGCCGAGGCCCAGGCACGCTCCCCAGCTGGCGGGGAAGCGGTCGAGAGCCTTCGTGAAACGCTCGATCGCCAGCGTCGCGTTGTTCCGGTAGTAGGCGCACCATGCATGGGTCAGAACGGCTTCCAGGTCGTCGGGAGCCAGGGCGAGGGCCTGTTCGAAGGAGCTTTCCGCGTTCTTGTACTTGCCGCAGGCGAAATGGGTATATCCGATTCCGGCAAGGGCCGCGGCATCGCCCGGGTCGATTTCCACCGCCTGCTCAAGGTCCTTGAGGGCTTCCTTGTAATCCGTCACTCGCAAGGCTGCCAGGCCACGGCACCGGAAAACCCGGCTCCTGAATTGAACGGGGAGATCCGGCTGCCTCTCGAGGACCGCATCGCAGGCTCGGCGCGCCTGCCCGTGCTTGCCGGCTTCGAGCAGCGACTCGGCCTGCTCGATCGGCACGACGCGCGCCTTGTGGACGTATTCGAGCCCCATCAGCGAGAAGTTGTAGTCGGGCGCGAATTCGAGGGCTTTCCGGAACGACTTCTCCGCCTCGCCCAGATCCCCCAGGAAGTAGTGGCACCAGCCCACGCCATCGATGGTCTTGAAGCTTCTCGGGTAGACGCGCTGTTCCTTCTGGAGGAGTTCCAGCGCCTTGTCGTACCGCTTCTGGCGGTAGTAGCCCCATCCGGTGGGGTTGTCCTCGCGGGGGACATTCGCCTCTGCCGGAATCGCCGCGAAGCCGAGGAGCAGAAGCAGCAGGGTCCTCGGTTTCCAGAGGCCGCTTTTTTTTCCGAAGAGACGATTCATCGTGGCTCCGATCGCCGGCCACCCGCATGGGACGAGAGGGGAGGGTTGGGGTGATCGTATCTCTCTGTTTTTCAATGCCTTGAGTGTTTCAATTTCTGCGGCGATCCGGTCCGGCTGTCATTGATCTGTTCAACGGGGCCGCACTGCCGCATTCTACATCGTTTCTTCGACCAGTTCGTCCTTTGAATGGGATGGAAAAATGCTGCCCCTGCAGGTCATGATCGGACCGGGCACCGAACCGACTTCGACGCTGACGAATCTGGAAATCGTGACGGTGGATCGATCGACCCATGACGGTTGACATTTTTCGACCCGGACGAGTAGAATCCTAATTAAGAACATTTCTTGATTGTTGCGAAGGTCTGCGATGTCGAAAAAAGGCGGTCGTGCCGATTACCATGCAGCAGGAACGGATCTCCTCGATAAGTTCAGGAAGCTCTGCGCCGAGGCGGGCCTGAAGGTCACACATCAGCGGCTCGAGATCTTTCACGCCATGATGAAGTCGCGGGAGCATCCCTCCACCGAAGAGGTCTACAGGACGGTCAGGCGGAAGATACCGACCATCGCCCTGGACACGGTCTATCGAACCCTGGCCATCCTGGAACAGAACGGACTCCTGGCAAAGCTTCAGATCGATTCCAGATCGCGCTACGACTTCAACCTGGAGCGTCATCATCATTTCGTCTGCTCGCGATGCCGCTGCATCGTCGATCTCTACTGGCCCGCATTCGACAGGATGAAACCGCCTGCAGGGGATGTGCCGTGGAGCCGGATCGACTCGAGGCGCGTCTCCATCACCGGTCTCTGCCGGAAGTGCGCCGGGAAGAAGAAGTGATCACGCCATTCCCCGGATTTGCCACCGGAGTCCTCCACTGGATCCACAAGCACGGCAAAAGCACGGGGAAGCTCTACACGATCAAGCTGGCCCTCTCGATCGGCCACGCGGGCGGCAAGATCGTCTTCGGATAACCGCTTCGCCCTGGCCGGGTTGACAGTCTCCGATTCCGCCCTATTAGAGAATAGAAGCTGCTACATTTATATTAAAAATAACCAATATGAGGTATGGTCATGAGTTCCTTCAAGCAAATCACAATGCTGGTGTTGCCGTTGCTCCTCCTCGGTCCCGTTCCCCTGGGCTGGGCAGGCGATCCCACCTTCGAGTACGAAACAGTCATTCCCGGCTACTACCTGGCTTCCGCTCACGGCATCGTCGCCGATGACAGCGGCAACGCCTATCTGATCGGCAAGGCGTACGCCGATCACGTGCATCTCGATATCGTTGTTGCCAAGATCGATCCTTCCGGCAGCGTGCTCTGGGAGGTCTTCATCATTGGAAACGGTCACGACTGGGCCAGCGATATCGTTCTCGACGGCGCGAACAACGTCCTCATCACGGGATGGACCGATTCTGACGACTTCCCCGTCAAGAACGCGATCGACGATACGCTGACCGGCTTCCGGGACGTGTTCGTGACGAAGCTGTCCGGCGATGACGGGACGATCGTCTTCAGCACCTATCTCGGCGGCGACTACACCGACGAGGGCAGGGCGATCACCCTGGGCGATGGGGGCGAGATCGTCCTCGCGGGCTCCACGGGTTCAACGGACTTCCCGACCACGCCGGACGCCTTTCAGGGCCAGCCGAGCGCGCCTCTCTACATCTACACGGATGCCTTCATCACCAAGCTGAGCGCGGCGGGAGACGCCATTCTCTACAGCACCTACTTCGGGGGATTCAAGGACGACGTTGCGATGGAGGTCGACCTGGACAGCCAGGGGAACATTGTCTTTGCCGGAGAGACATCGGCCGACGACTTCCCCCTCGTCAATCCGATCCTCTCCTCTCCTTGCGACCTTTTCGTCTGCCGGCTTTCCGCCGACGGCGGCACCCTGCAGTTCAGCACCTATTTCGGCGGCGAGGAGTTCGATCGCCTGGGCGGCATGGCTCTCGGTCCGGACGGCATCGTCTACATTGCCGGTTCGACGCGGTCGGTCTACTTTCCCACCACTCCCGGCGCCTTCCAGGAGGACTTCGTCGGCGAGATCAACGGCTGCATCATTCCCTTCGGCGGCAGCTACAACTGCGACGACGTCTTCGTGACGAAGATGGACATGGACAGCAGCGACCTCGCCTACAGCACCTACCTGGGCGGGATCGAGATCGAGGAGTGCCGCGGGATCGCGGTGGACGGCCAGGGCCGAGCGCATGTCGTCGGTTTCACCTACTCTCCTGATTTCCCGCCGAGCGGCATCGCTTCCTCGGGAGTGATCTTCGTCTCGCGGTTCGATCCGAGCGGAAGCCTTCTCGATTACTCGGTGATCAGGGATTCGAATTCGCCGAATGCGGGACACGGCATCGCACTGGACGACGAAGGCGGCATCTACATCGCCGGGGCCGTGAACGTCCCCGCAGAGATCTATGCCGCCAGGCTGAACACCTCCGAACTCCAGCTCTCGATCTTTTCCTTCATGAGCACCGTTCCGAGGAACTCCACTTTTCTTTTCGATGCGGGTTTTTCCAACGAGTCGACCGGACCGCTGAGCTTTGATGTCTGGACGGCGGTCACGTGGCTCGATACGGGAACCTCCTTCGATCCCCTTGTCGGTCCCGTTGACTTGACGCTGCAGTCGGGCGAGACCAGGAGCTACCGGAATGTGCCGCAGTACATTCCCAATGTCCCCCTGGGCAGCTATCGATACCACCTCCGCGCCTGTCAGAACTACCCGGGGCCGATCTGGAGCGAGGATAATCACGACTTCGTAGTCGTGCCCTGATCGGATCGCTGCAGGCCGCCGGCTCTTTCCAGCGGGCCCGGCTCTTCCGAGAACGTTAAGGGAAGTGTTTATTTACGCATATCGTGTGTCTACGGGTGCACGACATGCTTCTGTTTTCTCGCTCAACAGGTCGGTATTCTTGTCTGGTTGTGTCTAAGTGATTGTTTCTTAATTAGTTAGAGTATTAGGGTCAATTGGTGCGGTTTTCGCATTTCATCTGTGATTGTTCATCCAGCTGAATTACTTGCAGATAGATACGAAGGAGTCACAGATGAGAACTTTGATCCTCTTTTCGTTCCTGTTCGTTCTCGCTCCCAGCGCGATCGCTCAGACGGAGGCCCTGCCGTTCAAGCAGACAATCGAGGTCTTTCGCGACGAGGAGGGAGAGAAGATGGTTTTCTCTCTCAGGCTCAAGCAGCCTTTCCTGGCCGAGGAGTTCGAGGAGAGCAACTACATCCGCCTCAAGCCGCTGGACGAGAAGGCCTACCTCACCTATCCCAAGGAGACGGAGTTCCTTCAGAAGCACGCGGCCTTCTATGGCCGCCTGAAGGGGAAAGGGGTTGCCAAGCTTCAGCTTTCCTACGAGATGGTCACGGAGAATCTCGACGGTTCGCCGCGTGTCGAGGTTCATCAGAGCGTGATCGAGATCCCGATTCCCGAGGAGGAGACGGGGCACGAGAACATCTACAAGGAATGGGCCAGGCATCAGAACGACCATTTCCTCAATCTATTGAACTACTATCCCGGCGAGACCTTTCTCCAGTACTGCCTCCTCCAGTCCCGCGACAGGTACGGGATCGAGCCGCCGAAGATCAGAAGATCCCGGGGGGCGCTGGACCTGGAGAAGGGGCTCTACGGCGCCTTCACGGGGACGCTGGCTATCCAGGAGGCGCTGCAGAGCCAATCGTACCGGACCGGGTCGCAGGACCTGGACTACGACATTCAGATCCACCGGCTGTCTCCGCCCCGCCTCCGGTCGCACGACTACGAGGCGCTGCTCGAGGAGAAGAAGGAGGAGGGGATCGAGCCCGATCTGCTCGACGTGGCCGCCCTGATTCCAGGAAACCAGTATCTTCTCCAGTTCAACTCCATGGAGGCGGTGGACTCCCTGATCGACCTGACCACCGACTACGGTGACAGCCTGGTGAGGCTTTTCACCCGCCATGCCAAGCACAATCGTCTCCACGAGAAGCTCGAGGATCAGCTCTGCCTGCAGAGGAAGTCGATCTCCCGTCTCTTTTCCGAGGGCGCGATCGACGAGATTGCCATCACGGGATCGAATGTCTTCTTCGTCGAAGGGACCGATGTGACGATCCTGTTACGGTTGAAGAAGCCCGAGGCCTTCGAGAAGGAGGCGAGCCGCTGGCTGGCCGAGGTGAAGAAGAAGCGGCCGGACCTGGTGGAGCGCCGCTTCAACTACCAGGGGCACAGACTGGCCGCCCGCTACACCGACGACCGGATGGTCTCCTCCTTCGTCGTGCAGTACAAGAATTACGCCGTCTTCTCCAACTCGCACGTGGCGATCCGGA
Source organism: uncultured Phycisphaerales bacterium (assembly GCA_964482235.1). Taxonomy (GTDB): domain Bacteria; phylum Planctomycetota; class B15-G4; order B15-G4; family CAYZWU01; genus CAYZWU01. The sequence continues at coordinate 52,608 of CAYZWU010000008.1, forward strand.
AGATGGTGGACACGATCAACGGGACGGTCGCCAGGCTGAGCGACGCCGACGATTACCGGTACATCTCCAGCCTTCTCCCGCCGTCAAGGGAGCGGCAGAGCGGCTACTTCTATGCATCGGAAGAGTTCATCAAGGAACAGAGCACGGCGGCCATGAAGATCTCCGAGAAGCGCCGCATGCTCTGCTTCAACAACCTGGTGATGCTCAACAACGCGTCGTTGATGTACCGGCTGGAGTACGGCCGCTCGCCGGCCACCATGACCGACCTGATCAAGGAGCGGTTCGTCGATCCCTACAAGCTGATCTGCCCCCACGGCGGAGCCTACTCCCTCGACGCCCATCACGACACGGCGACATGCTCGCTTCACAACAGGATCAAGTACCTCACGTCCAACATGGAGCTCGAGGTTCTCGAGGTCTCGAAGAAGGAGAAGGAGGAGTACGACCGGTACAAGCGGCGCTACGGCGAGTTCTGGCAGAAGATGTTCAATCCCGTTGCCGTGCGGATCCATGCCGCTGAATCGCGTACCCTGCTCGAGTTCTGCGTCCTTCCCTTCAGGAACGGCGATTTCTACCAGACTCTCAGGGAGTGGCTCGATGACGACCCGCAGCGGATCGACACATCGGACTTCTCGAAGACCACAGTGGCGTCCGTGGGCCTCGTTCCCGGGAAGGAGGGGATCGCGCGATTTCTCAGGGAGATCCCCGCCGTGGCAAAAGTGCTGACCGCCGATCCGACGCTGGCGGATCTGAACTGGATCGGAGACGCGGCAACGCTGAACCTCTGTGACGGAAACACGATCCTGGAAATCGACCCCACCTTCCTGAAGCCCCTCGACATGATGGGGCGCATCCCGGTGCCGCAGCAGTGCGCTGCGGGGATCTTCTTTCTGGCCGCGACGCTGCCCACTTACACGACGCTCGATGTGGTCGATCGCGACAAGGCGGAGCGCTTCCTCGAGCAGCTCTCCTCGAACATCCTTCTCGAGAAGGACACGATGATGGGCCTGGAAACCGCCTTCGACTCCTATCAGCTGCCCGACTACAAGGACCATGACATCTACTCGGTGAGCTACCGGGTCTACTCCGTCAAGGTCCGGTTTCACATCGCCCTCGTGGGGGACAGGCTCGTGGCTGCCACGAATCTGCAGACCCTCAAGGATGTGATCGATGCATCCGGCAGCGGCGGGAGCGGCGGGGACGGGGAAGAGGTGCAGATGCTCGTCCGATTCAACGCCAAAGCCCTCGAACGCCTCGAGGAGAACCTGCGGCTCTACTGGGAGGAAAAATCGCGGCTTGCCTGCCACGGGAACATCATGTCGATCTACAACCTGATCAAGCTCTACAACGTGACGATGGATGAAGTTCCCGGCCTCTCTCAGGCCAAGTACGGCGTGACATACTACTGTCCCGACGGCGGCCGGTATCGCTACGATCCGGAGCGCGACCGAGTCTGCTGCACCCTTCACGGCAACAGGCAGGAGTCGATGCAGAACCGCGGCAGCAGGGAGGATTCGTCCTTTGTCCGTTTCTTCGACAGCCTCGAGGAGATCCGGGCGACGCTTTGCTTCGACGAGGATCACCTCGACGTCAAGGTCGCCATCGAGCGAAAGGCGAAGGACGGTTGATGGGGCGCTTCGATCCCGAAAAGCGGGCTTTCAGGGCTGACCGATCTCCGATCCGGTCAGCCCGTGAAGGCTCCGTCACGACGCGTCGGGCCAGAGCCAGCCGAAGGTGACGCCCGTGACCAGCCCGTAGACCACGCCGTCGAAGACGAACTTCAGTGTGGTGCTCAACCGCTGCCCCTTCCAGATCGCGTCGGGAAGGTAGGCAACGCCGTAGACGAGTACGGCCACCGTCCCGATCACGCGGAAGACCGTCCTGAACTCGGTGGCAGGGGTCAGGACGATGCTGCCCACGTAGGCGACGAAGAAGCTCACCAGCAGGGTATAGAGAAACCAGAACACAAGAGCCTTGTTCATGCTGGGCGTGCCGTTCGGAAGAATGGTCAGGTATCCCACCGGACCCTTCTTGTACTTCTCGATCATCTCGGGAGAGCACATCTCCTTCATCGATCCGGGGCAGGGGAACATGTACTGCCCGGGCTGGAGCGACTGGCTGCCCAGCTCGTTCATCGCTGCTTCCTCCCCGGGAAGCTTCTTCCAGTCGCCCTTGTGGATCTGAACCACCATGTGGAGGATGGAACTGGCGATGAAGACGAAAACCGACGACAGCACGATGGGAAGCCAGAGGTCAGCAATAAATTCCATGAGACTACCTCCTGATAGCAGGGAATCGGGAAATTCAGCGATATCATCGTCCGCCGAGCGATGCGGGCGGCTGTTTCCATACAAAGGGTAATAGCCTTTGATGGGCGCATCGCCATCGCCAGGCGGTTACTTTCCCGACCTGATCTTCTCCAGCTTCGCGGTCAGCCGCGCCAGCTCTTCCGGAAAGCGCTCCGCGACGTTTGTCGTCTCCCCCGGATCCGTTTCCAGGTCATAGAGCTGATAGGGTGTGGTCCACGGCTTGCTCTTCGGCCTGCCGCGGCCGCCCGATCCGCTGCCTGCAATCAGCTTCCACCTGCCGTCGCGCAGGGCGAAGGTCCCGTTGGCCGAGTGGTTGATTACCGGGGGGCGCTTCCAGGAATCGTTCCGGCCCTCCAGCAGCGGCACGATGCTGAAACTGTCCTCGGCCGCGCCGTCCGGGATACCGGCCCCGGCGAGGTTGGCGCAGGTGGCCATCAGGTCCACGTGGCAGATCGTTTCGTCGCAGCGGCTGCCGGCCTCGATCCGCCCCGGCCAGCGGGCGATGTAGGGAACGCGGTGCCCGCCCTCCCAGATGTCGGCTTTCGTGCCCCGCCACGGTCCGTTGGCCCTGTGGTTTCTCGACAGGAATCCATGCACTTTCGGATCGTCGAGATGATCACGAAGATCATCGGGATGATCGCGGCCGTGGGTGGCCTTGATGGGAGAGTCGGGCGCATCGAGACGGTACATGTACGAACCGTTGTCCGACGTCACGATGAAAAGCGTCTCCTCCGAGAGGCCCGCCCGGGCCAGCGCCCTGTCGACGGCGCCGATCACCCAGTCGGTATGCATGACGAAGTCGCCGTAATCACCCCTCTTCGACCTGCCCCGGAATCGGGGCGCCGGCATCACCGGTTTGTGCGGTGACGTGAGGGGGAAATAGAGAAAGAACGGCTTCTTCTTCTCGTCCCTTCCACGCTCCTCGATGTATTGCGTCGCCTTGGCTGTGAGAGTGTCCAGAGCCTCGATGTGCTTGAACGATGCCCCGATCTCGCCGGCTCGAAGGAAGGCGGGAAAGGCGCTGCCCTCGAAATGCTCCGTTGCCGGCTCGGTGAACCGATCGTTCTCCATGTAAACATAGGGAGGGAAGTCGAGGGATGCGCTGATTCCGTAGAAGTAGTCAAATCCGTATGCGTTCGGGCCATTGGCGATTCTGCCGCCGTAGTCGATCTTCTTTTTACTGTCGCCTTCCGGGAAGTCCATGCCGAGGTGCCACTTGCCGATGCAGGCGGTGCGGTATCCCTGCGCCTTCAGAAGCGCAGCCACGGTGAGGCGCTCGGGATCGATCAGATGCCTGGAGTAGCCGTTCAGGACGCCGCTCTTGAGACGGGTGCGCCAGCAGTACCGTCCGGTCATCAGGCCGTACCGCGTGGGTGTGCAGACGGCGGATCCGGAATGGGCGTCGCAAAAGATCATTCCTTCACCTGCCAGGCGATCGAGGTTCGTCGTGGGGATTCGCGAAGTCGGATTGAACGCCTTGACATCGCCGTAGCCCAGGTCGTCCGCCATGATGACCACGATGTTGGGAGGGGCGGCGCGCGAGGCACCGGTCGCGAGACGATGGGGCATGGCCAGCGCGCCCGTCGCTGCCAGCGCCGCTGTTTTGAGGAAATCCCGGCGGTTTACACTGGATGAGAAGTGCGATCTGTCGTTCACGAGAGTTTTCCTTTTTCTGGAGGCAGGTTCCGTCACGATCCCATCAGTAGGGATTGTCCTTCGAGCTGTCAAGATTCCTCTCATCGCGCCGGCGCACCTGCCCGGTCTGCCGCGCACGGGGGTGCCGATCCTTTTGAAAGAGCCGCTCTCAATTCGTGGCAATAGCCGTTGCCAAAGGCTAGAATCGGTGGCGAACCCGTACATCAATTTTCGGGGAGGCCTGGATGTTCCGATTCATTCATGCGGCGGATATCCACCTGGACAGCCCGCTTCGCGGTCTGTCCCGCTACGAGACAGCTCCCGTCGACGCGATCCGGGGCGCCTGCCGCCGTGCCTTCGAGAACCTGGTGGATCTGGCCGTCGAGGAGAAAGTGGCCTTCGTGCTGCTGGCAGGCGACCTCTATGACGGCGACTGGAAGGATTTCAGCACCGGCATCTTCGTCAGCAGGCAGATCGGACGGCTGAACGACTGCGGAATCCCCGTCATCGCCGCGGCGGGCAACCATGACGCGGCCAACAGGATGACGAGCGCGCTCGATCCGCCGGCCAACATGACCTTTCTCGCCTCTCGCAGCCCCGAGACGATCCGCCTGGAACGGTGTCCCGCGGCAGTGCACGGTCAGGGCTTTGCCACCCAGCACGTATCGGAGAACCTCGCGGCCCGATACCCCGACGCCGAGCCGGGCCTCTTCAACATCGGCCTCCTGCACACCAGCCTGGACGGGCGCGCAGGCCACGCGGACTACGCACCGTGCACGATCGACGACCTCCGCTCCAGGAACTACCAGTACTGGGCGCTGGGGCACGTTCACAAGAGGGAGATCGTTGCCGAGGATCCCTGGATCGTCTTCCCCGGATGCGTGCAGGGACGCCACATCCGCGAGACCGGTACCAAGGGCTGCACCCTTGTCACGGTGGAGGACGGATCGGTCAGCTCGGCCGTCCACCGTGAGCTCGACGTGCTGCGGTGGATCTTCTGCCTCATCGATCTCGAGGAAGTGGAGGACCGCGCCGGTCTGCTGGACAGGATCCGGCAGGCCATGACCTCCGAGCTGGACGCGGCGGACGGGCGTCCGGTGGCGATGCGTGTTCGTTTCGAGGGGGCATCCCCTCTGGCGGACGAGATCGCCGCCTATCCGGACAGGATGGAGAGCCAGGTCATTGCCCTGGCCGCCGAGACGGCCGGCGAGGATGTCTGGATCGAGAAGGTCGAATCCGTTGCGACGGGCAAGCTCGATCTCGATGCCGTTCTTTCCAGCGACGGCCCCCTCGGTGCGCTGCTCGAGCAGATCGCCTCCCTGCCCGAGGAGATGGGCAGCATCGACGGGCTGGACGGGATCATCGTGGACCTGAAGCAGAAGCTGCCTGCCGAAGCGGTCGGATCGGAGAGAGGTCTCGATCTGGACGATCCGGAGAAGATCGCCAGTCTTGTCCGGGAAGCCAAGAAGATGCTGGTGGGACGGCTCCTGGCCGCGGGGGGGCGGCCATGAGGATCGACCGGCTCGACCTGATCGCCTTCGGACCGTTCACCGGCCGCAAGCTCGACCTTTCCCCGGGCAGCGAGGGCCTGCACCTGATCTACGGCGACAACGAGGCCGGAAAGAGCAGCTGCCTGAGAGCCCTGGTCTCCTGGCTGTTCGGCATCGCCGTACGGACTGGTGATAATTTCATTCATGCCAATCCCAAGCTGCGCATCGGCGGCAGGCTCTCCCTGTCGGACGGCGAGGCGGTGGAGTTCGTCAGGCGCAAGGGCAGCAAGGACACGCTCCTCGATCCGGAAACGGAGGAGCCGCAGCCCGATTCGCTGCTGGCCCGCTTTCTGCCGGGGATGGACGAGGATCTCTTCCTCCGGCTCCACGGCATCGATTACGACGGGCTGGTTCGCGGCGGACGGGAGATCCTCGATCAGTCGGGCGACCTGGGCCAGGCGCTCTTCAGCGCGGCGGCCGGAGCGGTCCGGCTTCGCGGCATCCTGGACGATCTGGAGGAAGAGGCGGGCCGGCTGTTCAAGCCGAGGGCCTCCACCAGGATCGTCAATCAGGCTGCAGCGCTCTACCACCAGGCGCGCAGACAGATCAGGGAAACCAGCCTGCCCGTTGCCGAGTGGAAGCGGTTGAAGGCGGAGCTCGCCGCAACGCGGGAGGGGATCGAGCAGGTCGAGGAGAAGATCGTCGAGCTGACACGGGAGAAAAGCCGTGTGGAGCGCCTCAAGCGCGTTCAGGGGACGCTGGCCGAGAGGCGCGAGCTGCAAAGCCGCTTGAAAGAACTGGGCGAGGTTCTCCTTCTCCCCGAGGAGTTCGAGGAGGCGTGCCGGACCGCGAAGAAGATCCGCCGGGGCGCCGAGGATCTGCTCCGGAAGGTCGCGGCAAGGCTGGAACGTCGGAAGAAGGATGTGGCCGACCTGAGGCTGCAGCCTGAGCTGCTCGTCAACGAGGAGACCATATCGTCCCTTTACAAGGACCTGGGAGCGGTCGAGAAGGCCATCGAGGACCGGCCCGTGCACGACGGCAAGCGTCGGCAGCTCAGGCGGGAAGCCGCCCTCCTGCTGAAGGGGATACGACCCGACCTCGACCTCGATGCCGTTGACGTGCTCCGGCCCCTCCTGAGCAACGGTCGCTGGATCGAGAGCCTGATCCGGCAGCACGACCTGCTGGTCCAGAAGAGGGACCAGGCTGCGGAAGCGCAGAAGGAGCTCGAGGACCAGAACCGGACGCTGCAGCGCGATCGAAACGCCCTGGCCGGGTCGGGGATCGATTGGAGCGACCTCGGCGCCCGTGTGGCCGCGACACGCCGGGCCGGCGATCTGGACGAACGCTGCGCCGTCGCCAGGAAAGGGGCAAAGAGCGGGCAGGCTGCCTGCGAGCGGGAGCTCGAGCGCCTCGGGCGATTCTCCGGTACGGTCGACGAGCTGTCGACGCCGGCCCTTCCCGTTTCGGAGACTCTGGACCTGTTCGAGCGCCGCTTCGATGAAATCGACGAACGCCTGCGCGATTTGCAACGCCGGGCAGGGGAGATCGACCAGGAGCGCACCCAGGCGGAGCAGGAGTTGCGGCTCCTGCTCTCGTCGGGCGATGTCCCTTCCGTGGCGGAACTGAAGCAGGCTCGGGACGTGCGCGATGCGGGGTGGCGCCTGGTGCGACGGAAGTACATCGACGGCGAGGCCGTCGACCGGGAGGTCGTGGAGTATGCCCGTGGCGGGGACCTGCCGGGGGTCTTCGAGCGCAGCATGACCGAGACGGACCACGTCTCCGACCGTCTCCGCCTGTCGGCGGACCAGGTCCAGAAGAGGATTCTCCTGGAGAACAGGATCGAGGATCTGGACAGGCGTGCCGCGTCTCTCTCCGAGGAGAACGGGGCCGACAGGGAGAAGCGCGACCGCTGCGAGGACGAGTGGGCCGATGTCTGGATGCCGATCCGCGTCATGCCCGGCTCCCCCCGGGAGATGAAGCAGTGGATGGTCCGCGTGGAGGAGCTGCTCTCTCGCACCGCATCGGCCCGGGAGGTCGCTGTCGAGGCGGACCGGCTCGAGGCCGAACGCCGCGACCACATGGAGGCGCTCGCCGGTATGCTGGCGGGTTTCGATCTTTCCATCGAGACAGATCCAAGCACACTCGAGGAGATGCTCAGCCTCTGCGAGCAGCAGATCGAGACGGAGCGGAATGCAGCCGCCAGGAAGGAGCAGCTGGAGGACGCCATCGAGAGTCTCGATGTGCGCCTCGAGAGGGCGCGGCAGAACTCGGAGGACGCGGCGGACGAATGGGAGCGGTGGAAGAAGGCTTGGATCCGCGCCGTGTCCGGCTTCGGTGTGGATTCCGAGGTCCAGCCGGAGCGAGCGGCGGGAACGATGGAGCAGCTCGCCGAGCTGTTCGGAAAGCTCGATGCATCGGAAGATCTTCGTCGCCGGATCTTCGGCATCGACGAGGTGATCCGCCTGTTCGAGGAGAACGTGGCGGCCTTTGCCGCCCGGATCGGATTCGACTGTGCGGACGGGGAGGCTCTTGCCGTGGCGGGGCGGATCCACCGGGAGCTGGGCCGCGCCCGAGAGGCCCGCGCCAGCCTCGATAAGCTCGAAGCGCAAATCAGGGAGTTCGAGGAAGATGCCGAGGACACCAGGCTGACGATCCGGAGTGCGGATGAAAGGCTGGCCGAGCTTCGACAGACGGCCCGCGTGGCAGCGGACGACGAACTCGAACAGGCCGGCGAGCTCTCCCGCACCCGGCGCACCCTGCAGCAGCAGCTGGAGAGGGTGGAGGAGGAGCTTGCCCGGCAGGGCGACGGCCTCGGTGTCGAAGAGCTGGAACGCGAAGCGGGCGAAAGGGACAGCGATCTGTCCGACGTGGAGCTGGAACGCCTGGGCGGCGAGCTTACCGACCTGCATACAAGACGCGACCAGCTGCGCGATCAACAGACAGACCTGAACGGCAAGCTCAAGGCCGGCGACGGCAGCGCCGCTGCCGCCGAGGCGGCCGAGGAAGCGGAACGGCAGCTGTCAGCCGTTGTCAAGGGGACGGAGCAGTACCTCAGGCTGCAGATCGCCCTGCGCCTGCTCGAGCAGAAGGTCGAGCTGTACCGCCGGGAGAACCAGGCCCCCGTTCTTCGCCGCGCGGGAGAGCTGTTTCACCGCATGACCCTGGGGTCTTTTGCGCGATTGCGGGACGATCTCGATGAAACGGGCAAGCCGGCGCTCTATGGCGTCCGCCCCGACAACGATCTGGTTTCCGTGGCCGGCATGAGCGACGGCACGCGCGATCAGCTTTACCTTTCACTGCGCCTGGCCACCCTGGAGCAGCATCTCCGGAAGGGAGAGCCTTACCCCCTGGTGGTGGACGACATCCTGATCGGCTTCGACGATGACCGCGCCAGGGCCGGCCTCGAGATGCTGGCCGAGCTGGCTCGACAGACGCAGGTGCTGCTCTTCACACACCACAGGCGGATCGTGGAGCTTGCCGAGGGGATCGAGTCTGAAGGCGGGGTCTTCATTCACGAACTGGATGCCGGCGAGGCGGTCGCAACCGAGGTCCGATGAGGTGCGGGAATGACGGATAACGGTTCCGATTTCGATCGATGGTCGCGCGTCAAGGAGATCTTCGAGCAGGCGGTTTCGCTCGATCCCGATGAGCAGGCCGCCTTTCTCCACAAGGTCTGCGGCGGCGACGAGCTTCTCCGGGCCGATGTGGACGAACTGATCCGGTCCGATCAGGAGACGGACGATTTCCTCGAAAGCGCCGCGATCCCTTCCACCGGGTGGGAGGCCTCGGGCCAGAAGCTCGTCGGCACCCGCATCGGCAAGTACAGGATCGTGCGCATCATCTCGTCGGGAGGGATGGGGATCGTGTACGAGGCGATCCAGGAGCAGCCCCGCAGGACCGTGGCGATCAAGGTGATGAAGGAGGGCATCGCCAACCAGTCGTCCCTGCGCCGGTTCGAGTATGAGGCGCAGATCCTGGCACGCCTCAGGCATCCCGGGATCGCCCACGTGATCGAGGCGGGAACCCATCAGGCGGAAGGGCTCTTCGAAGTCCCCTACTTCGTGATGGAGTACATTCCCGATGCCATGCCCCTCACCGACTACGCCTTGTCGAGGGAGATGACGACGCGCCAGAGGATCGACCTGTTCATGCAGGCCTGCGAGGCGGTCTACCACGGGCACCAGAAAGGGGTCATCCACCGCGATCTCAAGCCGGGCAACATCCTCGTGGACGGTCAGGGCCAGGTCAAGATCATCGATTTCGGCGTGGCTCGCGCCACCGATTCGGACGTCACGATCACCCGGGCCCAGACCGACGTGAGCCTTCTCATGGGGACGGTGCAGTACATGTCGCCCGAGCAGTGCGCGGCCGATCCCCACGATCTCGACACGCGGAGCGATGTCTACGCGCTCGGCGTGGTCCTCTACGAGCTCCTTTGCGAGCAGCTGCCCTACGATGTCAGGCAGGCAGCGATCTTCGAGGCCACGCGCCTGATCCGCGAAGAACCGCCCAAGAGACCGTCGACGGTCAATCGCGCCCTGCGGGGCGACATCGAGACGATCGTGCTCAAGGCTCTGGAGAAGGAACGCGAGCACCGCTACCAGACGGTGAACACCTTTTCCTCGGACCTGCGCCGATTTCTCAACAACGAGGTGATCCTGGCACGGCCGGCGGGTCCCGCGATGAGGCTCTGGAAGACGGTGAAACGGAATCCGGTACTCAGCGCCGCCCTGTCCGCCGCATTCCTCTTCCTGCTGGCTTTCCTCCTCTACGAGACCTTGTGGTCCATTCCCCGGCTCAGGGAGGAGCGCGACAGGGTCGTGAAGGCCGGAAGGGATGCCAGGGAGCAGCGCCAGGCAGCGCTCGACGCCCTGGAGGAGCTGGAGACGGAAGCCGGCACGACTGGCGACCTCAACGATTTCCTCCTGGAAATGCTCAGTTCGGCCGATCCTTACTGCTCGGGCCAGGAGGTCGATCTCCGGCAGATCCTGGACAACGCCTCGGAGAGGATCGAGGGGCGGTTCCGGGACCGGCCTGTGGTCGAGGCATCGCTCAGGTTCAGCATGGGCAGCATCTACACCAACTGCGGCTGTTACGAGGCCGCGGAAAAGCAGCTGAGAAGAGCGCTCGAGCTCGGCCGGCAGCACTTCGATCCGGAAGACAAGCGACTTTACGACATCATTCATGCACTCTCCGTGGCTCTGATCGAGCGGGGTCGATTGGAGGAGGCTGATCCGTACTGCAGGGAGGCGCTCGACGGCTGCCGTCACTTGCTGGGAGATGATGATCTCCTCACGATCAGCTGCAAGAACAGCCTGGCTTCCCGGTACAGGGATGCCGGCCTCTTCCAGAAAGCCGAGATTCTGTTTCTCGAGTGCATGGAATCCCTGGAACAGGCCTGCGAGGAGACGAAGAGTGACTACAATTTCCTGCCGTTGAAGATCGGCGTCCTCACCAACATTGCCCACAACTACCACGAACAGGCACGAATGGACGAGGCGGAACGATTGTACATCGAGGTTCTCGATCTCTGCCGGTCCTCGATGCAGAGGGATAACCCCGCCTTCTTGCGTTCCCTGAACAACCTGGCCGTGCTCTACGAGCACCAGGGCCGTTACGATAAATCGGAGCCGCTCCTGATGGAGGCTCTCGATAGAAGGCGTCGTGTCCAGGGCGACGATCATCCCGACACCCTCACCACCATGGGGAACCTGGGCTGTCTCTACCGGGGGATGAAACGCCTGGATGAAGCCGAGGCAACTTTCCGTGAGGCCCTCGACATCAGGCGGAAGACCGGCATGGGGGGGCAGCTCGGCACTCTCATCTGCATGGTCAACCTGGCAGGCGTCTACACGGACCTCGGCCGTTTCGAGGAGGCTTCGGAGCTTCACCGGTCGGCGATCGAGCAAGGCCGGCTGATCCTGAACGACAACCACCCGAAGCTGCTCTCCTTCATGAACAACCACGCGTGCCTCCTCTACGAGCAGAAGAAGTTCGACGAGGCGGAGTCCCTTTTCGTCGAGATCCTGGAGAAGAGACGCACGATTCTTCCGGAAGATCACCCGGCGATTCTATCCAACCTGCAGGACCTGGCCAATGCCTACCTGTGGCAGAAAAGGCCTGAGAAGGCGCTTCCTCTGGTCCTGGAGTCGCTCGAGAAGAAACGGCGGATCCTGGGCGACGATCACAGCGAGATCGTATCCGCCCTGCATTACCTCGCCTCGACCTACGAGAGGATGGGCCGGCTCGAGGAAGCCGAACCCGTCGCCCGGGAGCTCGTGGAGCGCACGCCGACCGAGCACCAGTCCTACGAGAGGAGAAAGAAGCTCCTCGACAGGATCAGGCGGAAGCTCGAAACAAGGGAAAAGAACAAGTAGCGGCCGCTTGCCGAAGCGCCGTTTCTCGACGGAAGAGAAGGAGATTCGTCCATGAAGATCTTGGCTGCACTGCTTTGCCTTCTCGCGTCTCTCGCGGCAGGTGCCGGAGACGAGCGCCCCGATCTCCTGATCGCTGACTTCGAGGGAGCCGATCACGGCGACTGGAAGGTCGAGGGCGAGGCCTTCGGCAGCGGGCCGGCACGCGGCACCCTGCCGCGGCAGATGAAGGTCACGGGCTTCAAGGGGAAAGGCCTGGTGAACACCTTTCTCGGCGGCGACGACACCGAGGGCAGGATGACCAGTCCGCCGCTGAAGATCGAGCGGCGTTACATCTGCTTCCTGATCGGCGGCGGCAAGCATCCCGGAGAGGCGTGCATCAACCTGCTGGTCGACGGCCGCGTGGTGCGCACGGCAACGGGACCGAACGACCGACCCGGCGGCAGCGAGCGGCTCGACCGGCACTCCTGGGATGTGGGCGAGTGGAGCGGCCGGACGGCGGTGATCGAGATCGTCGACACCCGCCAGGGGGGCTGGGGCCACATCAATATCGATCACATCGTGCAGAGCGATACGAGGCGCCACGTGGGTCCGGCTCACCGGGATCTCGTCGTTGAGAAGAGATATCTCCACCTTCCCGTGAAGAACGGAGCGGCGCAGGTACGGGTGAAGGTCACGGTGAAGGGGGCCGTGGTGGATGAATTCTCCATCGAGCTCGCCGATGGCGAACCGGACTTCTGGGTCTTTCTCGACATGGCGGCTCACAAGGGCAGCCAGGCCTGCATCGACGTGAGCCGGCTGGCCACCGATTCCAGAGGCCTGGCCGCGATCCGTCAGGCCGACGAGGTGCCCGGCGCATCGATGCTCTACAAGGAGAAGTACCGGCCCCAGTTCCACTTCACCCCGCGCCGCGGCTGGAACAACGATCCCAACGGCCTGGTCCTTTACAAGGGGGAGTGGCATCTCTACTTCCAGCACAATCCCTACGGCTGGAAGTGGGGCAACATGCACTGGGGCCACGCCGTGAGCCGCGACCTGGTCCGCTGGACCGAGCTGCCGATCGCGATCTACCCGTTCCGCTACGGCGACTGGGTCTTCTCCGGCGGAGCCGTCGTCGATTGGAACAACACGGGCGGGTTCAAGACGGGGAGCGAGGACGTCATCGTGGCCTCCTACACCAGCACCGGCAGGGGCGAGGCCATCGCCTTCTCCAACGACCGCGGCCGGACGTTCGTCGACTACGAGGGGAATCCCGTTGTCAAGCATTCGGGCCGCGATCCGAAGATCATCCGGTACGAGGAAGGCGGGCACTGGGTGATGGCCGTCTACGACGAGATGGAGGGGAAAAGAGGGATCGCCTTCTACACCTCTTCCGATCTCAAGGAGTGGAAGCGGGAGAGCCGCATCGAGGGGTATTACGAGTGCCCCGAGATCTTCGAGCTTCCCGTCGACGGCGATGAGTCGCGCACCCGCTGGGTCGTCTACGCGGCCGACGGGGCGTACGCGATCGGCTCATTCGACGGTAGGCGCTTCGTGCCCGATCACGAGGGGAAGTTTCGCTTCAACTGGGGAAACTGCTTCTACGCCTCCCAGACCTTCAGCGACGTGCCCGAGGAGGACGGCAGGCGCATCCAGATCGCCTGGGGGCGGATCGGGCATCCCGAGATGCCCTTCAACCAGCAGATGAACTTCCCCGTCGAGCTGACCCTGCGGACCACGGAGGAAGGGCTCCGCCTCTTCGCGGAGCCGGTGAGGGAGATCGAGGGGCTGCATGCCGCCACGCACTGGCTGCACGACATGCCGCTGGCAGAGGGGAAGGATCCCCTGGCGACCGTGTCGGGCGAGCTTCTGCACATCGTCGCGGAGATCGACGTGAAAGATGCCTCGCGGATCGTCTTCGGACTGCGCGGTCAGACCGTCCGCTACGACGCCGCGGAGGAGAAGCTGATATGCCGCGACCACTCGGCTCCCCTGAAGTCAAACAACGGAACGATCTTCCTGGAGGTGCTGGTCGACCGCCTGTCGATCGAGATCTTCGGAAACAACGGTAGGATCTACATGCCCATGGGGATCGTCCTCGACCACGGCGAGAGATCTCTCTCCCTTCGGGTCGAAGGAGGGGAGGCGATGATCCGCTCGTTGAAGATCCACCATCTTCTTTCCGCCTGGAAAAGAAAGCCGATTTCGTACGAAGAATCCGAGTTCTAGAGCATTCCCTTCACGGTCTGGAAATGGAAAGGAAAACGATGTCCTCATCTGGATTGAAGCAGGCGGTTCTCCCGGCGATCGTGATGCTGCTGTTCGCAGCGGGACCGGCCCGCTCGGAAGCGCAGGAGGATTGGTCCGCCTATCCCGCGGCCGACGGTCCCTTCGAAGGAACGTGGGAATCCCTCGACAGCTATGCCTGCCCCGAGTGGTTTCGCGATGCCAAGTTCGGCATCTGGGCGATCATCGGACCGCAGTGCGTCCCCATGCAGGGCGACTGGTATGCCCGCCACATGTACGTCGAGGGCCACCACCAGTACAACCATCACGTGAAGCATTACGGGCACCCCTCCGAGTTCGGCTACAAGGACCTGATCGAGAAGTTCGATCCGAAGGAGCTCGACTTCGACAGGCTCGTGGGGCTCTACAGGTCGGCCGGGGCGAAATACGCGGTCATCCTCGCGGTGCATCACGACAACTTCGATCTCTGGGATTCCAGGCACCATGAGTGGAACTCGGTCCGGCACGGACCGCGCCGCGATCTGGTCGGCGAGTTTCGCAAGGCCGCGCTCGGCCACGGTCTCCGCTTCGGCGTCACCACGCACCTGGTCAGGAGCTACAGCTGGTTCCAGACCAACAAGGGAGCCGACAGGAAAGGCGCGAAGAAGGGCGTCCCCTACGACGGGAACGATCCGGAGTACGCATCCCTCTATCACCCGGCCTTTCAGGAGAACCTGCGCTATCCGAAGAACCCGCCCGAGGCGTGGCAGCGGAACTGGTACCTGCGTGTCAAGGACCTGATCGACAGGTACAGGCCCGACCTGATGTACTTCGACGGCGGCGTACCCTTCGACGAAGGCGCAGCGGGCCGGCGGCTGATGGCTCACTACTACAATGCCAGCATGCAGTGGAACGACGGAACGCTCGAAGCGGTGCTGACGGTGAAGAAGATCTCCGATCACGGCGCCTTCCGGGACGGGACGTGCGTGCAGGATATCGAGCGCGGCCTGTCCGGGGAGCTGCGCGAACTGCCGTGGCAGACCGACACGTGCATCGGCGGCTGGTATTATCGCACGGGGATCAGGTACAAGACCGTGGAGCACGCCGTCCAGATGCTGATCGACATCGTCAGCAAGAACGGGAACATGCTGCTGAACATCCCTCTTCACCCTAACGGCTCGATCGACGATCAGGAGGCCGCCTTTCTCCGCGGCATGGGCGACTGGATGAAGGTCAACGGTGAGGCGATCCACGGCACGCGGCCCTGGGTCGTGTACGGCGAGGGCCGCACGAAGAGCGGCGGAGGCCATTTCAACGAGAGGCAGGTCAGTTACCGGCCCATCGACTTTCGCTTCACGGCCAGGGGGGAGCGGACCCTGTACGCCTTTGCCATGGCCTGGCCCGAAAACGGGAAGTTGGCGATCCGGACGCTGGCCGAACAGCCCGGCGCGGGCGGTCGGATCGAACGGGTCGAGATGCTGGGGCATCGCGAGCCTCTGCGCTTCGAGCAGACATCCGACGGCCTCTTCGTGACGCTGCCCGAAGAGCCGCCCTGCTTCCACGCCTGGACCCTGAAGATCACGGGGCAGCGGCTGCGCGACTTCCCTCGCCAAGAGATCGTCTACACGATCAAGCCGGACGGGAAGGGGAACTTCCTTCTCGATGCCGCCGATGCCGAGATCCACGGATCGACGCCCCGCCTGGAGCAGAAGGCCACGGTGCAGAAGCAGAACATCGGGTACTGGGGCGACTGGCGCGATTCGGTGAGCTGGCGGATCGAGGTACCCCGGGAAGGCGAGTACGACGTGACAATGCGCGCCAGCTCCGCCTACGGCCTCAGCGATTTTCTGATCGAGGTGTCTCGGGAAGGCGAGTCCGACGTGACCGCGCGCGCCGGCACCGCCCACGGGCTCAGCGAGGTTTCGATCGAGAGGGGTGGGCGAAAGTGCGCCGGCCGGTCGCGGCCCACGTCTTCGTGGGACGAGTTCGCCGTTGTTCACGCGGGCCGGCTGCGATTCGATCAACCGGGCGTGGCGACGATCGTCTTCCGCCCGAGAGACGACGCCTCGTGGCAGCCGCTGGGGCTGCTCGACATCCGCCTCGACAGGGTGGCGGCAAAGCGCCGCTACGAACCGGCCTGGGAATCCATCGACGCACGGCCCGCGCCACAGTGGTACCTCGATGCCAAGTTCGGCGTCTTCATCTGCTGGGGGCTCTACTCGGTTCCGGCCTGGTCGCCGAAGGGGAAGTATGCGGAGTGGTACCAGTACTGGCTGCAGGAGAACGCCTTCGACGGCAAGGTCCGCGACTTTCACGATGCGACCTATGGAAGCGATTTCGCGTTCAAGGACTTCGCTCCTCTCTTCAAGGCCGAGCTCTTCGAACCCGACGAATGGGCCGAGCTCATCGAAAAGGCCGGGGCGAAGTACATCGTGTTCACCACGAAGCACCACTCGGGCTACACCCTCTGGCCGAGCGCCGAGGCCGAGGAGGCCTACGGCCCAGCCTACAATCCGGCCAAGGTCGGTTCGGGCCGCGATCTGGTGGGTGATCTCGTGGCCGCCATGCGGAAGAGGGAGATCCGGGCCGGGCTCTACTACTCGCTCTACGAGTGGTACCACCCGCTCTGGAAGAGCGACAGGCAGCGCTTCGTGGACGAGCACCTCTTCCCCCAGTTCAAGGACCTGGTCACGCGGTACAGGCCGGACATAATCTGGTCGGACGGGGAGTGGGACATGCCGTGGGAGAAGTGGAGGAGCCCCGAGCTCCTGGCCTGGCTCTTCAACAACGCACCCAACGAGAGGGACCTGGTGATCAACGACCGGTGGGGCAAGGGCGCGCGGCACAAGCACGGAACGTTCTACACCACCGAGTACGGATCAGGGATGGACGACGATGCCCATCCCTGGGAGGAGAGCCGCGGAATGGGGTACTCCTACGGCTACAACCGCGCCGAGGACGTGAGCGACTACCGCACCGCGCAGGAGCTGATCCTGATGCTGATCGATACGGTCAGCCGCGGCGGCAATCTCTGCCTCGACATCGGCCCGCGCGCTGACGGCAAGATCCCGGTGATCATGCAGGAGCGCCTTCTCCGGATCGGCCGATGGCTCGCCCTGAACGGCGAGGCGATCTACGGCACGAGCATGTGGCGCGTGCCCTGCCAGTGGAGCGAGGGCAAGATCCCCGAGATCAAGCGGGGCCGATTCATGACGAAGTTCGACATTCTGGAGCAGACCGTCTCGCCGCCGGCCGGCCAGGCTTGCAAGGAGGTGCTCTTCACCTGCAAGGAGGGAAACCTCTACGCCATCACGCCGTCGTGGCCCGACGGCGAGCTGCGGCTCGAAGGGGTCGTCTTGGGAAGCGATTCCAGGGTCTCGCTGCTCGAAACGGGGCAGGAGCTCTCGTGGCGAAGGGATGGAGAGAGCCTGGTCATCAACGTGCCGCTCTTTGATCCGGAGGTCGTGAAGAGCCGTTTTGCCCACGTGCTCAAGGTGAGCGGCGTGGAGAAGGAGCGAAGGTAGCTCTTCACCCCTCCTCTCGCGCGATCGATGGTCGCAATCCGGTCCTCTCGATATTGGCGCCGGTTACGGCGTGATCTCCACCCCCGCCGCATTCGACTGGAAGTCGTAGGGCAGCTCCGTCGTGTAGGCGAAGTGAAGGATCGTTCCCACGGCCAGGGGCGCCGCCCCGGCGCTGAGCGTGGCTGCCGCCTGACCGCTCGCATCGAGCAGTCCGCGGAAGTTCTGCAGAACGGCGTTGTTGTAGTTGAACCGGATGTAGGTGAACACGCCGTCCCAGTTCAGCGGAAGAACCCCGCCGCCGGGCAGGTTGACGCCCGGGCTCGTCCCCGATGCACTGCCCAGAAGGAAGTACTGGCGGCCGGCAAAAGCCGTCCCCGCGTCGAGGGAGAAGCTCACCGTGCCGCCCGCGCCCGCGGAAAGCCCGTTCACGTCAGGGGAGAGGGCTCCCGGCATGTTGCGGTAGAGGTGCACGTACTTCGCGTAGTTGCCCAGGACGAGGTCGGGCAGGCCGTCGCCGTCCCAGTCGTCGGTCCAGACCCGCGTGTCGGTCTGACCCGAGGGCCACGAGATCGCCACGCCGTTGGCCTTCAGCTTCTCGGCGGCTGCCAGGACGGGCGACGCATTGGTTCCCGTGTTCTTGAAGAAGTAGACGTACCCCTTGTCCTCGCCCACGAGCACGTCCTTCCTGCCGTCGAGATCGAGGTCGGCCACGTGGGGGCAGCACCGGTAATATTTGATCGTCGTGCCGCCGCCCTGAAGGAGCGTGTAGGTGGTGAACTGGTACTGCGAGGGAGTGCCGGAGTTGACGTAGATCCGGATGTTCCCCGTCTCGTTGCCCAGGACGAGGTCGAGGAGGCCGTCCTCGTTCCAGTCGATCACGTGGGGCGCCGAGTTGTTGCCCACGTCGATCGTGGCGCCGTTGGCCACGATGTCCGGCTCCTCGGTGAGCGTTCCGTCGGTCTTGCGGCGAAAATAGCTGACAGTGCCGTAGCGGTCGCCGGTGACGATGTCGAGAAGGCCGTCGCTGTTGAGATCCACTCCATGTGGATTGGTGGCGCCGGTGCATCACCCGTAGGAAACGGCAATGTCCTTGCCGTCGGCCTGCAGGTAGGAATAGGTGGTGAAGGCCGGCGCCAGCTTCCGTCCCACGTTCCTGTAGAACCGGATCTTGCCGCTCGAGTACTGACCCAGGAGGAGATCCTTCAAGCCGTCGCCGTCCCAGTCGATGACGCAGGGGGCGGCGTGTCCGATGGAGAGCGTGATCGGGGATCCGTTCGCCGTAATGTACTCCCAGGCTTGGAATTCGGGAGTATCGGCCTGGAGCGATGGCTGGATGAGGCAGAAACCCAGAATAATTGCCGGAAGAAGAAGGATCTTCATCGATTCGATCTCCGATTCAACAGGGTCCAAGGGATGTCAGCCGAACGCACCGTCTGCTGGAGACCTCATTATATTGAATGAACGATATTTTTCCATGAGGCTGTTCGTCAGGGGGGCGCGGCACTCGCCATCACACGCGTAATTGCGTATTGAACGGCCACTTTCATTATGACAGACTCCGGAGTGAATCGGTAAACCGGCATCCTCGCCTTCGAATAAAAGATCGGAGTGAACCATGAAGCGGCTGATGAAGCTCGTGATCATCCTGGTTGTGATCGCGGTCCTGTTTCCCCTCGCGAATCTTGTTTTCAAGCCTGACAACGAAGGCGCCATCACCGGTCTCAGACCGGGTGATGCCGACTTCGAGCCGATGGCGGTTCTGTTCGAGGAGAAGTGCGCGGGCTGCCATCTACCCGATGCCGCGCTTCCCTTCTACTCGGGCTGGCCCGTTGCCAGCGGGATGATCGAGGAGGATATCTCGACGGGGATCAAGTTCCTGGATATGACGACAGCCTTCGTCCCGGCCGAGCGGCCCGTGGGCGAGACGGTCGTGGCCAAGATCGAGTTCGCGGTGGACACCAATTCGATGCCGCCTCATCAGTACAAGGCGCTTCACTGGGATGCCGGGCTGAGCGAGAGCGACAGGGATGCCTTGAACGCCTGGATCGACGGCGTTCGGCTGGCGCACTACTCGACACCCGATGCCGCCAAGGCCTTCAAGGCCGAGGTGATCCAACCCCTCTCGGCGATCAGCGTAGGCAATCCCGATCTGGTCGACCTGGGGAACCGTCTCTTCCACGACAATCGCCTCTCGGGCGACGACACTGTCTCCTGCGCCACCTGCCACGACCTCGAGAAGGGCGGCACGGACAGGCTTCAGTTCTCCGAGGGGATCGACGGACAGTTCGGGGGGATCAACTCGCCGACCGTTTACAATGCAGTTTACGCTGTCCGCCAGTTCTGGGACGGCCGCGCCGCCGACCTGAAGGAGCAGGCGGGCGGTCCAGTCACGAATCCGATCGAGATGGGGGCCGAGTGGCCCGCCGTGATCGCCAAGCTCGAGAAGGACGCCGAATACGTTGCCGACTTCAACTCGATCTTCAGCAGCGGCATCACCCAGGAGAACATCCAGACAGCCATCGCCGCCTTCGAGGAGACCCTTGTCACCGGGAACTCGAAGGTCGACCGCTATCTCATGGGAGACGACGCGGCGCTCTCCGACAAGGAGAAGGAGGGTTTCGAGCTCTTCAAGCAGGAGGGCTGCGCCACCTGCCACGTGGGAAAGATCCTGGGAGGCCAGTCCTTCGAGCTGATGGGCCTGCGCAAGGATTACTTCGCCGATCGTGGGGGAGACGTGAAGGAGCCCGACCAGGGGCGGTTCAACTTCACCGGCCAGGAGGCGGACCGGTACAAGTTCAAGGTGCCCACTCTTCGCAACGTCGCGCTGACCGACCCCTACTTCCACGACGGTTTGACGTCCAAGCTGACGGAGGCTGTCCAGGCCATGGGTGAGTTCCAGTGCGGCACGGAACTGGACGAGGCCGACCTGGACAAGATAACGGCCTTTCTCGAGGCCTTGACCGGCGAGTACAAGGGCAAGCTGCTCGAGTAGAAGAGGCATTGCCTTTTCAGCGGCAGCGAGAACGAGACCGGCCGGGGATCACCTGGCCGGCTTTTTCTCCATTATGCTGATCTCGGAGATCGCGATCTGGCCGAAGTGGTTGGTCGCGGCATCCACCACGTAGAGGCGCAGCGGCTTTCCCTCGAACCGCAACAGGTCCCACTCCACCGCAACGGCGTACCTGGTCCAGCGCTCACCCACGGTCCTCTCTATCACCTTGCCGTAGGTCCCTCCCTCGAGTTCCACGGCGAACTCCGGGATGTCCTTGATGCGGCGGGGCAGCACCCGCGTCTCCTCGGGCGTGCCGGCAAGGAGGAACTCCAGAACGGCGGAGCCGCCCGCGATGACCGTGTAGGTGGCGCGCAATCCGGCGTCCTCGTCCGAGGGCGTCACGACAGTCCATTCTCCCGCCAGGGATTTGAGGCGGTCCAGGTCGGATTTCGCCGCCGCGGTGGGCGTACAGGGGATCAGCAGCAGCGGAAGAAGGGCAAGAAGTCGAATCGCGTCGAACATGGTCGCAGCTCCAGGGGGCTAGCAGGCCGTTGATAAGATGTTTCGAGTCCTGATAACGGGACGCCTTTACCTGGAGCGGATTACCGTCACCACCGGCGGCCGGCTCGTCCACAAGCCTTTCAAGTTCAAGGCAGTGGCGATGACGTTTCTACCGCTCAAGCTCGATGCTTCAAAGAAGAGATACGCTTTGGGAGGAAAAAAAGAACCTTACCCAGTACGTTCCACAGCCCGCTCCAGGTGAGGGGTTTGTATATACCGAGCGCGACGGGACAGTTCTCGAATCCACTGTATATGTCAAACTCACCGGTCAGGCGAAACTTGTTGGAGATTGCCTGAGCCCGACAGTATCCGCCGCATCTCGCCAGTATCCTGCAGCTTCTGCACGGCTCGCCTATTTTTTCACTGAAATCCTTGAACCACGTGGCCTTGTGCTGGATTATCCCCTTCTCGAAGTTCCACTTTCCGATAACGAAACTCGGATTGGTGATGGTGAAACGGCACTGGTATATATCCAACGTATGCGGATGAACACAGACCGAGTAGGTCCCGCAACGGCAATAGAATGACTGGCGCTTGAACGTTAACCAGCTAAGCAGTTGATTCAAACGAAATTCCAGCTTCGTGGGAAAGGGACCGAATGTTTGATTGATGAGCCCGAATTCCAGCCTGCCTTTGTATTCTTTCCTGAGTTTCTCAAAGATGCCGTAGAACTCGACAAGCTCGTCGTTGGTCAGGAATAGATCAGGCATGTTCTCCATGGCGCGCGGCGACGAGATCAGCTTCAGAAACCGGATCTTCTTGATCTGGTAGCCAACGAGCAAATCAGCCAGTTTCACCAAGGAACGGTAGTTCCCCTTGTGGACGACGGTGTTGACGAATACCCTGAGATCGAGCTTCTTGGCCTCCTCGATAGACTTCAGCACCCTGCCGAAATTCCCCTCTTCGTCGCAGATAATGCTGTGCAGCTCCTCGGTCGGGCCGTGCAGACTGAATACGAATGTGACACCCGCCTGCGACATCTTCCTGAGGGTCTGTTCTTCATCAGGTAGAGAGTCCTTGAGCTCGACGATCTTCGTCTCCGGATCATCCATCATCTCGATGAAACCCTGATCCTGGATAAACTTCAGTGCGCTGGGAGTACTCTGGTCGGTGACTTGAAGAGCGACCGTGTATCCTTTTGCCTCAATCGAGGAGATCAGTCTTTTGGCCTCTTCTTCTGTCGACATCTCTGTCGGTTTCCAGAAGCAATGGGGACAGTCGTGGGGACAATTCTGATGGATGACCCAGATGAGTTTCGGATCGATACGGTCAATTGCGGGCTTCTGCAACATTGAATAGACCTCCTGCTTTCCCTTCGTTGGGCAGGGCTCAGCTCCCCTTCCGCGTCGAAGCGGCACGACCTTTCCGGCAGGGCCTCGCTGATCGAAAGGGGGGCTCCCAACTCTCTTTTTACGATGACTGCCGTGAATGAAGATGGGACTTCAAAGGACTTTGCGTAAAAAAAACCGGATGTGTTAAAAAAGGAAGGGAAATTCTTGCCCACGGCCCTTTGAGAATGCTCATACCACTTGCAGCGCCCGGCGTTATGTCGATCGTGCTTCACCCTGGGCGTCGTGCCTTGTCTTCAAGAAATCGCTTTTGGACAGTTCGTCATCGATCTCTTCCAGGTCAGGGAGCAGTCTTTTTGCCTCGAGCCGGAGATGGTACCTCACGGTAAGGACAGTGTCCGCCGTGCGCCGGGATCATGGGTCGATTCAAGTGGGGTCTCGCGGTCGCTGCGGGCGCACCCGGGCTCAGCTCTCGAGGACCTCCTTCACCTCGCCGCGGGCGATCTTCTCCATCGCCTCGGCGAACTGGTCGATCTCCGAGAGGGTGGTGTAGACGTTCGGCGTGACGCGGATGCCCTTGCACTCCTCGTGGCCGATGGAGATCAGGTAGATCCCGTGCTCGCCAAGGAGATAGGAGCTGAGCTTTCCCACGTCCACGCCGTCGACGTGGACGTTGACCAGGCCGCACCACTGTGTCGGATCGTCGATGTTGATCCGGAACTTGACGTTCTCGTATTTCCGGAGCCGGTCGATCCATCGCCTGTGAAGGTAACGGAACCGCGCCGCCTTCCTGTCGATGCCGATCCCCTCGTTGAAGACCAGGGCCTCGGCGATGGCATTGATGTTGGCCGCCGGGTGGGTGCCGAACTCCTCGAATTTCCGGATGTCGTCGTCCTGCGTTTCGGCGGCAGCCATCAGCGGCCACGTCTCCTTGATCCTGTCCCTCTTCACGTAGAGGAAGCCGGTGCCCGTGGGCGCGTAGGTCCACTTGTGCAGGCTCGTTCCGAAGTAGTCGCACTCGAGATCATCGAGGGTGAAAGGGAAATGGGAGAAGGTGTGCGCCCCGTCGCAGATCACCGGGATCCCCCTGGCGTGAGCCATGCGGCAGACCTTCTTTACCGGCGTGATCTGGCCGGTGAGGTTGATCATGTGCATCACCATGATCACCCGCGTCCTCGGCGTGATCGCCTCCTCGATCCGGCTCACGTAATCGTCGTCAGTCATGAGCGGCACCGGGATCACCACCTTCCTGAGAACGATCTTCTCACGCCTGACCCGCTGCTCCCACGTGGTCAGCATCCGCCCGTAGGCCTGGGTTGTGGCCACGATCTCGTCGCCCGGCTCGAGGTCGATCCCGAACTGGGCGATCTCCAGCGCTTCGCTCGTGTTCCGCGTGATGGCGATCTCTTCCCTGTCGCTGCCGAAGGCACGGGCGAGCTTGGTGCGCACCCCTTCCTTGTTCGGCGTCAGGTGCCGCCACATGTAGTAGGAGGGCGCCTGGTTCGAGTAGTCGAGGTAGCGCTTGTACGCCTCATGGACGTTTCTCGGGCTGGCCGAGGTGCCGCCGCTGTTCAGGTGGATGATCGTCCGATCCAGGGTGAAGGCCGACTGGATGCGCGACCAGAACCACTCAGTTGACGCCACCTCATCCGGCGAGGCATCCTTGTCCAGCCCGCTCACCGCCTCGGCCATGGCGGCCAGGGCATCGCTCTTCAGCATGGCGGCGGTGAGACCTCCGCCGAGAATGAAACGCTGCATGAATTGACGCCTTGTGGACATCGGATCTCCTCCAACGATTTTGTCCGTGGAATGGAAGCGGTCTCCTCGATCCATGGTACAGGATCGGATGTCGACAAACAGCCTTGATTATTTCATAATCGCCGGCGATGACGTGATTGCGATTCTTACCCGCGTCTCGAGGCGATCGCCTTTCTCAAGCCGGATCGAACTTTGACCTCAAATCAAGGAGACGGAGGCCATGGCTCTCAAATCCAGTCGTCGTGTATTCATCCGGCAGCTCGCCGCTGCCGGGCTCCTCGCGCCCTTTTCCCTTGCAGGTCCCCCTGCGAAAAAGCTGATCGACGGGAAGCTCCGCCACGCCGCCATCGGGGTCGGCGGCATGGGATCGGCCGATCTCAGCTCCCTCTGCAGCCATCCGAACATCGAGATCGCCGCACTCTGCGACGTGGACCAGAGGAGACTCGACCAGGCGGCCGGTAACTTCAAGAAGGCGCGCACCTACAAGGACTGGCGCGAGCTCCTGGACAAGGAGGGCGACAGGATCGATTCGGTCAACGTCACGACCCCCGACCACATGCACGCGGCCATCGCGATGGAAGCGCTGAAGATGGGCAAGCACGTCTATTGCCAGAAGCCGCTCTGCCACGACATCCACGAGGTCCGCGCCCTCTGCGACGAGGCGGCGCGCCGGCCCGGCCAGGTCACGCAGATGGGGATCCAGATCCACTCCCACGAAGCGTACCGCATGGCCGTGAAGGTGATCCGGGCCGGCATGATCGGCAAGGTCAAGGAGGTCCACTCCTGGTGCGGCAAGGGGTGGGTGGGCCGCAAGGGCGATTGCGAGCGCCGTCCCGACCGCAGCGATCCGGTCCCCGACTTTCTCGACTGGGATCTCTGGATCGGCAACGCGCCGATGCGGCCCTTCGTAAACAAGATCTATCATCCCGGTCAGTGGCGCCGATGGATCGACTTCGGCACGGGCACCCAGGGCGACATGGCCTGCCATATCATGGACCCGGTCTTCACCGCCCTCGATCTGCCGCATCCCTTCTGGGTCAGGAGCGAGCAGTCCGCTCCCTTCGCGGAAACCTACTCGCCGGAGAACAGGATCGTGCATCAGTTCCCGGCGACGCGCTTCACCGTTCCCGGATCGATTCCCTACTACTGGTATGACAGCGGCTGCTGGCCCGACACGTCGGACTGGCCGCTGCGGATCGACGCCTCGGGCAAGAAGACCGGTCTGCCCGGCTCCGGCTCCATGTTCATCGGAACGAAGGGGATGATGCTCCTGCCCCACATCGGCAACCCGCAGCTCCTGCCCGAAAAGGACTTCAAGGATGCGGTGCAGGAGTTCCAGGCCATGAACAAGTTTCCCGGCATCAGCCACTACCACCAGTTCGTCGATGCCGCGCTGGGCAAGGGCAAGGCTTCCGCGCCCTTCGGCTTCAGCGGCAGGCTGACCGAGACCGTGCTGATGGGGGCCGTCGCCAACCGCTTCCCCAGGACGAGGCTTGCCTGGAATGCCGGGGCCTTGAAGTTCACCAACGAGCCGGAGGCCAACAGGTTCATCCGGCGCACCTATCGCAAGGGCTGGGAGGTCAAGGGCCTGAGCTGAGCCGGGATCAGTGGAGGACCTTCTCCTGCCGGCAACGTCCGGGGGAGGAGAAGCCGGCTGAAGTGCATCACGATCAAGAGTGTTGAAAGGAAGGTTAGATGTCAGGAAACAAGGCAGTCGGCGCGCGCTTGTCGGCCATGATGTTCATCCAGTTCTTCATCTGGGGCTCCTGGTACGTGGCGGGTCCGAATTATCTCGGCACCATCGGATTCGGTCCGACGGACTTCGCCCTGATGTACTCCGTCGGCCCGATCGCCGGCATCCTCTCGCCGTTCTTCGTGGGCATGATCGCCGACCGGTTCTTCTCCGCCGAGCGCCTGCTCGGGGTGATGCACCTCCTGGCCTGCGTGGCCATGTACTGTGCCACGCTGGTGATGCAGTCCGACGATCCGAGCCCGCTGGCGATCAACGGCCTCTTCTTCCTGCACATGCTCTGCTACTTCCCCACGCTTGCGCTGACCAACACCCTGGCCCTGAAGAACATGACCAACCCGGAGAAGCAGTTCCCCCTGATCCGCGTCTTCGGGACGATCGGCTGGATCGTGGCCGGCCTGATCCTCAGCCGCATCGCCATGGACGGCAGCTTCCTGACCAGGGGAGTCTTCGTGCCCGAGAATCCCGACAACCTCGTCACCTGGGACAAGTCGCTTCACATGTTCCACGTGGCCGCCCTGTCCTGCCTGGCCCTCGGGCTCTACAGCTTCACGCTGCCCCACACCCCGCCGGTGAAGTCGGCAGGGGGGCAGACCTTCGGCCAGATTCTCGGCAAGGACGCCTTCGTGCTGTTCAAGAACCGGTCGTTCCTGATCTTCATGGCGAGCTCCTTCCTGATCTGCATCCCCCTGGCGTTCTACTACCAGATCGCCAGCCGCGTCGTGGAGCAGACGGAGCTGCCCATAGCCCAGACCATGACCTACGGGCAGATGTCGGAGATCTTCTTCATGCTGGTGATGCCGCTCTTCTTCGCCCGGTTTGGTGTGAAGAAGATGCTTCTCTTCGGCATGCTGGCCTGGGTGGCCCGCTACGCCCTCTTCTCCTTCGGTGCGCCGGCTCAGGCGACCGCCACGATCATCACCGGCGTGGTGCTGCACGGGATCTGCTACGACTTCTTCTTCGTCACCGGCCAGATCTACACGGACAAGATCGCGCCGCAGAAGATCCGCAGCCAGGCCCAGGGCATGCTCGTCCTCTTCACCCTCGGCCTGGGCATGCTGATCGGCGCCCAGACGGCCGGTCAGATCGAGAAGTGGTGCACGCCGATCGAGACGCCGATCTCCCAGGCCAAGTCCGATGTGGCCGGTGCCGTGGCCTCTCTCGCAGCGGAGAAGGAGGTCACGCTCGAGAAGATCCTGAAGACGGCCGACGAGCAGGTGAGCAAGGCCAGGGAGAGCCTTGCCGAGGTCGAGAAGGAGGGTGACGACGACGCGAAGCGGATCGCCGGGGAGCGCCTGGCCTTTGCCGTGGCGCAGCAGGAGCAGCTGGCCGTGCTGCCGCCGGAAACCGGCCTCTCGGAGCTTCTCGAGGAAAGAGGCCGGATCAAGCAGGAGCACCGCCAGGCCGCGCTTCGCGCAATGGACTGGAAGCTGATCTGGGGTATCCCCGCCGTGGCGGCATTCATCGTGATGGTGCTCTTCCTCATCATGTTCCGCGATGATCCTGATTCCTACGCTGATCACTCGGAGGCTTGATCGTGACACGTTTCCCGATAGTCCTGCTGCTCTTCTGCAGTCTCCTGCCGTGCCTCTTCCAGGGCTGCGATTCGTCGAGCGAAAACGGCGAGGAGCTGCAAGGCGCCGTCCTGATCCTGCTCGACACGGTCCGTGCCGACAGGCTCTCCTGCTACGGCTACGAGCGCGAGACCTCGCCCCGCCTGGAGCAGCTCGCCGACGAGGGCGTGCTCTTCGAGAAGGCGGTGTCCTTCGCACCCTGGACCCTGCCGTCCATGGTAAGCCTCTTCGCTGCGAACCGCGTCGGCTCCAGCGTCTTCGGCAAGACGCTGAACTACTCCCTCGTCGAGGAGCTCGCCGAGAAGGGGATCGCCACGGCAGGCATCACGGAAGGGGGCTTCGTCTCGAGCAAGCTCGGGTTCAACCTAGGCTTCTCCCTCTACGTGGACGAGGGCGGCGACGTGGAGGTCCAGCCCGACGGCCATTCGCTGATCATGAAGATGGACGATCCCGAAGGACGGATCGAGAACACCTTCGGCCGGGCGAAGAAGTGGCTTGCCGAGCACAGGAACGAGAAGTTCTTCCTCTACATACACACCTACGAGGCGCACACTCCCTACACGCGGACGACCTTCACCGAGGGGATGAAGCCCGGCAAGGTGGGCGAGACCTTCACGCTGGACAAGCTCGACCTTTTGCAGAGCGGCAAGCTCGTCTTCGACCGGAGCGAGAGGGAGTACCTCGATGCGCTTTACGACAGCGGGATCCTGAAGTGCGACGAGCAGGTCGGCGCCTTTCTCGACTACCTGAAGGAGATCGGCCTTCGCGACAAGACATTGGTCGTGGTGACCAGCGACCACGGCGAGGAGCTCGGCGATCATTACCCGTCCTTCTCGGGCGAGCACGGGCATTCGCTTTACGACGAGCTGCTCCTCGTGCCACTCATCGTGCATGATCCCACGGAGTCGTTCCCGAAGAACCGGATCGCAAGCCAGGTGCGGCTCATGGACGTGATGCCCACGATCACCGAAGCGCTCGGCGTGAAGCCGGGGCGGCGGACGGAGGGACGAAGCCTCAGACCGGTGATGCGCGGCGAGGAGACGCGAGGCCGCTCCGCCATCGGCGGGGTGACCAAGGCGGGACCCCAGAGGGTTTACGCGCGCTGGCTCGGCTACAAGAGCATCTGGGTGGTCGGTCCCCAGGCGGGCCGCTTTCCCCTGTCGCCCCAGCCGCCGCCCGTGGCGCTCTACGACCTGCGGGCCGATCCCGGTGAGACCAGGGACATCTCCGCTCGAAAGCCGGAGATCGTCAGGAAGATGCAGGAGGTCCTGCAAGGCATGGACTGGACGAAGGACGAACAGGAGCGCTTCTCACTGCCCGACAACATGGACGAGTCGCTGCGCGAGCGCCTGAAATCCCTGGGCTACATCCGTTAGCGGGCCGTTGATAAATTGCAGTCCGGGCGCAACGGCTCTTGGGTCGGGTTGCCGGGACACTCGCGCCGGGATGCGGGGGCGGGCGTCGGGCCGGGGGAGCGATCGCGCCGCCTGGAAATTCCTCGTCGAGTTTTCCTGGAATAGAATGTATGTTGAGATCCAACATCAGCTCATGGAGACGGTATTAAGGAGATACCCATGAAGAAGGTCGACGTCATGTTTCCGAGAGCCAGGATCCCCTACGGGACCTGGGGAAGCAGCTTCTTTCCCGCGTGGCAGTTGTCGCCCCTGGCCGAGGTCAACATCGGCCAGTTCGCCGGCGAGGCGGCAAACAGGATCCTGGGCCTCCGCAAGGTGCGGAAGAGCGCGCTCGAATATCTCGTGATCGGATCGACGATCCCGTGGCACTGGAAGTTCTGGACGGCGCCGCTGGTGTCGAGCTGCATGGGGCGGAGAATTCCCGGCTTCCACGTGGAGCAGGCCTGCGCCACGGGACTTCAGGCCACGGTTCTGGCTGCGAGCCAGGTCGACTGCGGGGCGAACGACGTGGTGGGCGTTCTGACCTTCGACAGGACGAGCGATTCGCCGGTGGGGGTCTTCCCCGAGCGCCGCTCCTACGAGCGGACCCAGGCGATCAGCGACGTGTGGGACAACTTCGGATTCGATCCCGCCACGGGCAACGCGATGATCGCCACGGCCGGTCTGGCGGCCAGGAAGTACAGGATCGACCGCAGAGAGGTGGACGAGCTCACCGTTCACCGCTACGAGCAGTATTTCCAGGCCAGGGAATCGGGTTTCCTCGACCGCGTTCTCGTTCCCCTCGACGTGCTGAACGTGCAGGGCCGTCCGCTGGGACGGGTGGACGACGACATGGGAGTGCGGCCGATCACCCTCGACTCGCTGAGGGCCATGAGGGAGCTCGACACCGGCATCACGGGCGGAACGCAGACCCACGCTTCCGACGGCATGGCGACCCTTCTCGTCACGACGCCGGAGAAGGCCCGCGAGCTCAGCCCGCGGCCCGAGATCGACATCTCCTTCGTGGCCAAGGCGGAGATGCGGACGCTGCCGAGCTACATGCCCGAGGCGCCGGCCATGGCCGTGCAGAAGCTCCTCGACATGGCCGGCCTGACCATGGCGGACATGGCCGTGGTGAAGAACCACAACCCCTTCGCGGTGAACGACGCCATCTTCGCGCAGATGCTCGATTACGACTGGCACGGGATGAACAACACCGGCTGCCCGCTGGTCTGGGGCCACCCCCAGGGCCCGACCCTCACGCGCGTGCTGATCGAGGCGCTCGAGGAAGCCGTCGATCTGGGAGGCGGCTACGTGCTGATCTTCGGCTGCGCGGCCGGGGATGTGGGTATCGCGGCCATCCTGAAAGTGAGTGAAGGAGGGAACCAGTAATGACGACGTCAATGAGACAGAGCACACTCGAGACGATGGGACTCGGTACGGTTCTCGAGATCTTTCAGCGCGGATCGCTTCCCGCCGGCCCCGCCGACCTGGTCGACCAGGTGTTCGGCGACTCTTCCGATCGCGGCTCCCTTGTCATCTCGGGCGCCAACGGCATCGTGGGAGCCGGCAAGGCGATGCAGTTCGCCTCGCGGCTCGCACCCTACAAAGTACCCATCGTTGCCCTCGACTTTCCCGGCGTTCCCGACGGGATCGGTGCGCAGTACGCCGGCCTGGAGCGGGCCTTCGGCCGGAGCGGGGCCGGCGCGATCATGGAGAACGTGATCCAGCTCTCCTACAGCGGCGAGAAGCTGCCGTCGCGCCTGAAGGAGTTCAACCCGCGGTTTCTCCTTGAAGCCATCCCCGAGATCCTGGAGATCAAGAAGGCGCACTACGAGATCTTCCGCGCCGCGTTCCCGGAGATCGCGATACGCTCCGTCACGTCGGGCTTTCCGGCATCGCAGCTTGGCGTGGGGATCGCCCACCCGGCGTTCCCGCACGAGATCAACAAGATCTGGGAGATCGTGGAGCCCGAGACCTCGGCCGTGACCCAGCTCTTCTGGGCCCTGGGCATGATCCCCATGCCGGTGGGCGACCACTGGTCCTTCGTCCTGGACGTATTGTTCTGCGGCCTCACCATGGCCGGGATCCGGTACCACGAGGCGTCGAACATGCCTTACTGGAAGATCGACAAGTACGTCCGCAGGGATCTCGGCCCGAATCCGTTCCGGGCGCACGATGCGATCGGCGCCAAGGGCGCCAACTTCCTCTCCTGGTCGTGCCTCCATCACCTGAGCCAGCATTACGGCGAGCTCTTCACTCCGCCGGCCGGGCTCGACGAGCGCAAGGACAGCGGGGACAACTGGTATCCGCTGAACCACTTCCGGCCGCTGGTCAACTGGACGCTGTCAGGTGGCGAGGAGGAGGAGTACAAGGCCTGGATCGAGGGGCCGCTCTTCCAGATGGCCAGCCTTCTCCTGCAGGAGAAGCGGGCCCACCTCAGCTACATCAACTCGATCGGCGAGCTCTGCGCCCAGTTCCAGAGCGGGATCCTGGCCGTGATCCGCCGCGCCGGGCCGGAGCAGGCGATCAGGACGGTCGAAGCCTATCACGCCCTCCATCCCGAGGCAGGGAAGGAGTGCTGGTTCCCGGCCGTGTTCGAGACCGTTGGCGATTCCGCCTGGCAGCAGCTCTACGTGAACGCCGAGCACGACGGGAACGTGGGCGCCATCACACTGAGCCGCGAGAGCTACAACCGCGACGTGGACGAGGAGCTGAACAGGGCGATCGACTGGCTGAAGGCCGAGGGAATCAGGAGCGTGATCGTGAGCGGCGACTTCCACCTGGCCACGCAGCTGGTGGGGGCGGACACGAACGAGTTCTTCCCGGCTCTCCAGGATGCGGCCGCGGGGATCCGGATCGCGGAGACCTGGTCCCGCACCGCCAGGCGCCTGCACGACGAGTTCGACGTCTCCGTCGGCTTCATCGACGGCAAGCGCTGCCTCGGCGGGATGCTCGAGCTCCTCATGCACTGTCACTACGTCGTGTCCGTCGACGATGCGTCGCTGGGCATGCCCGAGGTCACCCTGCCGGTGGTCCCCGGCATGGAGGGCTGCCACTGGCCGTTCCGCAAGGCCGCTTCCGACGCCTGGCCGAAGCTCTTCAACCTCCTGCTCGAGGGCAGGCCGGTCAAGGCCAAGGACGCCGTCGGGTGGCTGATCGATTTCGCCGGTCCGCTGGACGACGCGCTGAAGACGACGTGGAAGATCGCCTCGGGCAAAGATCACGGCCTCAAGAGGCGAAGTGTGGAGCAGGGGGCCCTGAAGGGCATGCCGTCCGAACCGACAGGAGTGAAGGCCACGGCCAACCCGGCGATGGTGGCGGCGCGGAAGGCGATCTTCGCCAACATCCGCCAGAGCTGCGAGGCAACCCTCGCCGAGGCGATCACGGTGCAGGCCCGGAACTCGGGAGAGTTCATGACCAGCAATGTGTGCGTCAAGGGTGTGGTCGGCGCGGCCTGCAGCAAGACCATGACCGTGTGAGCGGGGGCGGCTGAATCGCAAGCCGTCTTGCCGTCATCGACCGTTGCTTTCCCGCTGTTCCTCTTCCGGAGCAGCGGGAGGCGGCTCCTTCACAAGGGCCAGCTCCTGGCGCGGATCGAGCCTCGCCTTCTCGAGAGGCGCGTCGCTTTCGAAGGCGACGACACAGGGATCGGAGAGACGGTCGGTGAAGCGGACCTCTCTCGTACCGTCGGTGAAGACGGCCTCGACCGGCACGGGCATCTTCAACGTGCCGCGGCACGTCACCGTGATTTCCGTCACGTAGCGACCCTTTTCCTCCCTGCATTTCCGGGAGGTGATCTCGTAGGAGAGGAACCTGTTCGAGCGAACCCACTGGTCGAAGAACCAGCCGAGATCCTGGCCGCTCACCTTCTCGCAGATCTGCTGGAACTCGCGGGCGCCGAGGCGGCGTCCCACGTATTCGGCCAGGCATCGCCCCACGATGCGGTCGAAGGTCTTTCGTCCCAGGACGCAGTTGAGGGCGCTGATGATGGCGTAACCCTTGCCGTGGATCACCACGTTGTTGAAGTCGAAATCGATCTTGCCGTACGCCTCTGAGGAGACGGCCACCGTGGTGTCGTGTCCTTCCTGATGACCCTTCAGGTAGGTCTCGATGAACCGGCTGTGCCTGCGCATGCCCCACCCCTTGGCCAGGGCGTATTCCCTGTCCGCGTAGATCCCCAGGCCGATCCAGAGCCAGCCGGGAAAGTCCTTCTCCAGGACATACTCCCCGAAGTACTGGTGTCCGATCTCGTGGGCCGTGATCCATTTCCAGTGCAGGTCCGAAGCGTCGGCCTTCTTTTCCTGACCGTGAATCACCACGATCGAGGTGGCCATCGGATAGCCGCCCATGGGGCGGGCGCCGCCGGGCACGATGGTGAGGCTCGGGTACGGGTAGAATCCGAAGCGCTCGCGATAGAACTCGATCACGTCCTTCGCCGTGTCGAGGAGAAGGCGGGCGCAGTTCGTTCCCTTCGGCGTGAAGAGGCATCGGACAGCGACGTCGCCCGCCTCGGTCTCGGCAGCGAGGTGCCCCTTGCCGAGGAAGAGCGCGAAGGAGCGGACGTTCTCGGCGCAGTAGTAGCCGGATTTACGATCGAGGCGGCCGCTCGCGGCCAGGGCGTAGCCCCTGGGAGAAACCACCTTGACGGCGAAGTCGTCGTGCCCATGGCGGCGACCGGTACCCGCGCCGGCGTCCCAGAGGATCCGGGGAAACCAGCCGGAGATCTTGATCTGGCTCCCGCGCTTCCGGAGCCTTCTTTCGAACTCGATCTTGAGCTCCACCGATTCGCCCGACTTGAGCGGCCTGGGGAGGCTGATCCGCGTCTGGCTGCCGGCCGAGGATCGTGCCGCCTCGTCCGGGACGGGAATGGCCCGCCCCTGCGCCTCGATGGCCTTGATCCCGCCTCCGGCCGGGTACCAGTCCAGGACCAGGTCGAGAATCACGCTCGATGTCGTGTTGACGAACCGGATGGTCTCCCTGCCGGTCAGGGTCGAAGCGGACGAAT
Organism: uncultured Phycisphaerales bacterium; assembly: GCA_964482235.1. Taxonomy (GTDB): domain Bacteria; phylum Planctomycetota; class B15-G4; order B15-G4; family CAYZWU01; genus CAYZWU01. The sequence goes on from CAYZWU010000008.1 coordinate 86,471, forward strand.
CGATTTTGCAGTCGATTGTGTAAAGAGCCCGCAGGGGAGTCCTGCCTGCCTCGCTCTGTTCATCGCTGGCCGCTCTCGGCTGGACGGGGTGAGCCTCGGCGGGGGACGCCGCACCGAGAAGCGCCAGCAGGAGAGTGCACACGAACCAGTAGGTCTTGCCCATTTTTTTGTCCCTTCTCGTGGTCGCTTTCCGCTTCGAGCCGGAAAGGCTGCTGACAGGGTCGCTCGATCCGGCAGCATCCTGTCAACCACCTGCCGACGCCGGGATTCCTTTCTTGATGGTATGCTGCAGGCCGCTCTCTGCAAAACCGAAAATAACGAGGTCCGGCGCGTGGCCCGGAGCGGGTTCCCGCAAAGGTCGCCAACGATTTCTTGCAGCATTGGAGTATAATGCCGGCATGAGGACAATCCCGGCAGCGCTTTGCCAGAGAGGAGCCACCAATGATGGGAAAAACCGGATTTCTCCTGTTGTTCCTTTGCGCCCTGATGCCTTCCTCGTTGTGCGGCGACGAGGCCTACGAGAAGCTCAGGAATGACTATGACAGCAGCGTGGAGGCATGGTACGCAAGCCTGCAGGAGATGGCCGAACAAGACGGCGGCTTCGGTTCGTCCGATCTGCCTCCTCATCCCGCCGTTCGGTTCATTCCTCGCTTCAAGGCCTTTGCGCAGGAGCGGGCCGGAAAACCCGAGGCGATCCCCGCCCTCGTCTGGCTCATCGCCGACGCGACCAAGCAGGCCCGCAGCAAGGAAAGCGCGGCAGCAGCTGCCTGGGCTCTCGATGAGCTGACAGGACGCCACTGCGCCCAGGCCGCTCTCGGCGGCGAGCTCCCGAACCTGATCTTCGCGGGGAGCTATGTCTCCCCCGAGAAGCTCAAGGCCCTGAACCGGCAGGTCCTGGCGAAGAACAAGGACAAGACCGCCCTGTCGTGGGCGACCTTTGCCCTGGGTTTCCTGATCTACAGCGAGGGCTGGAACGAAGAAACTGCAGTGAAAGGTCCGGACCGGCCGGCAAAAGCCCTGGTGTTCTTCAAGAAAACGGTGTCGGCGTATGAAGGAACGCAGGCGGCCACGTGGGCGGCCAGCTTCGTCTTCGAACTGGAGCGCCTCCAGGTCGGGATGAAGGCGCCCGACATCGTGGGGACCGATGTGAACGAAAAGACTATCCGGCTCTCCGACTTTCTGGGCCGGGTCGTGGTCATCAACTTCTGGGGCTTCTGGTGAGGCCCTTGCGTCGCCATGCTCCCTCACGAGCGTGAGATGGCGGCCCGTCTGAAGGACAGGCCTTTCACGCTTCTCGGGATCAACAGCGACGAGAGCCGGTCGGCTCTGAAGGAGATCATCGAAAAGGAGAAGGTCACCTGGCCGAACATCTTCGGCGGCCCCACGGCAACGAACGAGTTCGCCTCGAGGTGGAACGTCTACTCCTGGCCCACGATCTACGTGCTCGATCACAAGGGGGTGATCCGGTTCAAGGGGCTTCGCGACGAGACTCTGGAGAAGGCGGTCATCCGGCTTCTGGACGAGATGCCTACGGCTGAACAGAAATCTCGTCGATGATGCCCACCACCATGGACCGCACCGGGGCGAGGGGGTCGTCCATGATCTGGCGGGAGCCGTTTCCCTCGTCGAGAACGAGCACCGTCTCGCCGGCCCCGGCACCGATGGCGTCGAGGGCGATGATGTAGCGTCCCGTGGGTTGCCCCGCGGCGTCGAGCCTGTCCACGATGAGGATCTTCCTGTTGTTCATCGCGTCGTGATGGATGGTGGAGAAGAGATTCCCGGCAACGCGTCCGATGATCATGGTTCCCCTTCCTCGTCCAGATTGACGCCGTCCACGATGCCGATGATCGCGTGATCCACGGGGACGAACCAGGGATCGAGGGCCAGCGCCGCCTCCCGGCTGGCTTCCCAGTAGACCAGTTCGCCCGGCCCGGCCATGCGCGTCCCGTCGGCGCAGACGATCGGGCTTCCCTCGACCTCTCCCCTCTTGTCAAGGGGCTGCACCCAGAGCAAGGGAACGCCCTCGAGACCCTCGTAGACCACGGCCGGAACCACTCTGCCCACAACCCTACCGAGATACATCGGGCTCCTCCTCGATCTCCGCTCCCTCGGGCTGCAGCGGCTCGCAGCCGGCGAATCGCGTTCCCCTGTCGACGATCCGGCGCACCGTGTCGTCGAGGCGCGGCATGATGGTTGCCTGGACTGTCTGCTCTGCTACGCCGGTGCCCGTGCCCTCGCCTCTCGCAGCGGCCCGCCGCACCCTGTCCGTGGCGATTTCCAGGGCAGCCTCCACGTCGTGCAGGCTGCCGTGCAAGAGAACGAAGGCGCGTCCGCCCAGGTCGTCGGCCAGGCGGATCTCCACGATCTGCACGTCCGTTCCCTTCCGCGCCGCGTCGGCGGCGGCCAGGAGGCAGGCCACGGTCTCCGTCTCCACCACGCCGAGGGTCTCCATCTCCACGGGCAGCCTGGCACCGAGAGCGGCGTCGTAGACCTCGGCATGAACCTCGGGAAGAAGGATCGAGTCGACGAGTGATACGCCGGCCGTTTCGACGCCGGCGGCAAAGGCCTCTTCCACCGAGGCCACCGTGCCGGCGATCAGGATCAGGAACCGCCCGGGATGTACGGTACCCGTCTTCATGAGCGCGATGGGTGAGCGCTTCACCATCACGTCGGCGGCCAGGAGGCCGCGTGCGACGCTGTCCATGTCCAGAAGAGCCAGGGCGGGATGACGCATGTTCATACGATCCTGAAGTGGTCGACCACCACGCAGCGCCTCTCGCGGCTGAAGCTGCGCGGCCCGGTGAGGCCTTCGCCGGTCGGGCTGGCGATGGTGAGGCTGCAGAATCCTTCGCCTCCCTCGCCGAGACCGGAGTAGCAAGGCCCGTTTTTCACGAAGATGGATGTGTTGATGTCGCGCGCCATGCGGCTCAGGAAATCGAGGTGGCGCGAGTGCATGACAGCCGAGTGGCCGTTGCCCTGCTCGGCGCGGACAGCCGATTCGATGGCTTGATCGGCGCCCTGCACGCGGACCACGGGCAGGACGGGCATCATCTGCTCGGACCAGACCAGGGGGTGGTCGGCAGGGACCTCGGCAAAGGCGACGCGCGTGTCCGGCGAGGCGCTGATTCCGATGGCGGAGAGGATCAGGTTGGCGTCCCGGCCGATCATCTCCTTGTTCATCACGGCCGGCCGGCCCGGGCCGTTCTCCTTCTCGAAGATCACCCCCTCGAGGCGGCGGAGCTGTCCCTGGGTGAGCTGGTATCCGCCGTGCCGCTTCATGGACGAGAGGAGCGTGTCAGCCGACTTCCCGGTGACGAAGACCTCCTTCTCGTCCACGCAGACGATGTTGTTGTCGAAGGACGCGCCGAGGACGATGTCCCGGCCGGCCTGGTCGAGGTTCGCCGTGTCATCCACGACAACGGGCGGATTGCCGGGGCCGGCGCAGACGGCGCGCTTGCCGCTCCGCATCGCCTCCTTGACCACGCCGGCGCCGCCGGTGACGGTCAGGAGCCGGATGTCGGGGTGATGCATCAACGCCTGGGCGCTTGCGATCGTGGGCTCTGCCACGGCAGCCACAAGGCCGGGAGGTCCTCCGGCCTCGATGACGGCGCGGGAGAGGAGGCGCACCGTGGCTGCCCCGGACTTCTTTGCCGAGGGGTGCATGTTGAAGACCACGCTGTTCCCCGCGGCCAGCATTCCGATGGCGTTGCAGATCAGCGTGCTCGTGGCGTTGGTCACCGGCGTGATGGCGCCGATCACGCCGAAGGGGGCAGGCTCGAAGAGGGTGAGACCGCGGTCGCCGCTCAGGGCCTCGGGCTGCAGCACCTCGGGGCCGGGCGTCTTCAGGGCGGCGAGACGGTTCTTGCGGACCTTGTCGTCGTAGCGGCCGAGCCCCGTCTCCTCGCGAGCCTGCCGGGCCAGGGATTCGGCGTTCTCGAGCATGCTTTTCCTGATCGAGTCGATGATCTTCCCGCGGATCTCCAGGCTCTCGTCGGAGAGACGGCGGAAGGCGGTAAGGGCGGCCTGCACGGCCGAGTCCAGGTCGTCGAATAGACCGTCCTCGCGGCTTTCCCGCACAGGCGCCGGGACCGGAGCGGGCGGGGAAGGGCGGATGGGGGGGGGAGCTGTCTTGTCTGGTCTGCCGCCGCCTGCCAGCCGGTTCGCGATCAGCTCGGCGATGCGGTTCACCTGGTTTTCGTTCAGACTCTTCACGCGCTTGTCTCCTGTTCCGGCGCCTCGTCGGGAAGGCGGTCCCCGAGACGATCGCCCCGGTCTGCTGCACGGTTTCCCTCAGGGGGAAGCTGTCGGCCGGAAGCGACGCCGCGAGGCTTTTCTCAATCGTCGCGGCCCTTCTTGTAGAGAAGCTCGCCTTCGATGTCGAAGCTGTCCACGATGGCCATCACAACAGCGTCGCAGGGGCGGTTGTCCGTGAGCTTCGTCTGCCGCGCCGAGCTCCCCGTGGCATAGAGAACCGTCTCCCCCATCCCGGCGCCCACAACATCGGCAGCCACCACGATCGTGCCCGTCGGCTTTCCCGCCGTGTCCACCTGGCCCAGAAGGAGAAACTTGAGCCCTTCGAGGCTCTGCTCCTTCTGCGAGGCGACCACGGTACCCAGTACCCTGGCAAGGTTCATGCCTTACTCCCGATCAAGCTACTTCGTCTTCGCCGCTTCGGGCTCGCGGCCCAGCGGGATCACCAGGTCCACGTTGGTGTGCGGGCGTGCGATGATGTGGACGGCCACCATCTCGCCGACCCGCGCGGCGGCGGTCTCGCCGGCATCGCAGGCCGCCTTCACGGCAGCCACGTCGCCCCGGATGACGGCGGTGGTGTAGCCGCCGCCCGTCTTCTCGTAGCTGACCAGCTCCACCTTGGCGGCCTTGACCATGGCATCGGCCGCTTCCACCATGGCGGGAAAGCTGCGTGTCTCGATCATCCCAAGCGCTTCGGCCATTGTTTCACTCCTTAAGCCAATGGAATCGTGTTGATCCTGTTTATTTCTTTTTCTGCATGATGCGGCCGCTCAGTTCCTCCACGGCCCGCATCGCTGCAGGAACGCTCACATCGATATCCCTGTCCTCGCCGCCAAGGTAGACCCGTCCGAAGCTGCCGAAGGCGCGCACCTCGAGAACGTTGATCTCCGCCGCCTTCTCGGCCTCGTTGGCTGCGAGAGCGGCATAGGCCGCCGGCTCGCACTCGAGGATGAAGAGGCTCTGGCCGGCCAGGATCATGTTGCCGTGCCGCATCCTGTTGATCAGCTGCGTCTGGTGGTCGTCGAGGCAGCGGACGACCTGGTTCGAGAGGACGCGCGGCTTGATGCGGTCCTCCTCGCGAACGCCGAGCGCGTCGAGGATCGCCTGCCCGGCCTGCCGCACGTCGGCCTGGCTCTCCGAGTGGATCTCGAGCATGCCGTAGAGCCTCTCCACGATCTGCATGCCGGGCGTCACCTTCGTCGACTTGAGCGCCATGTCGGTGACCCGGTTGATCTCTATGCCCGGGGAGATCTCGACGAAGAGGCTGGCCTGCCCCTGGGTGGGCAAAAAGCCCTGGGCCACGGTGGCCAGAAAGGAGGCGAACTGGGGTTGAAGACTGTCGAGGAATACATAGGCTCTCAGATCGACCATGCCGGCTCCTTCATTTGCTGAATGTTGAATCGCGGGCTTCCTGCACGATGGCGATGCCCGCACTGGCTCCGATTCGTGTGGCGCCTGCCTCGATCATCCGTCTCGCGTCGGAGAACGACTTGATGCCGCCGGCCGCCTTCACCTCCATTCCGGCACCCCGGACCACGTCGGTCATGAGAGCCACGTCTTCCGATGTGGCTCCACCGGGGCCGAATCCCGTCGAGGTCTTGACAAAGTGGGCGCGCGCCTTGCGGGACAGCTCGCAGGCCGTCCGCTTCTCCTCGTCGGTGAGGAGCGCCGCCTCGATGATGACCTTGCAGATCGCGCTGCCGTCGCGGCACGCCTCGACCACGGCCCGGATGTCGCGCAGGAGGGTCCTGTTGTCGCCGCTCTTGAGAGCGCCGATGTTGATCACCATGTCGATCTCCCGGGCTCCTTCGCGGATCGCCCGCCGCGTTTCGAGCGCCTTGTTCTCCGGCGGCGTGGCTCCCAGCGGGAATCCCACGACGCTGCAGACGTCGACATTCGTTCCCTTCAGCTCCCGGGCGGCGAGCCTGACCCAGGCTGGGTTCACGCAGACCGAGGCGAAGCTGAACTCCCGCGCCTCGGCGCAGAGCTTCTCGATATCGGCCGCCGTGGCATCGGGCCGGAGGATCGTGTGGTCGATCATCCTGGCGATGTCGGCCGGGATGTTGCCCGGCGACAGCGGGGTCGAGAGGCGGCCGACGCCGAGGCGGATGAACTGGCGCGCCGTTTCCGGGCTCTCGGACACCGAGGGGCCGAGCACGGCGTTGCCGGCCAGAAGACTCTGGAGCCTGGCAGCGATCCGGGCGAGGTCGTGGTCGCTCAGGTTCATCAGTGCATCGGCATCGAGAGGCTCTTTAGCCGGGAAAGCCTGCATTTCCGGCAAGGCGCCGGGCTGGCCGGCCGGAGCAGAGGGCTGGCCCTCGATATCGTTGATCATGGAGACCCGTTTCCTGTGGCGCTCTTCGATGCAATCTGTTGTCAGCCAAAGATCTACGATCTGTTTGGCCAGGCCCGGGCCGATCAGGTGGGCCCCGAGGGTCAGCACGTTGGCATCGTTGTGCTCGCGGCTGTTGCGCGCCGTGGAGAGGTCGTAGGCCAGCGCTGCCCGGACCCCAGGCACCTTGTTGGCGGCCATGGCTGAACCGATACCGGCACCGTCGATCATAATCCCTTTCTCGCAGCGGCCTTCCGACACCCACCGGGCGACGGCCTGGGCGAAGCGCGGATAGTCGACAGCTTCATTCGATGAAGTTCCCAGGTCGACGACCTCGTGATTCTGGCTTCTCAGGTGGGCGGCCAGCATCGATTTAAGCTCGTATCCGCCGTGATCCGCTCCGAGGGCGATTTTCATCTCTCTTCACCCTTTCATTTCTGCCAGACCTGGGATCCGTCTTCATGATCCGAGGCCGGCTTCGGTCTGATCTCACCGGTTTCGGTTGCCACGATCCTCTGCAACTTTCGAACGTGAAGCTTGAGGCTCTCGACAGCCAGCTCCGTGATGCGAAATTCCGTAACCTTGCGGCGTCCCCTCATTCCTTTCACGATCTCGAGGTAGCCGGCCTCTGCCAGTTTGCGAGTCTGCACGTGGAGATTGCCGTCCGCCAGCCCTGTTTTTTCCTTTAACTTCGTAAACGAAAGTGATTCTCCGGAAAAAAGAGCAGCAACGATATTGAGTCGCGAGGGAGATGTCAGGTATTCATCGAATCTCAAGGATTAACCGCCATGTTATCTCGCATAAAGCCGAAAGTGACTTTAATTTTTAAAGTAAAGCGTCGGTTTGTGAGAAAGTCAAGGCAAAATATCGCGGGATTGATCAGTTTTCTTTACAAAATGAAGTTGGTGTGTATGGTGTCAATCGATGCGCATCGCTCCATGGGGCTCTGCCACGAGTTGAAAACGAAAAAGGGCCGGATGCGCGGTCTTTTCCCGCATCACCTTTCACGAGAGACCGGATGGAGCCGTGCTATATGATGAGTTGATACTCACAGCAAAGGAGACTGATGATGAACATATACGAGTTCGCGATGAAGATGGAGCAGGATGGCGAGAAGTTCTACCGGGATGCGGTCAGGACGTGCGGCAACAAGGGTGTGGCGACGATCCTGACCATGATGGCCGACGATGAGGTCAAGCATTACCGGGCGTTCGAGGCGATGAAGAACAACGCCGATCCCGCGTACTCTTCCACGCTGTCGCTCGAAAGCGTGAAGAACGTCTTCGAGGAAATACGCGATCAGGGCGGCGAGCTCGACCTGAACACGTCGCAGATCGATCTCTACAAGCAGGCCCAGCAGGTGGAGAAGCGAAGCGAGGAGTTCTTCCTGGAAAAAGCGGCCGAGGTCGATTCGCTTGTCCACAAGAAGATCTTCCTCTCCATCGCCGCAGCCGAGAGGGAGCACTTCAAGCTGCTCGGCCATGTCATCGACTTCGTGAACAGGCCGAACGAATGGATCGAGAATGCCGAGTGGCACCACCTCGGCGAGTATTGATCCGGTTGATCACGGAAAGCGAGCTCGATGGTCACTAAAGGTTGACAAGGCCGTTCAGTCTTGATTTCCTCTTGCCCTTGACAGACCGTTGAAAGCCGTTGCCATGTTGTCGCGATAGATGAAAGGAGGTCGAGATGCTGGAAGAGCTGACACCGAGAAAGGCGATCGAGTTCGCCATGAAGACGGAAGAGCTGGGGCAGATCTTCTACAAGAGGCTTGCCGGGAAATACGAAGAGAACAAGGAGATGGCAGAGCTGTTCACTCTCCTTGCCAGGGACGAGGCTGTTCACGAGAAGCAGTTTCGCAGCTTGATGGAGACAACGCCTCCCGATGAGTTCGTCTCGAACCAGGAGGAGCGGCTGCAGTATCTCCGCATCATGTCCATGTCCCAGTTCTTCATGGGGGAGAAGGGCCTCAAGGGGAAGGTGGACGAGATCAAGGACGCGAGCGATGCGCTGATGTGGGCTCTCGAACTGGAGAAGGCCACTCTCCAGTTCTACAGCGCCATGAAGGAACTCATGGGCGAGGACAAGACGCTCGATGCGGTGATAAAAGCCGAGAAGGTGCACCTGGGCAAGATCATGAGATACCTGATGACCGATGCCAAGTTCCGCGGGATCACGGACAACTTCTAGAGTCAGTCCATCCCGGCCTTTATCACGCTGGATCGGATTCCGTCATCACGACAGGATATCGATCCTCTTTTCTTCCGCACTGCTCTCCGCCTTTTCCATCTTGACCTGGAGAACACCGTAGGCCAGCCGTGCGTGAATCCCGTCGAGATCCGCATTTTCCGGCAGGTGAAGCGATCGAGAGAAATCGCATTCTCCGATGCAGCTTTCCTTGCTGTGGATGCGGCTGTCGTCGCTTTCGTGGAAGGAAGCCCTCTGGCCCCTGACCGTCATGATGTTGTTCCGGACGACGAGCTCGATGTCGTTCGGCTCCACACCCGGGACCTCGAAAGTAACGAACCAGTGATCGGATTCCTCATAGACATTGATCCTGGGAAAGATCTCCGAGCTCAACCCGGCAATCCTGTTCCTGGCGGCCGATGAGGTGCCATTGCCGGCCTTGCAGCTGATCTGGTCCGGATTCACGCTTCTGTTCTTCTTGAGAATTGCCATCTATATGCTCCTTTCTCCGTTTTATCTCGGAGTTCAGGTTAATTGTCGAAGCCGGAGAAACTGTTCCGGCTTGTTGCCATAATGGAAATAGCATCATCCTGTAGCAGTTGCCGGATAAATTGATCTATTCTGATCCCGAATTTCTCATGGAGCGGCCTCTTGAAAGAGGACAGATTGATCCGGATGCACAGTGCCGAGCATGTCCTGACAGCGGTGATGCGGCGGGATTTCCTATCGTCCGGCAACGTTGAAATGCATCTGGCTCCGAAGAAATCGAAGTGCGACTACCCTGTTTCCAGGCCGCTGGGCGGGGAGGACCTCGAGTCAATCGAGAGGGCCGTAAATGTCGAGATCGAAAGGGACCAGGCCGTTTCCTGCAGGATGATCGCGCGGGAAGAGGCGAGTCGTTCTTTCGACCTTTCCCGGATTCCCGAGGAGCTGACCGGGATCCGCATCGTCTTCATCGGCGACCTGGACGAGACGCCCTGCTCGGGAGAACACGTCGAGAGAACAGGTGAGATCGGGAAGTTCAAGATCAGGAGCAGCACGATGAAAGCGGATAACGTGGTCCGGATCCGCTATGGCCTCGAGCCGTGAATCGATGAGGCGAACCAGCCCCTGGTTCCAGATCAAGGGTGGCGGCAGAAAGGGACGGCTTACATCGACGTGGTCTGGACCTTGACCGACAGCTCGCAGGTCGTCGATACGATCCGGGTCGAGGCGCCGGTCCAAGGATGGACAGGCGTCGAGTCGCTGTTCACCGTGCCGGAAAACCTGGACGGCGCCCTGGTCAAGCTCCGTTTCAGCGGGGACGGACCGGGATCGGGCTCCGGATTGATCGGGCCTGACAAGGGGATCCATGCCGATTTCGACAACATCAGCCTGCGCAAGGCCGTTGGACCGGGATCGGAGTGATCCTTACGGACGACAACGCTGTTCCTGGCGAGAGCTCTACTGTTGATCGTCGTTGCCGTCTGTCACCTTACGGCCGTTGAGCCCGAGAGGATCCCTGAAGATCTTCAACAGGTTGCCCGTCTGCTCGGCGATCTTGAGGGCATCCCAGACGAAGGCGTAGAAGAGGATGCTCAGGCGCGTCTTCGAGGAGTTGTCCTGGATGCGCATGATCTGGTTGCGGTCGAACTCGTCGGCCAGCGTCTTGATCCGCGCGCTCCGCTGCTCGATGTACTGCAGGTCTGGCGGTTCCTTTTTCCGCAAGGTGCTCGATGTCTTGTCGAGCAGCTCGATGACGCAGGTCTTTATCTGGTCGAGCTCCTTGATCTGCCCTTCGAGCAGACCTGCGTGGTTGTTGGAGACGTGGGTGTACGCTCTCATCACCACGTCGCGCTGGCTCTCGGTGATCTCCTGCAGGGCGCTGATCGTGTGGGCGTATCGCTGGGTGTCCTCCACCTCTTCCCGCTGCAGGAGCCGCAGCACCTTGAAGATGTTCGCCACGATGATGTTGGCCGACTGCTGGATATTCTTCTGGCGCTTCTTCGATTTCCGCAGCTTGTGCCGGTCCTGCTTGAAGAGCCCGTCGAATCCGGCAGCCACGCCGCGCATGATCTCATGCAGGAAGATACCGGCATGGTCGAAGGAGACGCTGATCGCCCCTACCGAATCCTGGATCTTGCGCAAGTTGAAAACCTCGATCTCCTTCTCGTGCTTCGCGCGTGATTTGTGGATGCGCTTGCTGCGCAGAATCATGAATATGGCGAGGAGCAGGACTCCCACGGCAGCCGGGGCCTGCCCGAAATAGAGAATCGTGGCGAAGATCAAGGCTGCGGTGAACGCCATCATCGCGGTGAAGAACCAGCCGCCGATCACTGTGAGCACTCCGGTGACCCTGTAAACGGCGCTCTCTCTTCCCCAGGCCTGGTCCGACAGCGAGGTCCCCATGGCCACCATGAAGGTGACATAGGTGGTAGAAAGGGGCAGCTTGAGCGAAGTGGCCCAGGAGATCAGTGCACTGGCCACCATCAGGTTGACCGAAGCCCTGATCAGGTCGAAGGACGGCACCGTTCCGTCCGGGTCGGGTGTGGGGCGGAACTCCGAGCGATCGAGACGCTCCGCGATCTTGCGTCGCACGGGAACGGGAACGAGCTTCCTGACGCCGTCGAAGAAGAAACCCACGATCCTGACGATCGCCTGGGAAAGGGCTGTCGACTCGAATCGTTCCAGGCCCTCGTCCTGCCGGCCGAGGCTCACCTCTGTCTTCTGGACCGTCCGGGCCCTCCTCGATATCCAGAGAGTCACCACCATGACGGCTCCGGCGATCAGGAGATACATTGTATTGGACTTTACAGGGTGCTGCAGGGCGTCCATGCCGCTTTCGAGCATGTTTCCGCTCGAACCGGCAACCTGGTAGGCGCTCAAGCCGGCCAATGGCACACCGATGAAGTTGACCAGGTCATTGGCTGCAAAGGCCATGGCCAGGGCGAAGGATCCGACGAGCACGATCACCTTGAGAATGTTGATCGAGGTGAACCACATGAGCAGCTGAAGAAAGATCACACTACACAGAAACGATACGGCAAGGATCAGGAAGGTGTGCCCCTTGATCCAGTCCAGGGTCTCCGGAGTGATGAACGAGGCGCCCTTGGATCCCTTGATCAGGATGAAGAAGATGATGGACGACAGGGCCACGCCGCCCCAGAGGGCGCCGTAGCGCTTGAGACGCATCTTGAAGTCGTAGGTGAAGATGATTCGCGTGAGAAACTGGACGAGTGCACCGCAGAAGAACGCGACAACGATGGACAGCAGGATTCCGGAGATGATGGTCAGCGCCTGAGCCGTGTTGATGTAGTTGACCAACTCGGAGTAGCTCTCGCCCGCCTGGCAGATCTTGATCAGCGAAACGGCCACTGCCGCACCGAGAAGCTCGAAGACGATCGAGACGGTTGTCGACGTGGGAAGGCCGAAGGTGTTGTAGAGATCGAGAAGGATGACGTCCGTCAGCATCACAGCCAGGAAGAGCACCATCAGTTCGGGCATGGTGAAGAACTGCGGGTGGAAGATCCCCTTGCGCGCCACTTCCATCATGCCGCTCGAGAAGGTCACGCCGGCCAGGATGCCGAGGCTGGCGATGATCATGATGACATGCCGGGGAGCGACACGCGATCCGATCGACGAGTTGAGGAAGTTCGCCGCGTCGTTGCTGACACCGACGATGAGATCTGAGATGGCCAGTCCGAAGAGGAGAATGATGCCGAACTGGTAGATGTCCACGGAATCCCCTCTAATCAAATCCATGCAAAAAATTGACTAAATTAAACATAGTCGATTTCTAGCAAATGCCGATTTTCCGGGCAAGCCCGGTTTCAGTTAAAAAAACCGCGACGGCGATAAACGGTGTCATTTAAGGGTTTTCCGAAGTATTGGCAGTGGTTGTGGCGGTTCGAATATGGGTCCGGTCCAGCCGAGGAGGTCGTCTCGATTGCGAACCGGGAGCTGTTCACTCAACCTTCAATAGATGAAGGTCCGTGAGCCGGCTGTCGAGGCCGCCCAGAGGACCGACGAGTGCCTGGATCGGTTTCTCGTCACCTTCAGGGAGAGTCGCTGGTGATGTGAAAGTCATTGCCCGGTGCATCTACTGTTATTGTGATCGCTTGGTTCCTGTTATCCAGCAGTAGAGATGCCGGAGGAGGCGCGTCAGCAGCGGGGGAAAATGCGTCGCCGGAGGTTACTCCGTGCTCGATGTTCGATACATAAAAGTGATGACAGTCAAGCAGTGCGCAGCACCGAGAAAGCAGGAACAATGATCATGAACACCGCAGTAGCATGTGAAGAACGAACAGCGAACGCCTTCAACGGAAATCACAACGACGCGCTCGACGAGTTATTGTCAGGTCTGACAGGGCACATCGTGACGGTGATCAATCCTCAGAGCTATACGCCGACACTCACGGGATACAAGATAGATGCATCGGCTTACAAGGCCAAGGTGGTGTCCTGTGAAAAGGGGATCCTGAAGGTGATGATGGATTACCTCAGCGATCCGCACAAGAAGCTCAAGGAGAGAGCCTACCAGTTCATTCCCACCACCTGGATCAAGCGTGTGATGATATCGAAGAGCGAGAAGCTCATCTCGCTCTGATCCGTTTCGCGAACTACTTCTTTTCTTCGAGAGCGAAGGCGCCCTCCGGCAGATCGAGATTCGTCTCCGCCTTTTCGTACTGCAGGGAGACCGTGCCGATCAGGGGGTGTTCGAACTTGGACTCCCAGAGGAAGGGAATCTTCACGCCCTCGACATCGCGGTAGTCCTTGTAGACAACCAGGGCGCCCATCATGCCCACACCGGGCAGGAGGGTGATGCGGTCCTCGCCGAGCAAAAGACCCGTTTCCGTGTCGATATACTTGGTCGAGGCCGGGCCGACGTGAGGCACGGTTCGGACAACGTAGGTTTCCCTGTCGAAGAGATCGAGCCGGTAGAGAATTCGGACCTCGCGGTAGTCGTCGCGCCAGTCGCCGATCAGGGAGCCGAGACTGCCGAGACGCGCCTGCTCGGCGAGAATCCCCGAGAGCTGCTGCGGCTTCTGCATCAGGGAGGCGTTCCAGACCTTTTCACCCTGGATCGCGAGGCGCTGCTCGCCGAGGCCCTCGAAGGTCGTGACCATCTTGCGGCACCATCGCCCCCTGTAGAGGTCGTCGAGCCTGCCCTCGAGCTTGCGAGCCTCGATGTTGAACTTCCCGCTCAGGCGGAAGGCGCCCAGGTCGTCCAGCTTCTCCGTACCGTGCGCCGCGAGATGCTTCTTCATCAGCTCGTCCATTGAAGGAAGATCCGCGGCCGGCTCGAAGCGGACGAGCTTCTCGTTTACCACGGGCCCCGACGTCTGAAGGCCCGTTATCTTACCGTCGCCGGAGCGCTCGAACCGGAGCTTCTGCTCGGGTTGCAGCTCGAGCTGCCAGCAGTCCTTCTCCTTGGTGCTCTCCAGCGCGAGAACCTGACTCCCCGGGATCTCCGCGGCGAGCTTTCCGTTCTGGATGACGATGGCCCGGTAGAGCTGCTGTCCTTCCGCCCGGTAGAGACCCAGATAGGGGCGCAGCTCATCGGGCGGGATGCGTGCCGTGATGGCGGCAGCCTTCTTCGGATCAGGATTCAGGACCAGGGCGTCGACGGCCCTTTCGAATGTGGGAAGCACCGTCATGCCGCGCGACTGGGTGAAGAAGAGCACCATGAGGTCGCGGCCGGGGAAGGCCACGGCGTAGGTGCCGTCCGAGCCGCCGTGGCCGAAGGCCTCGAGCTGCTCGTCAGGCTTCACCTCCGGATCGATGTAGAGCATCCACATCCGCGCGTAGTAGACGTCCAGGCCCTCGTACCGCGTGGGATAGTTCATGAGTGAGACCGGTTCGAGGCCGCGCTCGATCGCCTTGCCGGAAAGGAGGCGTTTTCCTCCGGCCATGCCTTCATCCATCCAGAGCGCCAGGAAGCGTGCGTAGTCGACGGGTGTGCAGTAGACGCTCTGAGAACCCATGGCGAAGGGATAGAACGGTTCGTCGCCGGGCTTCCAGTAGCGAAGCCACGTGCCCTTGGTGCCGGTGTGGTTGCTGCTCGTCCGATCCACGCGAGGATCGTCGGCCTTGACCTTCGTGTAGGTGTCCGTCATCCGGAGGGGCGCGAAGATCCGGCTCTCGAAGAGCTCGGAGAGCGGGGAACCGCCCACGGCTTCAACCACCGCGCCGAGGCAGTCGGAACCGGCGTCGCTGTAGCGGAACCGGCTGTCCGGAGTGAACTCCGGCCCGACGCCGGCAGCCTGGCGGGCAACCGCCGCGAGATCGGCATACTCGGTCAGCGGCACGTTGATGCATGACATGGGGAAGCCGCTCCGGTGCGTGAGGAGATGCCCCACCTCGATCGCCGTCGCCTTGCCGCTGCCGAAGAAGTCGAGGTGATCGGACACCGGATCGGACAGGGCGAGCTTTCCCTCGTCGATCAGCATCTGGGCCATTGTCCCCGTCACCGGCTTGGACATCGATCTGATGTTGAAGATCGTACCGCGAACCATGGGGATCTTGTCCTCGGCGTCCTTCCAGCCGATCGCCTCGTGGAGAACTGTTTTCCGGTTCTTGATCATCAGCAGCTCGGCGCCTGCGATTTCACCCTCGTCGACGAAACCGCGGACGATCCTGACCAGTTCATCGAGAGCCGAGGAATCGAGCTCCTGGCTCTCGGGCGTGGCCCTGGGAAAGGGCTCTTCTTCACTTGCCGGCAGGGCGGAGAGAAAGGGGACCAGGATGGCAGCAGCCATCATCGGAAGAATTTTCGGGCTTTTCATGACGTGTCCTCGGGTAAAGCGAAACCGGGTGCCGGTTACTGTGTATAATTATATACACACCGACACACCCAGGTCAAGCCGTGTCCGAAAAAAAAAGAACCCCGCGGCCATCTCGCCGCGGGGCTCCTTCGAGTTATTGCCGAACCGTCAATTGATCGTTGTCGTGATCAGGTTCGATGTGTTGTTGAGCTCGATCGCCTGCAGATAGAGCGGGCCGACGGGCGCACCGCCCGGGACGAAGATGTTGAACGTGGCAGTACCGCTCGCATTGGCCGTCGTGACACCGGCCTGCGAGGGATTCAGCAGGTCGAGAGTCGCATCGAGTTGAGGAATGTAAACGCTTCCCGTACCGGCCAGGCTGTAGGCCAGGTACACCGAGCCGGAGGCCCTGGCACCCTCGATGGTGAAGGTGTTGGTCGTACCGCGGGTGACCGTACCCGGATCGTTGAACACCATGAGCATGTCCGTGTCGGTCCGGCCGACCCAGGTTCTCCAGTTCTGGCCGGTGGTGTTGTAGATCGTGTGGCTCCAGACGACGCCCGCATCGACGGGATCCTCGTCGTTGCCGCTGTAGTCGCCCCAGCGGCTGCTCGAGGTGGGGCCGTCGCTTTCCTTCAACCGCACCGAGGCGCGGAAGGTGCCGGAAGCGTCGTACGATTTCCGGCCGCAGCGGGCGACGTAGGGGTAGTCGTTCGACGAGGAGCGGCTGCAGGTGATCACGACATCCCCGTCATCGCTCGCAGTGATGTCCGGGAACCAGTTGTGCTCACCGCTGCCGTAGTTCAGCGTGCCGCTCTGGGCGAGCGTGGGATTGCCGCTGGAAGGCCAACCGTTCATGTCGAACTCGTACCACCGCACCCTGGCGGTGCTGCTCTCGCCGATGGTGTGGCAGGTCCAGACCGAGCCGTTGCGGTAGCAGCCGTGCTTGATGCGGTCGTCGATGGTGCTCACCCTGTTCGAGGATCCCATCTGGGTCGCATCGGGAGGATTGGAGAAGTAAGGCACGGTCACGTCGTAGGTATGAAGCGTGGGCGTGCCCGTGGCATCGGTAACGGCGTGGATCCTGATGCTCGAGGACGAGACCCAGGACGAGGTGAAGTACTGCGCCGGAGCCGACGCATCGTAGGTCTTCACGGCGCCGAGGGACCGCAGGGTGTTGGCTGTCGTGATGGTCTTCATGGTGACGGCCATGCCGCTGAGCATCGGCCCCTTCTCGAAGATGTGGATCACGTTCCGGTAGTTGCCGAAGTAATCGGCCGTCACGTAGTAGGCGTCCGTGCCGACCCCGAGGTTCTCGAAATCGATGTAGTCGCCCACCGAGTCGCAGTTGAAGAAGTACTTGTGCCACCCGTCGGTGGGATCGCTCGTCTTCGAGACGGCGACGTTGAGGCCGTCGCGGCTTCCCAGGTGGTCGGCCGTCACCACGACGAACCGGTCGGCGTGATGGTCGTAGGCGGCAACAGGGTCGAAGAGGAAGTCGCCGCCGCTCTGGGCGGAGAAGAAGTCCTCGAAGAGCTCGCTCGAGATGAGCGTTCCCGTCTTCGTGTGCACCCTGATGTCCATGTTGACCACGGAGACGATATGGTTCGGGCCGGAGGCGCACTCGGGATCCGGCGGCTGCCAGGCCGTGGTCTGGAAGGCCATGAAGCCGAAGTCGGGGCCCACGGCCTGAATGTCCTGGACAGGTTCCTCGGGCACCCAGTCAGGGTTGAAGTCCGGCGGAGTCCGGACATCCGGGCCGGTCACGTCGGTGGCCGCCGCAACGGGCTTGACCTCGGGAGGCGCCGGAATGTCGAGGCTCTTCGGAGCGAAAACCGTCAGGCCCGTGGCCGAGCCGTCGCCGTCGATCCGGCCGTTCCAGACGAACGCGAGCTGGTCGAGGCTGCTCCAGGCGGAACGAGCCGCATTCGATGCGGCGGGATGGGCGTGCTTGCCGTCGTCGGCCTGGTTGACCTTGAAGTCATCGCCCAGAGCCTTGCCGGCCGCGTCGTACATCTTGACAAAGATCGAGGACGGAGCGACGGGTCGCTTCGCCTTCGATTTCTGGACCTTCTCGCCGATGATGTTGTAGGAGACGGCGAAACGGCCGTCGGCAGCCATGGCGACGGAAACGCCGCTCTTCCAGCCGTCGCCCCTGTCGCTCACGACAAAGATGTCGCCGGCAAGGGAGCCGTCAGAGATGAGCCGGCGGGCCACAACGTCGTAGCCGTCGGAGGAATCGCGGGACCGCATCCACGTGCAGACCATGTTCCCCTTCGAATCGGAAGCGATGGAGGGCTCGATCTGCTCCCTCTTGTCGCTCGAGTCGCTCACGGCGATCACCTTCTCCGCCGCGCTGCCGTCAGCCGATACGAGACGCGACAGGATCGATGCGGGATACTTCTCCGTGTTCGTATGAGCCCAGACAACGGTGAAGTCGCCGCCCGGAAGCGGAGCGATCACGGGAAGACGATCCCAGCCGCCGGACTTGGCGTCGCTCACATCGATCTCCGATGTGGCCGGCGAGCCGTCGCTCTTGAAGAGCCGGGCCTTGATCTGCGTCTCGCCGCGATCGGTGACCGAGCTCCAGGCCACGAGAGCTTGATTGCTGTCGTTGACCGCCACGCCGGGTCTCCACTGGTCTCCGGCCGTCACGACGTTGGCCAGCGTCTCGTTGCCGAGAGGGCCGAACTTTCCATTCACAACGCCGAAGCGGCGCATGTAGATGCCGGATTTGCTTCCATCCTGTGCAATCGACTGCCAGACGATCCAGGCCGTGCCGTTGGGGCCGTAGGCGACGGCCGCCTCGTTCTGGGCGCTGGGCACGAACTGGTTGACATGGATCTCCGTGCCGAGCGGCCTGCCGAGGGGATCGAGCCTCTGGGCGAAGACGCCGTAGGTCCCGGCTTCCTGGCGGCGGCTGGACCATACGGTGAGGATGTTGCCGTCCGGATCGACGGCAACGGCCGACCGGATCTGCTGGTTCTTTGTGAACGTGTTGACGCGTTTTTCCGAGACCTGGTAGTCGGCAAGGGGGCAGCTGTCCGCTTGCTTCGCGATATTTTCTTTCTCGCAGCTGCACTGACACTGGCTCCACGCGGCTGGCGCCAGCAGCGTCAAGCAAAACAGGGCAGCGAGAACAACGGTGCTGCCAAGCAAGAGGGATCGCTTTGAAAATGGGGACGCATTGTCGGGCATGGCATATCCTCCAGAATTGAGTGAACTTATCAGGCAGAAAGGCTCTGAAAGATTATAGCACAACAGCGGTATGATTCGTGCTCTTTACCACATTAGTTAGAGGCTTTGTGGCTGACTGAGTGATACGTTCCCGGCCGTCGCACTTTCCTGCGGCAGGCATTGCAGGCAGATCCGCGCGTTCGGTCCGATGGGGTAGGGTGCCCGATGGTTGTAACGGCCAGACAACAAAAAGATTACGAGGGGTGCTCGAGTGCCCTCCGAAGAGGGGATCCATTGCTGCAAGGCATCAGGGCTAGCGGACGCCGCCCATCATCTTCTTGTTGATCAGAGGGCTGAACAGGAGCAGCAGAAGGCCCGAACCTCCCACGATGATCGCCACGATGCGGAAGATCACCGCGTGAGGCTGGTCCTCGATCATACCTCCCACGCGGCCTGCGATGAGGTTGCCCAGCGCAGCGGCAATGAACCAGATTCCCATCATCTGGCTGACGAATTTTGGAGGCGAGAGCTTGGTGATGGTGCTCAATCCCACGGGACTGAGACAGAGCTCGCCCGTGGTGAAGAACAGGTACATGAGGCAGAGCCAGCTGGGCAGAACTCCCCGGCCGGCCTCGCCCTCCACGCCGTCGATACCGCTCGCCAGCTGCGCCGCCACCATGATGACCACGAATCCGATCGACAGCTGCAAGAGCCCCAGGGCGAACTTGACGGGGATCGAGGGGTTGAGGTTGCGCGCCGCCAGCCGGATCCAGAGGGCGCCGAACAGGGGCGCGAAGGCGATGATGAACAGGGGATTGACAGCCTGCAGCCACTCCGTCGGGATCTCCCAATCGTAGAATACCCGTTTGGTGAAGTCGCGTGCGAAGGCGTTCAGCGACGTCGAGGCCTGCTCGAATCCGGACCAGAACAATGCCGTGAAAACGAAGAGGATGGCAATGACGATGACCTTCTTGGTCTCGATCCAGTCGAGGCCGGTGAAGAAAGCCACGTAGGCCAGGAAGAGGAAGACGATGATCAGGATCGCGTATCCCACGATGTCGGCTGCCAGCGTCCAGCTCATCAGCAGGACTCCCGTGGAGTCCAGGATCGCCGCGATACCGATGAGCGCTCCGACGCCCACCACCGTCAGGACAGCCGTCCGCTTGGCGGCCGGGCGTTCCTCCTTGCTCGTCTTGGGCTCGAGTCCGGCGGTTCCCAGGTTCTTGCCGTCCAGGATGTACCAGATGACGCCGAAGGTCATGCCGATTCCGGCCAGGCCGAAGCCGAAGTGCCAGCCCCACATCTCGCGCACCTGGCCGCAGGCGAGGGGTGCGAGGAAGGCGCCGATGTTGATGCCCATGTAGAAGATCGAGAATCCCGCGTCGCGTCGCGCTCCGTGGTCGCCGGCGTAAAGCTCGCCCACCATGGTGCTGATGTTCGGCTTGAGCAGGCCTGTTCCGAAGATGATGAGAAGCAGGCCGATGAAGAAGAACGGAAGCGTTTCGGGCCCCTGGTATCGTTCCGCGAACCGGGCGTCCTTTTCGGACAGCTCCCGCTCCAGAACCTCGAGCTCGGCGGCAAGGGCTTTCTCCTCGTCGACGAGGGCCTGCGAGTCGGCTCCGTCGGGCAGATCCGCGATCCGCTCTTGAAGCTTCTCCAGATCGTCCCTCTTGTCGATGACCTCGTTGTCGGCCGCCTCGACGGACGCGGCCAGTTTGGTCTTCTCGGCCTCGAAGGCCACGATCTCGGTTTCTGTCTTGCTTCCGCTGCAGCGCCACCATTCGGCCACGCCGGGGAGGGCCATGCTGTAATGCCCGCAGGCGATGATGATCGCCCCGTAGAGAACGGCTCGCCGCTGACCGATCAGCCGGTCCGCCAGCCAGCCTCCGGGAAGGGCCAGCAGGTACACGAAGGAGTTGTACATCCCCGCGATCGCCCCGCCCTTCATCTCTCCTACGCCAAGCCCGCCCTCGAAGGCGGCGGCCGTGATGTAGAGGAACAGCATCGCCTTCATGCCGTAGAAGCTGAACCGCTCCCAGAGCTCGGTGAAGAAGAGGGTTGAGAGACCGCGCGGGTGGCCGAAAAACGTCTTCGTCGTACCGGTGGATGCCGGATCGAAATCAGGCATGGAGCCGTTGGACATGCTTCGTTCCTTCCTCTTTCCAGAAGATCGCGCCGCAAGACTTCCCGTCCGGAAACGGATCTTGATCTTCGAAGCCGAAACGCTTCCGGCGCGGCTGCCTGGGACGCAAGTCAGGGACCGGTGAGGCCCGTCTCAATACTGCAGGCATGGGACTCGAATCAGAAAGGTTAGGACTTTCGATTCGCGACTTCAAACGAAATTCGTCCCGATCCCCTTGACGGCTGCGACCGGGACGGCCGTGGCAATCCCGACGCTATAAAAATAACGTCGGCACAGGTGCGGATTCCCGCGGGCTGAGCCGACGTTTTGTGAAACGTCAGGATCGATGCATCAGGGCACGACGAGAACAGCCACGGGATTCGACTGGAAATCGAAGGGAGAGAGAGTGGTGAAGGCAAAATGCAGAACCGTTCCAGCGGCCAGAGGAACCGGCGCGGTCTGGTTCAGCGTTGCCGGGGCCCGGCCGTTTCCATCGAGGGTGCCCATGAAATCGACGAACACCGCATTGTTGACGTGGGCCTGGATGTAGGCGGTGATGCTGTCCCTGTTCAGGGGAAGCACGGCTCCGCCCGGCAGCGTGGTTCCCGGCGAGGTCCCGGTCATGCTGCCTGCCAGAAAGTAGTCCCTTCCGGCAAAGGAGGCTCCGGCGTCGAGGCTGAAGTCGATCACGGCACCGCTTGTGGCGGAAATCACGTCACTGTCTAGCCAGAGGGGCAGGGAGATCAGGAGGTCGTCGTTCACCCAGACGTCATGATCCACGTAGGGGCTGATACTGTCCTGATGGGACCAGGCCAGGATCACGCGTCCCGGCGTCCCCTGCCTGAGCGGGTGAGGCTGCGTGTCGTAATGCTGGGTGTCCGACGTGATCCTCACGGCGTCCGACCAGACAGCGCCGTCCGCGCCGGTCCTGTAGTAGAGGTCGAATACCGAGGCGACCTGCTGCGCATAGGTGACGAGGAAGGTCCCTCCTTCCAGCACGAGAGGCATGGGGTCGTGGCTGTTTATCGCGGTGGACAGGCCGACGGCCGTTCCCGGCCAGGCGTAGGGATCCGTCGTCGTCTTGGCCCAGATGTCGACGCTGCTGCTCCCCGTCTGATAGGTGACGAGGTAGACGCCGTCGCTCTCGCGCTTCGTGATCCGGGGCAGGGCCGCCGTGCCGCTGCTGATCTGGGTCTTGAGCAGATCCCACGTGGCGCCGTCGTCGAACGACCTGGCCACGTGGCAGGCGCCGTAGAGGCGCTGGTAGGCCAAAATCAGCGAACCGTCGGCTTCGGCGAAGACCGTCGGATTGATCTCGCCCGACGATGACCAGCCGAGGTCGACGGCGCCGTGGCCTGCCCAGGCAAGGCCGTCGGAGCTGGTGGCCCGGTGGATCCGGTAGCCGCCGCTTCCTGTCTCGTCCACGAGATAGAAGAGGACAAAGGAGTTCGCGCCCAGCTGGACGAGGGCCGGGTGGCGCTCGTTGAGGGACGTGGCGATGACCGGCTGCGGCGTGGACCAGCTGGCCCCGTTGTCGCCGGAGAAGGAGACCAGGAGGTCGCCGAAGAAGGTGGACACCTCTATCCTTTCGAAAACGATCATCAGGTCGCCGCTCGGCTGCAGCCGGATGATGGCGGGTTGGTAGTCGAGCTCCTGGCCGTTGAAGATCGGTCCGGAGCCGTCACCGTGGGCACAATTGGCGGCAGAGCCGTCGCTGAGGGAGATGAAAATCAACAGAAGGAGTGCAGACAAGATGATCGTTTTCATCGAAGAGTCCCTTTTACGGGGTGACCTTGATGGCGGCCTGGACAAAGACCATCACGAAGAGAGCCACGGTTTCGATGATGCCGAGAACCATCAGGTAGTTGCCGAACCCCTTGCCCGTCTCGCCCATGGCGTCCGAGGCGGCCGCGCCGCTGATGCCCTGGTACCAGGCGGAGAAACCCATGGCCAGACCGCCGAAGACGCCGGCAGCGGCCAGGGCGGGCCAGGTGGCAGGATTCGACTCGGCCAGACCGGCGATGGCGTTCATCAGGATCATGCCGTAGATCGTCTGCGAGAGCGGAGCCCCGACGAAGGTGACGAGGGTGAAGGGAGCGGTCTTGCCCTGGGCGAAGCACTTCTTCCACGCACCGATCGCGGCAGGACCTGCCGAGCCGGCGCCCAACGCAGATCCGACGGCCGCCAAAGAAAGTGCCGCAGCGGCGCCCAGTTTTCCCAATGCCGTCATCAGTTCTACGTCCATGGTCTATTTTCCTTGTTATCTCTTGACCTTACTTTTCTGTCCGCGCCGTGTGCACTCTGACGGCGCCCGACTTCTTCGTGCGTACCAGGGGCTCGTAGGCGAAGCCCGACCACTGCAGCCCGATGTGGGAGGAGAACTCGAGCGTGTTCAGGCGCACGCCGTGCACGAGGATTCCCAGGCAGCACAGGCCGATGTTCAGGGCGTGGCCCGCAAAGAGCAGCAGCGCCTTGACCAGTCCGGCGAGAAGAAGAAGAAACACGTTTTCGTCCGCGCCGCCCTGCCCGCCGTGGAGAAGCATCTCGTTGAACGCGTTGGCAACGGCGTACGATGCCGATCCGACGGCGAAGAGGCGGACATAGGAGACGACGTCCGTGAAGTTGCCGATGATGTTGAGCGGCAGTATCGCGTGGTTGAACCACTCCGACTTGAACCGCTTGACCGGAGTCATGAAGAGCACGATGAGCAGGATGCCGGCGCCCAGCAGCCAGAGGATCTGCATGGGGAAGTCGGCGCCCAGCACCATCGAGCAGGCGGTGAAGTACATCACCCAGGTGGTGCAGATCCAGCCCGCCTGCGCCAGGGCCTGCGGCCTGTTGATCATCCGCACCGCAGTCCAGGCATGGGCCACCGTCAGGTGGATCGAGCCGATGATGAAGCAGAACTGCATGATGTTCTTCTGGCTGAGCTCGGCGTCGGCGAACCACGGAATCGTCAGCATACCGAGGAAATCCGGCAGCGGTCTCAACGGGCCGAAGTAGCCGAAGTAGTTCCCCGTGATCACACCCCAGACGACGGTGGACGTGCTCATGATGTAGAGGAAGGAGAACAGCTCCTTCGGAGCCGAACGGGCCTTTTGCCTCACGGTCCACGTCAGCCCGAGAAAGAGAAGCCCGTACCCGGCGTCGCCGACGAGCATGGCGAAGAAGAGGCTCAGGAAGATCAGGAAGCTGGGGCTGATGTCGATCTCGTTGTAGCCTGGAATGATCCCTATCATCCTGAAAACCGTTTCGATCGGGCGGATCCAGCGCGGGTTCCGGATCAGGGAGGGGACCTTGTCCTCCGGGTTCGGGTCCTCGACCACCATGCCCCAGCCCTGCTCCCTGGCTCCGCTCCGGATCTGGTCCAGGGCTTCCTCGGGACAGTATCCCTTCAGGTAATCGATCGAAACTTTTTCCGTCGTACCCATGCCCTCGCGCGCCTCGATGAGGCGGACGGTATCGCGGGTATCGGTTCTTATCTCCATGACGGAGGGATAATCGCCGGCATAGCTTTCCATCTGCTCGTCGTTGCGCTTCAGGGCATTGCGCGCCGCCGTGATCCGCCTCTGGATCTCGTCGAGGGACCTGGAAGGCAGGGGCACCTCGCGCGCCTCGATCGGCACCTTGCGCCTGGAGATGACGGCGAAGGCCGTCCCCTCCTTGTCCCTGGAGAGCACCTTCATCACCGCACCTTCCGGGACATCGATCTTCTGGTTCGCCTCGGCCCGGAACAGCCTGACGATGATTCCACTGTCAGCCAGATGCCTGATCGAAGCCGGATCGAAGGATCCGAAGGGCAGAAGCTTCCGGCTCTCCTGCTCCAGGCTCTCGATCGTCTCCTCCAGTTCCTGCCTTTCCTCGAGCAGGTTGCACACGGCATCGACGACGTGGTCGGGATTGATGCCCGAGGCCGGGGTCCGGGGTTTTGGCGGCAGGGCCGCCAGGGTGCGCTCCACGCTGGCCAGCCGTTTCCTTGCCCTCTCGAGGGCGTCTCCTCCGGGCGGCGTGATGTGTTCCACGTGAACGATTCCCAGCTCGCCCAGAGTCTCGACCGAGAGGTCGCGTTCAGCGCTCTGACAGAGGATCGTCACCTTCTTCATCGGAACAATCATGAGGCATTCACCTTGCTCGTGCCCTTGCTCTTGGCGATCTTGGAGCGGGCCACAGCTGCCGTCTGCTGATCCCCGAGAAAGATCCGGATGATCCGGATGTTCTCGGTGCATTCGGGGATCTTGACCTTCTCGAAGAGATTCACCCTCTGCGTCGTGCTGCGCAGCTCTTCCATCAGGAACTCGTGCTGCCGACCGAGCACGAGGCGTTCGGCGCGCAGCCGGACGAGACCTTCGAGCGCCTCGATGCCGGCGTCGATCCAGGCAGGCCCGGCAAAGAGGTCCGGGACGTTCCTGCGGAAGGTCACCTTCTCGAGCAGCGGTATGCTCACGCCGGCGACATTGCCTTTCCGCGTTCGCACCGAGTCGAGCCGGACGAGATCCTCCCATTCCACCGGTTCGGAGAAGAGCCTGATCCAGGGAAGGAGATCGTCGTACATCTTCTTCTCGTCGGCGGACTTCTCCCGGATCTCCCTCTCCAGGCGCCGGATCTCCATCTGCAGCTGCTGCTTCTTCAGCAAGAGCGTCGGCAGGTAGCGCTTGAAGCGGCGGAGCGCGTCACGCTGCGTCTTCAGCTCGTTCTTCGTGTGCTTGATCTTGCCCATCTGCTCCTCAGCTGCCGATGGTCGGTTCAGCGATCGGTTTTTGGCTGCCGCCGCCGGTCGCCTCGATTCGCGACGAGGGCCAGAACTTGTCGATCAGCTCGGTGGGGATGCCGGTTTCGGCCGGCTCGAAGCAGTCGGCCAGGATGCGCCACCCGAGATCGAGCGCCTTCTCGAGAGGGATGTTGACTCTCAGGTCCATCAGCTCCTTCTCGAAACGGCTGCCGTACTTCAGGAGCTTCCTGTCCCATTCGCCCATCCGGAAACCCATGGACTGCTTCTCGATCGTTTCCTTGAATCCCGCGTAGAGCTGGATCATCGTGTTCATGATCGACCGGTGATCCTCGCGCGTCTTGTCGTTGACGAGCTGCTTCAGGCGGCTCAGCGATCCGAAGGGCTCGATGCGGCCGTTGCGCAGGTAGAACTGCCCTTCCGTGATGTATCCCGTGTTGTCCGGCACGGGATGGGTCACGTCGTCGCCGGGCATGGTGGTGACGGCCAGGATGGTGATCGATCCTGCCACGTCGAAGTCCACGGCTTTCTCGTAGCGGGCCGCCAGCTGGCTGTAGAGGTCGCCGGGATAACCGCGGTTCGAAGGGATCTGCTCCATCGTGATGGCGATCTCCTTGAGCGAGTCGGAGAAGTTCGTCATGTCGGTGAGGAGAACGAGGACGCGCTTGTTCTGCAGGGCGAACTGCTCGGCCACGGCCAGGCTGATGTCGGGCACGAGGAGACACTCCACCGTCGGGTCGGCCGCCGTGTGGATGAAGAGAATGGAGCGGGAGAGAGCCCCTTTCTCCTCCAGGGTGTCGCGGAAGTAGAGGTAGTCGTCGTTCTTCAGCCCCATCCCGCCGAGGATGATGATGTCCACCTCGGCCTGCAGCGCGATGCGCGCCAGGAGGGGGTTGTACGGCTCGCCGGCCACTGAGAAGATCGGCAGCTTCTGCGATTCGACAAGGGTGTTGAACACGTCGATCATGGGGATGCCGGTCCGCACCATGTAGCGCGGAATGATGCGCTTGGCCGGGTTGACAGAGGGGCCGCCGATCTCGATGGGATTCTCCTCGATGACCGGTCCGCGGTCGCGCGGCAGGCCGCTGCCGGTGAACACCCGTCCAAGCAGCGCGTCGGAGAAGGATGTCTGCATGCTGTGTCCGAGGAAGCGGACCCTTGCGTTGGTGGGGATGCCGCGGCTGCCTGCAAAGACCTGGAGCGACACCTCGTCGCCGTCGAGGCGGATGACCTGGGCCAGGGATTCCCTGTTGCCGGCCGTGACGCGGGCCAGCTCGCGGTAGGAGACATCCGTCGCCCGGACGGTGATCACGTTGCCTGCGATCTGCTCGATGCGGTGATAGACCTTATGCATTTTCCGATACCTTCTTGAGCATCAGCTCGATTTTCTGCTCGATCGTTTTGAACTCTTCCGAATCCATGGGGGCGCGGTTCCAGTCCTTGGTCATCTGGCTCAGGTCCTGGAAGAACCTCCTGGCCTCGTCCTTCGACTGGAAGTACATCCTGGCGCGGGCGATCTTCAGAATCTCGCCGAAGACGTACTTCTGCCGATCCGCCGTGCTGGCGGCGTCGACCTTGTGAAAGGCGTCCTGCTGGAGATAGACGGCGTCCACGTATTCCGCCTTGAGATAGATGAGGAAGTCATCGAGAGAGGTGCCCTCCTCGCCGACCACCTTCATCATCTGGTCGACCTCGTTTCCGTCGCGAAGGAGCTGGGTCGCCTCATCGAGATCGTTCCTGTCCACTATGCTGGTATACTTGCTCCAGCTGTCCAGGGGATCGATGGCAGGATACCTGCGGGCATCGGAACGCTCGCGCGAGAGGCCGTGGAAGGCGCCGACCACCTTCAGGGTGCTCTGCGTGACCGGCTCCTCGAAGTTGCCGCCCGCCGGGCTCACCGTCCCGCCGATCGTCACGGAGCCGACGCGTCCGTCGTTCAGCTTGACGAGCCCGCCTCTCTCGTAGAACGAGGCGATCACCGATTCGAGGTAGGCGGGGAACGCCTCCTCGCCGGGGATCTCCTCGAGGCGTCCCGAGACCTCGCGGAGGGCCTGGGCCCAGCGCGACGTGGAGTCGGCCAGGAGGAGGATGTGCAGTCCCATCTGCCGGTAGTACTCGGCGATGGTGACCGCGGTGTAGACCGAAGCCTCGCGGGCCGCCACGGGCATGGAGCTGGTGTTGCAGATGATGAGCGTCCGCTCCATCAGGCTCTTGCCGGTGCGAGGATCGGTCAGCTCGGGAAACTCGCGCAGGGTTTCCACCACCTCGCCGGCGCGCTCGCCGCAGGCGGCGATCAGCACGATGTCCACCTCGGCGTGGCGGCTCGTGATCTGCTGCAGAACGGTCTTGCCCGCTCCGAAGGGACCGGGGATGCAGTACGTTCCGCCGCGGGCCACGGGGAAGAAGGTGTCGATCAGGCGGATCTTGGTGATGAGCGGATCCATGGGGCGCAGCCGCTCGGCATAGGCCTGGATCGGAAGCTTCACCGGCCAGTTCTGGACCATGGTGACATCGTGGACGGTGCCGTCCTGATCCTTGAGCCGGGCGATCACGTGGTCGATGCCGTAGTCGCCGGCAGGGACTATATTCTCGACCGTGTACTTGCCGTACAAGGTGAAGGGGACCAGGATGCGATGCTCGATCACTCCCTCCGGGACCGTGCCGAGGGCGTCGGCCGCCTTCACCACGTCGCCTTCGCCGACCAGAGGCGAGAACGACCACTCGACCTCGCGATCGAGGGCTCGCAGGTATGTCCCGCGGTGAAGGAAGAAGCCGCACTCCTCGGCAAGCTCGGGGAGCGGATTCTGAAGGCCGTCGAAGACCTGGCCGAGGAGGCCGGGACCGAGCTCCACGGAAAGAAGCTCTCCGGTGAACTCCACGTCGTCGCCGACGAGAAGGCCCGTGGTGTCCTCGAACACCTGCAGCTCGGCCCTGTTGCCGCGGATCCGGATCACCTCGCTCTTCAGCTTCAGTTCCTTCAGATGGGCATAGCCCACCTCGTTCTGGATGACCGGCGAATCGAACTCCACGGTCAGGAGGTTGCCGTTGACGCCTACGATCGTCCCCACATTTTTGCTCATGCGTTCTGTTCCGTTCAGGTCCTGTTCACATAACTCAAGAAAGCTCGATGCCCGACCACTCCGGCATCCTGAGCTCGATATTCTGTTCCACGAATTCCGCGACCCGCTGCTCTCCCTTCTCGTCGCTCATGGCCCACCAGCGCTCGACCATCCGCAGCTTCAGGACGAAGGCGAGAATCACGGGCAGTCCGAATCGATCGGTCCGGGCCAGATCGTCCAGGATCTCCCACCGGAGCCGGTCCAGGGCCAGCTCCTGTCTCAGGGGCGTCGCCCTGGCGAAGGCGGCGGCCACCGCCTTCTCTATCGAGAGATCGAATCCCTTGTGGCTCCGGAAGAGGTCCCTGGCATCGAGACCGTAGCGGGAGGCGCGGACGCGGACCACCGCGTTGCGGAGCTGCGTCTCGGCGTTCAGCCAGCATTGCGAGAAGCCGGATCGGCCTTCGGCGGCGCGGCCCGACAGAACGAGATGCACCTCCTGGAGGTCATCCTTTTCCAGCACGCAGGATGAACGGTCCAGAAACTCTTCGAGCTCGAGGGGAGGCGCTTCACGAAGAGTCAGTTCAGGGAGGCTGGCTGCCAGGTAGTAGTAGCTCAATTGGGCTCCCTCGATTCGTTTCCGGACCTGGCAACCTTGTGGACGATTTCCGCCAGATGGGGCCTCAGCAGATTCCCCACGGCATCGGCAATCGCTTCATCGGTGAAGTCGTGATAGACGTTCCTGTCGGCGAAGGAGATCTTGAAACCCTTGAAGATCTCGCTTTCCGTGTGGAGCTCCGTTCCGTTCAGAACCTTCTCGATGCTGCGTACCTTGAAGTACTCCACCAGCTGTTCCTTGTCGCGGGGGTTCAGCAATATCCTGATGTCGCTCTCGCTCGGCTCGCGGGCAAAGGCCTCGGCAAGGCGGATCAGCATCTCGGAGAGCAGGTCCGGGGACATCGCTTCCTTCACCTCGTCGGCAACGATGGCGCTGATGATGTTCTCGACGCCCTTTCCGATCGTGATCAGCAGATCGCGGGCCGCCTGCTCGAGCGTCTTCTTGCTGCGCTCGGTGAAAGCCTCGGCTTCGATCTCCGCCTTGTCCACGAGTTCCTTGGCCCGCTCTTCGGCCTTCTGGAGAATGGAATCGGCCTTCTGTCTCGCCTCTGATTCGATATCCCTGGCGCGCCTTTCGGCCTCGTCTATCGCTTCCGTCTGTATCTTTTCGATCAAGTGCTGGAGCTCTTCCGTCATGACCGTCTCCCGGAGGATTTATTGGTTTATACGTAGTGGTTGGAAGGTCGTGATCCGGTTCAGATCAACGTATCTTTCTAGCTATCTTTCTTTTTCAGGGTGATAACAAAACTATCCAAAAAAAATGGAACTGGCCAGCTGGAATTGCATTGCGGAATGAACTCAAGCTCGCCGGATTACATTCGGAAGGGCGAGGGGCAGGCTTTGACCTGCCTTCCCTTTCCGAATTATTCAAAGAGGCAAATCAGAAAAAAGAACACGATGTATAGCATTTGAGGGGAGCCGGATCAAGATGATTGCTTGTATCATTAATACATATTGATATAACGGGGGTCTGAAGCGATCGTACCTGTCTTATGATAAAAGGGTTTACCGTAAAAATGAAATCGACTCGATCTTGATGAAATCACCTTCCCTGCCTGTTGTTGTCGGATCGAACCGCAGGCCTGCAATCATCCCGTCGTATCGCGGAGAAGATGCCAGGTCGACGGTGTAGGTTCGCATCACTCCGTCGGGCGTGATCTCGAACTTCACGCAGTCCTCCTCGGTGAATCCCCTTCTTCCCAGCTTGCTCCAGAAGATCTGCGCGTCGCTTCCACTTGTGCGGCAGGCGGCACGAATGAAGAGCGTCGGCGCATCGGCAGCGTGCCAGAAACCGGTCGGGCCTATGATCTGGGGATCTTCTCCCTCCAGCAGAACGTGGATCCCCTTCTCGACGGGCCAGCCCGTGTCTCGGCAGTTGACGTAGTGCCAGTGATTGCGGTCTTCCATGAAACGAAAGTCAGGAATCGTCGCGGCGGCCTTCCGGCTGCAGGCAAAGGCGCGGATCTCCTTCAACGTGCCGAGGATCAGGGTGTACCCGTACTCGTACTGGATGTTGTGATCGAGGATCTCGATCTGCACGGGACCGATGTATCCTGTCTGCGGGTCGCTGCTGCCGCCCGATCCGGGATGCCCGAAGAATCCGCCGGAGTAGGTCTGCGTTTCCGGCGTCAAGATCCCGAGGCCCCAGCCGTCGTCGTCGACAAGAGCCGCCCAGTTCTCCATGGCCTGCCACGAATCCCAGGGCGAGATCGGCTCCGGTTCTCCGGCCGGTATCCATCGCTTCGTGATTCGCGTCAGGGCGTCGCCCGTGAACGGCTTGTCCCCCGTATAGGTCATCAGGCGGTGGAGGAAGCCGTTCGTGTAGACGGCCGGCACTTCCTGGCCGCGAGCCGGGTACTGTGTCCTGTCGCGCCGGTTGTTCACGAGCCGGCATCGCACGCACACCCTGTTCGCCTCGAGCTCGATCCGGCTCTCGAAGACGCAGCGCCCCGGCTCGTTGTCCAGAGGCCAGTGCATGGGAATGCACTTGACGACGATCCTCTTGCCGTTGTTCTCGTGAGCTATCACCCGTGATCGATTGCCGCGGCAGTCGCCCGACTGGATCGGATTCCACCCGATCTTTCTCCAGAAGGAATCCGGCTGCTTGCCGCCGGGAGTGTACGGTACAGGCCCGGAGTAGAAGGACATCTGGATCTGGCGCCCCCAGTCGTGGTTGTTGACCACGTTGATCCCTTCCTTCGAATCGGCCAGAAAGGTGATCGCCCCGCCAAGATCGAGATCGACGCCCAGGCGGATCTTTCCATTGTCCAGAAAGCTCATGCCCGAGAAGGACGGCTTTTCTTTTCCCTTCTCCGTGACAGCTTCTTCCTCGCCCGCCGTTCCGGAAGGGAGAAACGCTGCGAGGCCCAGTACGAGGCTCGTCAGCAGATCGGGACGGAACAGCCGGGCAGCGGCCTGTGGAAAGAGATTCATCGCCTTGCTCCGCTCGAGAAATGGCCGAGAGTAGAGACGGATAGCTCCAATTTACATGATCAATATTTGAACAACAATCTTGCAGCAGGACAGCATTTAAAGTATATATTCGGTCGTTGAATATCTGGGAATCGTGATTCGCATGTATCGAGAGGAAACAGGACCTTTTTCTACCCGAGGGTAATATCATGAACAGGGCACTCCTTCTCTCCGTCGTATTCATGCTCTTCCTTGCGACAGGAGCCTTTCTGGCTGTCGCTTCCTTCGGATCGATCACCGGCTCCGAACCGGGATCGAGTTCCACCCTGGCCGGACCGGAACCCGAAGCGCGTGCCATGCCGCGCATCGAGAACGTCTTTCTCGTGGTCGTCGACGGCCTGCGGGAAAGCGAAGGCTTCGACGATCCCGATCATCAGCATATCCCGAACATCTGGAACAACCTGAGAGAGAGAGGAACGATCAGCTACAACTTCCTTTCCCTCGGCCATACGGCGACCACGGCCGGGCATAACGCCATGATGTCGGGAGTCAGGCAGTTCAGTCCCAACGTGGGAAATCCGGTCCTGCACGAGATCCCCGTCAGGATGGCTCAACCGAGCCTCTTCCAGTACTACAGCCACACCTACGGTATTCCGCAGGACAAGATGTGGATCGTGAGCGGGAAAGGCCTGAACACCTACTACTCCGGCATCGGCCTGAATCCCTACTACAGGGATGACAACGGGCCGCTCATCGCCACGGGGGCCCGAGCACCGGACGGACAGCTTTGTCTGGGACGAGCTCCAGTACGTCATGGATACCTATCATCCCTCGTTGACCCTGGTCAATCTGGGCAGCACGGACGGAGTGGGGCACCAGGGGGACTGGGACCGCTACCTCGCCGCGATAGCCGGTGCCGATCAGGTCGTTCAGGATATCTACGACAAGATCCAGGCAGATCCCGTCTACAAGGACAAGACGGCTCTGATCGTGACAAGCGACCACGGCAGGCACCTCGACGGGATCTACACCGGCTTCAAGGACCACGGCTGCACCTGCCTCGGCTGCCGGAACGTCATGTTCCTGGCCATCGGCCCGGGCATCAGGGAGAACGCTGTGATCGGGCAATCATACTGCCTTGCCGACATCGGTCCGACGATCGGCTACATGCTCGGCTTCGAGACAATCTACAGCGAGGGGCGGATCATCCGCGACATGTTCGTCGAGCCGCCGCCGGTCAAGGATTCGTTTACCAGGACGCGTCCCGACATGGCCTGCAACGAGAACAACATCTACCTTGCATGCTGTCTCCAGCGCGACGGCAGGTCCGAGATCGTCTTCTCGCGAAGCGCCGACAGCGGAGCGAACTGGAGCGACCGGGTTGTTGTCAGCGAGGAGCACAGGCCTTACAACGACAATCCCAGCATTGCGGCAAGGGGAAGCAAGGTCGGCGTTGCCTGGACCTGCTATCACACAGGAGACGGCTCGTTCAGGCTGGCCGTGCGCGAGAGCAACGACTACGGCGACACCTGGTCCGATGTGATCTACTTCGAGGGGGCCGAACCGTACGTCCCGGACACCAATGCCGATCTCTCCTATCAGCAGGGCTACCTCGAGGTCGTCTGGCAGGAGACGGGATTCAAGGTGTCGTCTCTCCGCCAGGCCAGGGTGCGGTACGGAAGCGTGCTGAGCGAAAGCGTTCTGGATCTCGATTATTACGCCGGCGTTCCCCGAAGCTGTTCCGGTGTGGGCGGGTCGCACGTGGTGTACACGAATCTTGACGACCTGACCTGCGAGTGGGAAGTCTACTTCACATTCCATGACAGCGGGATCAACGAATGGACCGAGCCCGTGATGGTCACGGATTACACATCGAACCACTGCTACGATCCCGACGTGGCAGCGGACAACCAGGGCCTTCACGTCGTCTGGGGCGAGAATGACGGCGGACAATTCAAGGTTGTGGCGAGAAACACCACGGACGGCATCTTCTGGGACAATCCCGTCGTGCTGTCCAGCTCGTCGATCGGATCGTGGCGTCCCCGGATCGCCTCGAACGGCACTGAACTTGTTGTCGTCTGGGAGGAGTACACGCAGAAGAATCCGTCGATCTACGCCGCCTGCAGCACGGACGGTGGAATCACCTGGTCGGCTCCCGTTGCGATCACGACGGAAGACGTGACACACCACTTCCTGCCGGCGGCGATTCTCGGAGACCAGAACATACTGCACAGCACGTCGATGAGAAGAGGCGACGAGGCGAACCTCGACTTTTCCCAGATGCAGTTCTGACCCGGGCAGGCCTACTTCGGAATCAGCACGATCTTCGCTTCAACGGGCTCGCCGGGCGTGAGCACGAGCGACGATTCGCTCGGCAGGTATCCCTCTGCCGAGATGACGAGGGTGGCCGGCCCGGGCGGCAGCCAGGGATACCGGAACCTGCCGGGAGAGAGCTCATTGCGATGCCACGTGTAGACTTCCTTCCCGTTGCAGAGGAGCTCGTACCCGGTCACCGCCTCGCCGGCATTGTTGACCACCTCGAGGACGAGGATGCCGCCAGGGTCGAGAAGGACCTCGCCCACGTCGAGGGTTTCACCCTCGCCGAGGCGGTACGGTCCCGTTGTGGATTCAAGATACCCGTAGGCCCTGACGAGCAGCATGTAATCGCCGGCCGGTACGCCCCGGATCTCGAATCGATGCCCCGTTTGACCGCCCTGGATCTGGCAGACCACCCGCTGCGTCTTTGCATCTCTCAGGAAGGCCCACCATTCGGCTCCTCCCTCAGCGAGGAGCTCGCCGGTCCTCTTGTCCCGCAGGATTCCGGTCATGATGCCGCTGGAGATGACGAGGTCGAGGTTGACCACCGGTGGCGGGCTGGAAGGGATGATCAGGTTCGGGAAGTCGGCCTGGGCTCCCTCGCCGAGCTCGGCGTTCACGCGCCAGGTTCCGGGCCAGAAGGCTTCCGCCTCGTAACGCCCCGACGCGTCGGTCACGGCGGTCCGTATCCTGTCCTTCGTCTCGAGACCGCTGCCGCCTGTTGTGAAGAAGAAGAGCTTGATCCCCTCCGCCGGTGCTCCGTCGGGAGTCGTCACCATCCCCGTTACGAGGACCGTCCCCTCGGGCGGTCTCACCTCGCTCTCGAGGATCAGAACCGTGGTGGTCCGTCCGGCGATGATCTCGACCTCGCGCGTCACCGATCCCGAATCCTTGAAATCCAGGGTGATCATGTAGAGGCCCGGCTCCCGCTCCCATTCCAGTTCCCACGCTCCATCGGCGTCGATGTGCTGGGTGCCGAAGAAGAACTCCGTACCGCCCTCGATCCCCATACTCAGGTCGAACTGCCGGACCGGGCTGCCCTCGAACCCCATCACCTTGATCTGCATCGTGCCGCCGATGAAGACCTCGATGCAGATATCGTCGCGGATCTCGTCCTTCGCCACGATGATCCCCTCCACAGTGCAGGAGGGAAATCCGGTGATGGTGGCCGAGACGCGATAGGTGCCTGCAGGAAGCCCGAGGAGGGCAAAGCGCCCCTGCTCATCGATGGGAGAGGAGAACGAGCGGAAGAACCGGTCCTGCCAGAGCGAGCATCTCACGTAGCCGCGGCTCCTGATCGGCTCGCCCGTCGCCTTCTCCTGCACGATGCCGCGGATCTCGGCCCCGGCGATGCGGATGTCGCGCTCCGTCACTCCCGGCTTCTCGAAGGTCATCTTGCCGATGCTGATGCTGTGCGCCCACGCGGTGGGCTCCACCTCGACGACGTAGGCGCCGGGCGCGAGCCTGCCGACCTGGAAACGGCCTTCCTCGCTGCTTTGCACACCCCGTTCCAGGCAATGCTGCATCTGCTGCTCGAGGGTGACGTCGTGGGGTGTGATCCTGATGACGGTGCCGGGCATGGGGGAGCCCTGGCGGTCGCGGACCGTTCCCTTCCACGTCACGTGGTCGGCCGACGGCCCGAAGTTCACTTCCACGTCCTTGTCCTTGATCCGGATGCGCCGGCTCTCTTCCGAGAGAGAGGGAAGGGGAGACGCGGGATGGGGGCCGGCGTGGATGAAGGCCGGCCCCGGAAGAGCGGGCGGGGTGCGATACCTTCCTTCCGAATCGGTGACCGCCGTCCGGGGCATGGGGGTATCGTCGCCGGAAAGGGTCACCACCGCGCCGGCAGCCGGATCGCCGTTGTTGTCGACCATCCGGCCGAAGACGCGGAAACCCGGCTTCAGACTGATTACTGTTTCCATTCCGGTGCCGGGCTCGGCCCGGCCGACCCCCTCGGCATAGTCGGGATGCAGGGCCGCGAAACGCCATTTCCCATCCAGCCAGGGAGAGAGCGAGTCTCCAGAGGGGAGCCCGGTGAGACGAAAGCGGCCCGATGCATCGGTGACAGCGTGGGCGGTCCAGAGATCGCTGCCGAGGCCGAGCCGGATCAGCTCCTTCGTGTCGAACACGTCCACGTGCGCCACCAGGGCCCCTTCGACAGGACGTCCGGAGAAATCGTCCACAACGATCCCCGTTGCCGTCAAGCCGGGATCGAGCTCGTACTGCTCCCCGGCAAGGCCGGTCTCCGGAGGGACCTCGAAGGTGGTGCGGAAAATCCTGTGCGTCGGAGTGTGAACCCAGAGGCGGATGCGGCCCCCTTCCTCGAGGGGAAAGGAGAAGAGCCCATCCTCATCCTCCACCCTTTCATCGAGGAACTCTTTCCACGTCTCGATCCCCTTCTGCGCGCGTCGGCTCATCCGGATGATGTAGCATGGGATCGGCTCTTCCGTTTCCCTGTCGATCACGCGCCCCGATAGGAAGATGCCTTCTCGCGGTACGGTCTGGCGGCCGGGCGCCTCGCCGGCACCATCGTCCGCGGCAGCCGATTCACCGTCCCTTTCTTCGGAAGCGGCAGGCACACCGCCGCGGTCGTCCTTCTTTTCGTGAAGAGCAACGAGAGGTTCGTCGTCGCCGCGATCCTCGTCCGTCCCGTCGTCGGACCAGTAGAGCACGAAGACGGCGGTCGCAACGATAAGAACACCGGCAAGAAGAACGGCCAGAGCCGGTGCGATGCGGCCCCGGCTATCTCTCTGCGTCATGGTCTCCTCGATTCGGCCCGAAGCTCTCCGGTCAATCGACCTGCCAGACAGGATTGGCGATGATGACCACGTCCCCGAGCTTTCCGAACGATTCCCTGTCAAAAGCCGGGAAGGAGTCGTGGGGAACGATGCTCACCACGGCGACCTTCGTGTCCGGGCGATACCGGAGAAGCTGTTCCACCGTCCCCAGGTGCTCGTCGCTGTGGAAGGCGCCGTTGACCTGCACGACGGTGTATTCCTCGTTCTCCTCGAGGAAGCTGCTGATGGAATGGGCCATCGTGGCGTCCCAGAGGCTCTGCGACGGGAAGCCGCCCGACTTCCTCATCATCATGCTGATAGGCGGCATCTTTCCATGGCCGGGCATGCCTCCCGGCATGCCGGACGGCTTCTTGGACGCGCGCAGCATCTCGTTGTACTCGGCGAACGCGGGGCTTCCCTTCGCCATCCAGTCGCGTTTCGATCTCGGACCGGGCAGCTTCTCGCCCCCGGCCGGTTTTTTGGGCATGGCTTGTGAGAAGACCTCGCGCAGATTCTCCACGTAGCGTCCCTCCGTCGGAACGTGATAGGGGAGGGGAGGGAGCCACTTCAGCTCATCCTCGGAGAGGGATAGCAGGGCGTCGGGTCCGTTCCGGGTGACGTAGTTCACCAGGCGCCGCGGGGCGTTGCCGGCCACGACGGGCAGGCCGTGCTTCTTGGCATATTCCACCATGGGCTCGTAGTCCGTGGCATAGGCGGGCCAGGGGCGCGACGCCTTCAGGAAGTGGCTCTTCCTGTAATGGCCGTCCAGGTAGCCGTCGATGACCGGCTGCACATCGCGCTCGAACATCTCCATGGTGAGGGCCACCCTTGTTTTCTTCCTGTGCACCGCGGCCAGGATCTCCTTCTCGAGAAGATGGGCCACGGCATCATTGTGCTTTTCACCGATGAAGATCACCTCGGCGTCGGACAGGTGCTCGGCGATCGCATCGGGACCGTCGAGATGGAGGCCGTCCGAGGTGAAGGCGGCGTAGTCGTCCGGTCCCGGCTTGTCGGCTACCTGGAAAGTGAGGCTGGCCAGAAACCTCTTCCCCTGATCGGTCACATGCTCGGCAGTGATCCACCAGAGACCCGGGGCGTCGATGTGCAGCGTGCCCTTGCCCTTTTTCGTCTTGGCCTCGACAGGGGCGCCGCCCTGGTCTGCCGCTCTGCCGAGACAGGATGCGACGTAGCTCACCGGCGCCTCGCAGGGCTTGCCGGATGCGAGGACGGCGAAGGAAAAGGTCGCGTTCTTCGCCATCCGGTCGGCGGATGGAATGATGTCAGTGGGATGCGTCTTCGGCTGGATTTCCAGATCCTCGCCGAAGCTCGCCTTCGGGAGAGGCGTGGCTTCCTTTTTCTGCACGATCGCCTTGATTGATCCGTGGGGTGTGCGCCCCAGGTAGATCCAGGTTCCCGGCTCCTCGAGCATGAAGACCGGACCTTCTCCTTCCCGGTTCGGCACATCCTCCTTCACTCCCTCGACCCCGATGCGCTGCAGGGACGCGGAGTAGCAGAGTGCATTGTTCTCCATCATGGTGATCGCCTTGTCGTCGGACTGGAGCGGCAGGACGAAAATGGAGGAATCGATAATCGGATGGACGCAGGCTCCCGCGGCAAGCAGCAGGAAGGCCGCCGTCGACCAGACGCGGAACAGGTTGTATTTGTTGTTCATTGAAAAATATCCATCATGAGTTGGCAGGCCGGAGAAATGACGGCCTGAAACAAAACGTAACTGGAACTGGATCCGTGATAAGGAAACGGGGCAGCACTGTAAAGGCAAAAGAACCGCGATGCTTCCCGACAGGGTCCGGTGGACCGGATTCCTCGTCGAGGCTATTCCGGCGCCGGCGTGATAGTCACGTGGATAGTAGCCTTCCTGGCCGGTTTTTCCAGATCGAATCCGATGCGGATCGGAATGCGGTTTCCCGGGAGGTCTTCCCGGATCTCTTCGTCAATGACCTTCAGCTTTCCCGGGAGGGCGTAGAACTCCACCATCACACGCGAATCACCCCGGCCCACACGCAGCCGTCCCGGTCCGATCACCGTCCAGTCCGAGAAGGTGACGATGGCCGTGCCGAAGTGCTGCGGCGTCTCGCTTTCCATGGTGTCGATTACCGTGAAGGAGCTGCTTCCCTTCCGTGAGAAGATGAAGGTCCGTTCGAGCTTGCCGAGCTGCTTCACGTCGTATGCACTTCTGATGTCGAGAACCAGGGTGTCGGTCGCGTCGCCGAACTCGCGGCGGATCACCTTCCCCCTGGCCTTGCTCCCGGTGCGCTGGAGCTTCCCGGCCACCCGGGGCACGGGATGGCCGAAGGAGTTGAGCACGCCGCTCCGGTACCGCTGCCCGCTGAAGGTCCGGCTCGTGTAGACCTCGCTGCCGGGATCGACGAGGGGAGTCCCGCCGGCCAGGGTCACCACGTAGGAGCCCACATCGTTGTGGTTGTGATGCTCGTTGTTGTGGCCGCCCTTCATCGCCACGGCCAGCGATCCCTCGCGGCCCGCCGGCGGGCGGCAGATCAGGACGCCGGCATCGGCAAACCAGTCGCGCAACGGAAGCGCCGGCTTCTCGCCTTCCGCCGGGGCGACACGGGTGGCCGAGTTCGGGAAGCCGAAGATCCCCAGGCCGAAGAGATCGCTGCGCGGCCCGCAGGCAAGGAGAAGGCCGTTCTTTTCCAAGTCGCGGAGGCCGAGCTCGAAGCGGCGGCACAGGAAGGCCATCAATGCTGTCTGCGGCCGGGAGCCCGGGGAGCAGTCGGCAAAGGGGGGGAAGATGCCTGGAGCGATCTCCATCCGCTGTCCGAACCTCGCGATCTTCTCGATGCGCGGATCGGCGAAGAGATCGATCCCGCTCTCCGTGGCCTGGCCGATCGTCTCGGCGAGCATCACGTAATGCCCGAATCCGTAATTCCAGTAACCCACGCCCTCGGAGCAGTAGCCGTCAGCCGTGAAGCCGCGGAGAAAATGGGCGATGAGCTTCTCGGCGGCAACGACGAACAGGGCGCGCCGCTCGGGCGACTCGATGGAGGCAAGGGCCGCACCGGTCACGCCGGCCAGGCAGACGGCGTTCCAGTTGTTCGTGCAGGTGGCCCACCACATGCGCGGCTTGCCCGTCTCGACGAGGCGCTCGAAGGGGGTGAAGGTCCGCTTCTCCAACTCGTCGCGGACGAGCTTCCGGCACGGCTCGCTCAGCCTCTCGCCGAGCCAGAAGCAGGCCGTGGCCAGGTTCCACGATTCGCCGGCCACCATCAGGTCGATCTCGCGGACCTTGCCGTTGAAGTTGACCAGGCTGCGGTCGTGGGCCGGCATGACCCAGGTCTTCTCGGCGCAGATTGCCCTGATCGCCTCCTCGATGGCCGGGAGGAACCGACCGCGGTTCTCGATGCACTCGGCCAGCACGAGCACGGGGATGCGGCGGTGGCGCTGCCGCGCCACGTTCTGCCACCGCGTGCGGTTCCCCGTGCGGGAGAAGTCGAGGTAGAGCTCGCCGGTCAGCTCCGGGATCGGCTGTTCGAGGAGCTTCTCGGCGTTCGTGATCGCCTTCTCGAATCCCGGCGTCGCGGCGACCTTTTGCCAGGCTTCGCGGTCCGCGATCGTCGGTCCCACGCCGCGCGGCGTCTCGGGCAGCATGGCTGCCACCTCGGCGATCCGCTTCCTGTCGAGCCGGTCCTCTTCCGCTGCTTTCGCGGCTCCGACCGCGAAGATCAGAATCGCGGCGAGAAAACCCAGCCAGCCATATTCCAAGTGTCTTACTTTCGTGATCATTGCTGCTCCTTCACGGATTCTTAGGCCCATCTTTCCGGTCACGGCATCGTGACGAGAAACTCCCTCGGTCCGCTCAGCACGAAGCTCTCCTCGAGGAGCTTGAATTTCCTTCTATGGTCTTCGGTCGAGGCGTAGGCCGCCACCTTGCACTCGATTCCCCGGGGACGCCACAACGTTGCCGTTGCATTGGGCGCAGGCTTGTACGTGTAGGCCTGGGCTGGCCAGATCACCGGCGCGGCGCCCGGTTCCGGATCCAGTCGAAAGCTCCAGTAGGCGAGGCGCCGCCCGTCGCAGAGCCCGGGAAGCCGCGCCTCCACCGAACCCTCGATCTCCAACCCCGCGAACAGCTCTTCCCTGTCGTCGAGACGGAAGACCATCTTCTCGGGATGATCGAGAAGCTTGCGCTCCGCCACTTCGGGCCCTTTCTGACCGATCCGGCAGCTCGCGTAGAGGAGCTTCCTGTAGTCTGTCTCCCACAGGACCGCCCACTCGAGGCCCGGTTCCGGGGAGACGATGAAGATACTGCCTTCAGGCTCATCCCTGTCCAGCAGGTACCAGGGCCTGGTCCAGGGATCGGACAATCGGGGGAACGGGTTGTTGTCTTCCCAGTCGCGGTTCGACATCGAGATCGTGCGTCCCTCGTGGAGCCAGGTGCTGACAACCTGGTTGAAGGGGAACGGGACGCTACCCAGATCAAAACGGAATCCGGGATGCATGATCGCTGTCCCGGCTATCGTTCGTGCGTGCCATGGGAGTTCCATCTCGACCTTGCCGAACCGGTCGGGTTGCCAGAAGACCTGCACCGAGACGGTTGCGCTGTCGCCTTCAGGGATCGTACGGCTCATCCGGATGGGCAGGGTGGTGACCTCCTCGAGGAGTGGAAACGTATTGCTCCATCCCCTGTCCTTGAGTTCCGTGTGGACGTAGGCGTTGCCCGGGCCCGGACCGAGGCCGCCTTCATCCTCCGCCGCCACGGTGAGGATCAGCTCCGGCACCTTGTCGAGTACCAGGAGCACGTCGTTCGTGTTGACCGGAACGATCTGGCTATCCAGCAACTCCCTGAAGAAAGCCGGTGCGATCTCCCTGGCCGGACTCTCGCCGGCCGAGAACTCCGCCTGACGGAAATCGGGATCGGACGACCAGATCTCGTACCAGAAATCTTCGGGCAGCGGGCCGAAGCGGAACGTCCCGTCCGCTTCCGATCGCGTCCGGACGATCGCCGTCTCCGTCGCCCCTCCCTTGGCCGGGAG
This sequence comes from uncultured Phycisphaerales bacterium, assembly GCA_964482235.1. Lineage (GTDB taxonomy): Bacteria > Planctomycetota > B15-G4 > B15-G4 > CAYZWU01 > CAYZWU01. Next base: position 128,200 of record CAYZWU010000008.1, read on the forward strand.
CAGGTGCTCCTGGAGGACGGTGTAGTCGCCCTCGTCGTCCAGGAGAACGGGAAAGGCCACGACCTCCACGTCCTTGATCGGTGCGCCGCGTAGGTCGCGGCAGATCCCCGTGATGATGCCGGCGGCAGGCAGCTCGAAAACGAGACGAGTGGTCGATCCCTGAAAGATCTCGAAGGGATCGGAGAGAAAGGGCGATCTGCCGGCTGCCTCCACGCGCAGGCGCCAGGTCCCGACAGGCAGGGTGAAGCGAAGGGGCTCCCCGGTGAGGCTGAGCGGCATGGCGGTCCAGCTGAACGGAAGCCAGAGAGGTGTTTCCTCTTCCTCCTTCGGATCCAGGAGGGCACGAAGAGCGCTCGGACCTGAAAGGAGCGGATCCGGCTTCCCTGCGGTTGTTTCCCGCAAGCTGCCTTTCTCGTCCAGGAGAGTCAGGGAGAGGGATGCGGGAGGCCGGGCGCCCTCGGCCGTCACGCGGATATCGACCCGGCCGGCTGGCTCGAGCACGATGTCGCCCGTATCGATGTTCGATTCCTTCGCTTCAGGCAGAACGACGATCCGGGGCATCCAGCCCGGGGATTCCGCGACAACGATCCGCGGCAGGGGATAGGCGTTGACGGCAAGGGTGAAGGCTCCTTGCGAGTCCGTCTCCCCCTCCGCGAGCGGCGAACCATCCTCGCGGGCAAGATGGATGCCGATCGCCTTCAACCCGGCTCCTGCAGCATCGACGATGCGGCCCGACACGGCGAGCTGATTGCCGTCAAGGGAGACGACCTCGCCTGGAGCGGGGTCGTTTTCATCTCGATCGAGAGGATCGCGATCCTCGCTGTTCGCGGCGGTTTGTTCGGTCTTCTCGATCGCCGTCTTATCTTCCGAGGAATCAAGAATCCACCACATACCGAAAAGCAGCAAGGCGCCCGCGACCAGGCCGAAAAGAGGAAGTAGCCATCTGGAATGATCTGATGACACGGGATCTCCAAGAGCAGTGAGCGTTGACAAACCGAATGAAGCGACGCCTGTCGATCCGCGGACCGAGGGGATCGATGGGATCCTCGCACCGCACAATCATATGGACAGGGAAACGTGAGGGCAATCATCAGAATACACGGGATTTTGCGGCGACTCCATTCGGCCGCCTCGCGGCCCGATCCCCTCGGGGAAAGATATTTGCTCCATTCCCGATCGAAGCTACTGGATCAGCCATTCCCCTGACGATAAACTGCTAGGCATATGGCGTTGCACCAGGCAAGGCAGCCCGCCGGAGCCGCCCGTGCCGTTCCCTGAATAAACGAGGAGCAGAAAAAGTGAAAGCACCGCTACCGAAGGAAGCTTCGATCATCACGACCTACAGATGCTGTATGAAGTGCCGGATGTGCGATATCTGGAAGCACCCGACCCGGATCGCCGACGAGATCCGGCCCGAGGAGCTGGAGATCCTGCCGCAGCTCAGGTCGATCAACGTCACGGGGGGCGAGCCGTTCGTGCGGCGCGACCTGGCCGACATCGTCGAAGTGACCATGAAGAAGGCGGAGCGCGTCGTCATCTCCACGTCGGGCTATCATGTGGACGAGACCCTGGCCCTGGCGGAGAAGTTTCCGAACATCGGCATCCGGGTGAGCCTCGAGGGACTCTCCACGACGAACGACCACCTGCGGGGGCGGGACAGCGGATTCGATCGCGGGCTCCGCACGCTGCTCGGCCTGAGAAGAATGGGTGTGAAGGACATCGGCTTCGGCATCACCGTGTCGAACAACAACTCCTCCGACATGCTCGAGCTCTACGAGCTCTCGAAGAACCTCAAGATGGAGTTCGCCACGGCCAGCTATCACAACTCCTACTACTTCCACAAGGAAGACAACGAGATCACCAACAAGGAGGAGGTGGAGTCGAACTTCTACGAGCTCTGCGACCGCCTCCTGGCCGAGAAGCACCCCAAGCTCTGGTTCCGCGCCTTCTTCAACATGGGCCTGATCAACTACATCGAGGGGAAGAGGCGGCTTCTGCCCTGCGAGGCCGGCACGGTCAACTTCTTCATCGATCCCTACGGCGAGGTCTATTCCTGCAACGGGCTCGAGGAGAGGTACTGGAAGAAGAGCATGGGGAACATCCGCCGATCGAAGGGCTTCGAGGAGATCTGGTACAGCAAGGAGGCGGAAGAGGTCAGGGAGCATGTGGCAACGTGTCCGAAGAACTGCTGGATGATCGGCACGGCGGCTCCAGTGATGAAGAAGTACATCAAGCATCCGCTCAAGTGGGTGATCAAGAACAAGCTCAACTCTCTGCGCGGACGGAAGCTGGAGAGGGGCTGCCTCCCCGAGCCCTTTGACGTGGGACAGAGCAGGCTGCAGGGCGATCTGAGGGAGGAGAAGGCGGCTCCGGCAATGCCTGTTTCCACCAACGGCCATGACGAAAGATGCCGCAGCGACCTCAGGATGATGACCCGGGTCAAGAGCAACGAGACCGTCCTGGACAACATCTTCCGCCTCAGGGTGGAGAGGCGCAGCTTCGAGTTCGAGCCGGGACAGAACGTGAGCATCGGGCTTCACCTCGACTATCACAGGAACAGGGACTTCACGATCTGCTCCGGAAATGGCGACGACCACCTCGAATTCCTGATCAAGGAAATCCCGGGAGGAGCCCTGTCGCCCGTGCTGCGCAAGCTGAAGAAGGGGGACTCCGTCGACCTTGTGGGGCCCTACGGCGAGTTCACGCTGCTTCAGGGGCAGAACGGCAGCCGGAAGCACCTCTTCATCGCGTCGGGGATCGGGATCTCACCCTTCGGCTCCTTCGTGAAGAGCTTTCCCGGGGTCGACTACCAGGTCATCCACGGCATCCGCGGCAAGACGGATCTGGTGCTGTCTGAAGGATTCGATCCCGAGCGGTACGCGGCCTGCTTCTCCCAGGAGGAGGGCGGCGATTTCCATGGCAGGGTCGTCGATTATCTCAAGGAGTACACGATCACTGCCGGCACCTGCTGCTACGTCTGCGGCAATCCGCAGATGGTGAGCACGGTGACCGCTCTGCTCGAGGAGCGAGGCGTTCCCAACGATTTGATCCGGACGGAGATCTATTACGCCTATTGATGTAACATGTGGTAGGTATATCTGTTGCAACCGGACATCGATGCTGTCCCCTTGAAATGTGATCTTTTTCCGCCGGCTCGGTCAGAAGTGACCCGCATCGTCCTCTATTCAGGTTTTATTCGTTTGCAGGATTTCCGATTCGACTCGGATCAATGGTAGAAGGAATAACGCCGTGTCCAGGAAACCCGGATCTGTACGATTGCCGCTGTTCTTTCTGGCCGCCCTTCTCTTGCCGGCAGACTTGACGGCCGCAGGAGAGGAGACGGTCACCGTCTGGGTCGACGATGCCCAGACGAAGAAGGTCATTGTTCCCTGCCTCGATGTCGATGCCATCGCGGCGGACTCGAACCTGAAGCTCTACATCGACCTCTGGGACGGGTTCATCGGCTTCTCCGTCGGCTGGTCGAAGAAGCGGGGCATCGAGTACGACGAGAAGGCGCGCGTGCTGATCGAAAAGCTCGAGGAACTCTGCCGCGACTTCAATGACGGCAAGCTCAGCCTGGAGACGTACCGCCGGCGCCTGCGCAGCATCTGCGCGGCCGAGGAGGAAGCGCGTCAGTACCGGTACGAGGCCGGCCTGAACATCAGGCTGCAGGCACTGAGCGCGCTCGTCGACATGGACCGGGCGTTCGGCATTCCTCCCGGTGACCTGACCGCCATGAAGAGCGCCGCGGAGGAAGCGCTGTCCCGGTTCCTGACCGAGGTGGAAAGCGTGCCGGGCGAGGCTGATCTCTCCGATCGAAGTAGCGAGAGCGGCGGCAGGCCGACCAGCGCCGCTGAAGCCCTGGCTCGAGAGCAGCGAAGGAGCCGGGATGCCGCCGTGGCCAGCCTGGCACGGTTCGAGGAATCGGTGGATCGCGCCGGCCGGGAATTGCAGCCTGCCGCAGAGAGGATCAGGATCTGGAAGGAGAGGATCCGCACCACGAGGATCGTCGTTCCCAGGCTGGAGTACGAAAATCTTCTCGAGGACGTGGAAGCCAGCCTGAAGATCCAACCCCGGTTCTCGATCTTTTCCGCGGGGCCTCAGGTGAACTGGACCCTCAGCTCAGCGGCGGACTACAATCAGGCGACCCAGGTGCTGGTTCTCAAGTACAAGCAGCTCTGCCTGGAATACAACGCCGATCTCGTCTCCCAGGAGGAATACACGGAGCGCCTGCAGGATCTCTACGAGGCCGAGGACCGGGCACGGGACGCCCGCGGCAAGGTGCTCGACCTCATGAGGGAGCAGACGCGGAAGTCGCTGGACCGGATGGACGAGGAGCTCGGCAAAGGGGGGCAAGGCGCCGCATCGGCGCGGAGCGACGGGCTCGAGAAGCTGGCCGGCGAGCTCGCAGGGCGATGGGACTTGAAAAAGAAGAAGCAGCCTTCCGTCCTGGACAGGATGAGCCGCGAGCACCGGGAGGAGATGGCCCGCACCGCGGTGACTACCTTCCAGGCCGGCGTGAAGAGGATCGAGATCGAGAGGAGGGACGACACGATCGAGGTCTATCTGACCGACGCGAAAAAGAAGAGGACGATCGTGGCCAGGCTGGATCCCGAGCTCCTGGCGCAGAACGTCTCGACCCGTGTGGCCCTTCACCTCTACTTCTTTAGCTTCGGCCCCGAGATCGCCTGGGCGCGGAAGAAGGGGATGGACTACGAGAGCGCCTCCCAGCAACTGATCATCAAGTACAGGCAGCTCTGCGTCGAGTTCAACTCAGGCCTGGTGAGCCTCGAGTCCTTCGACCGGCGCCGCAAGGCGATCGACGCGGCCATCGAGAGGGCGGCTGCCGTGCGCGCCGAGTTTCTCGCGATGGCTCGGAAGATGGCGGAGAACGCGGAGCGCGAGATGGAAAGGCAGCTCGAGATGCGGAGCAGGCAGCCGGACGGGAAGTGACGCCGCGATCGGGGATGCCGGTCCTACTCGACCTTCTCCTCCAGCACGACCGCGGCCCTGGCAGGCTCGTGTGGCTCGACCTTCAGGGTGATCTCCCTGGACCGGTAGCCGTACGCCCTTATCTCGATGGTCACCGTCTCGAAGGGCAGGTTGGAGAAGAACGTCCTGCCCGAGGGCAGCTTGAGGATATCCGCCGTGGTATCGCCCATCGACTGCCCGTTCCGGAAGGCGCTGAAACCCTTGATCCGCCTGCCGGCCGGATCCCTCACGTCGATCTCCGCCACACCGGTGCGCTTCAGCTTGATCTCGATCGGATCCCGGACCGCGCCGTGGGCCACGACCACGTCGTCGAGCTGGAAGATCTCGTATCCGAACGCGGCAACGATCAACGTGTAGCTGCCGTCGTGTATGCCGGTCAGCTCGAACCGGCTTTCACCGATTCCTGTGGCCCTGGCCGCTGTTCTCATCCCCTGGGAGAAGTCGCGGAGGATCGCTTTCCAGGAGACGAGCTCCCTATCCACCGGAAGCCCGGTGAACTGATCGATGAGCACGCCGCTGATCCGGCCGTCGGGGATCACCAGGTCGAGGGAAAACGACTCGGGCGGATCGTCGGGCACAAGGAGATTGTCGAAGATGATGGCCGGAGCGGAAGCCTTCATGTCGTCCCTTTTCGTGCGACTCTTGATCAGGTCGAGCAGGCTCGGCGGAACGAGGATACAGTACGCGGACCAGCGGCCCGGCTTGAAGTCGTAGAGCTGAAACCGGCCGTCATGGTCGGTCTCGCATTGGAGCTTGGCCCGGTTTGATCCCAGGGAGGGGCTGAACGAGATCCTGGCAAAGGCAACGGGCGTTCCATCCGTCCTGGTTAGCCTGCCCTTTAAGGTGATCGTTGCGACTGAGCCAAGAGCAAGGTCTCCGCGCTGGATCATGAGCTCAAAGACGCAGTCCGGTTCGATCTCGATATCATGCTCGACCGATCCCAGCTCCTTGTGGCTGACCCGGACCAGGAGGCTCCCCTCTGGCACGAGGATGCTCTTTCCCAGTCCCGGCCAGCTGCCCGGCAACTCGGGATCCCTTCCCTGTTCAGGCAACAGATTGATCCGGAGTGCGTTTTTCTCAACCTCTGAAAATCCCGTCAGCATCAACCGGATCTCTCCCATGGGAGGGACAGAGAGATGTACTTCCTTCGTGTTGCGCTGCTTCTTGACTGTGACGGCCTTTGAATGATACCGCCAGTAGATGCCAGGACCGGCCAGGATCAGGTCGAAGGTCCCGTCAGGAATGTTCTTGAATAGAAAGGTGCCGTCTTCGGGATTGACCCTGCTCATTCGTACGTCGGTGTCCTTGACAATGAGTCCCACCGCGGCGCCCTCTTTCCGCAGGGGCATGCCGACGGCTTCGTCGATCACGACGCCACGAACCGCAGGGGAGTCTTCCAGAGTTGCACCTGATGCGTTTGCCGCCTCCGCCGGATCTGCGGGAAGGGAAGGCGCGGTCGCTACTTCTTCTATTTTCTCCCTTTCCATTGTCCCGTCGATCGGTTCGCTGTCCGCGTTCACCGTGCCTGTGATCCCTGCGGACGATCCCGTGGCGCCGCTTTTCGACGATCGGTCCGACCGCCCGTCCGGATCGCTGGTCAGCAGCGAGAACGAAACAGCCGCGAGGCCGAGAACGAGAATGGCGGCGCCGAAAATCTTGATCTTGGTGCTCATGGTGATCGCTCCGATGAAGGAAGCAGAAAGTTTGCCCGATGCCGACGCCGCTCCCGCGGCGACCGTGCCTGCCGCGCCCGGAGCTGCCAGCTTCAGGCCGGCCAGCGGCGCCAGGGCCAGGCACCATCTTGACCGGTCGCCGTCATGGCCGGCGTCGAGGCGCTTCCTGAGCTGCGAGAGCCCCCTCTTGAGACGGGTCTTCACCGCCTCCACGTGCAGGTCGAGGCGCCGCGCGATCTCGCGCGGCGGAATGTTTTCGTAATAGCGGAGAAGGAGCGCGGAACGGTACGGCTCGTCCAGGTCGAGCAGGGCCGCGATCATCCGCTGCCGCACTTCCTCGACCTCAACGATCTCGGCCGGCGACGGAAGGCTTTCGCCGCGGGCCGCCGCTTTCTCCCTGGTCTGCCGGCGCGTCTCGGAGCGATGCCGCCTGCGCACGAAGTTGCGGACTACACGGGCCAGCCACGATCGGACAGGGCAGCCTTCCGCCGGCGGATGCTGCAGCGCGGCCAGCCAGGTCTGCTGGGCGATGTCCTCGGCGCGATGCTCGTCGACTACCAGGCTGCGCGCCAGGGCGCGGACGAAATCGGCGTGGGCGAGCAGGACTTCCGGTTTCATGACAGCAGGATCCTCCACGAACAGTTCTCCTACCATGTTAATCCCGCGAAGATCCGAATGAGGCCACACTTTTTTCGTTACTTGATGTTCGAGCCGGGTTCGATCGCTTAAAATCATTGCCAGATATCTGGCGAACCAACGAATAGATCGATTCAGGAACTCCGGTTTTCAGCGGTGCATATCCGACGGAGCAAGAACGATGACTGATTCCTCGAACAGAATTCTTCTTTTTATCGGGCTTGCCGGTGCGGCTTGCCTGGTTGCTCTCCTTTTTTTCTGGGACGGATCGGAAGATACCAAGGCAGGCGCAAGGGACGCCGTACGCGTGTCGGCAACAGATGATCGCGCGGAGTCTGCATCTGTAGCAGTACCGGCCGGAGATGGGGAGGGTACGGAGCAGCCGCCCGAGCGAGACAAGATGGGGGAGGGCGCCGATCCGAAACAGGGAGAGGGGCCGGAGTCCGATCAAGGGGAACCGGCCGCCCGGATCACGGGACGCGTCGTGGACGAGTCTGGAACGCCTCTCGAAGGTGTGGACGTGAAGGCTCATATCCGTAAAACCGTTTTTCCGTCAAAAAGCGCTGCGGATGGAACTTTCAAGATCCCTGTCCGGTTTCCCGGCGATTCGGAGAGCCGGCATGTCTACGTCGCCGCCATTGCCGGGTGCAGACAGGCGTTTGATTTCGTAAAGGCGCATCGGGGCCGGACGGAGAAGATCGATGATCTGGTCCTGGCACCGGCAGGCGCGCTGTCGGGCATCGTGAGGGGGACGGACGGCGCTCCTGTCCCGAAGGCAACGCTGGCTGTCACGAGAAAGGATCCTGATGCTCTCGGTGAGATTAAAGCACGGAAAAACGGTCCGCCTGATGACAGGGAGTTCTTTCTGGAATGGATGCTGGGCGACGACGCGACCTTTGACCTCATCGGCATTCCAGAAGGCTCCGTCTGGGTCTGGGCCGGCAAGGACAACCTGCTCTGGGACTGGGAAGGGCCGCTGACAATCTGCGACGGCGTTAAAACCAGAGGCATCGAGCTCGTGCTGGATACCGCAGCGGCGGGAAAAAGGATCGATGGCGTGGTCATGGGGCCCGATGGAGCGCCTTTTCCCGATGCCGTCGTCACCACCTCGTGGAAAGAAAACTACGATACGAGTACGAGAACCGATGCCGACGGGCGTTTCGTCCTCGTCCCCGAACGTGAAGGCCCTTTCGTCGTCGAAGCTCGGGATCGCAAGAAGAAATACAGGACTGTGCGGTGCGATGGAATCATGTTGGGAACGAGCGGTCTCGTCTTCCAGCTGGTCGAGCTGACGCCCATGCTCCGGATCCTGGTGAAATCAGCCGGCGGCAAACCGCTGGAGACATTTTTCATCGGGATGATTCCAAATAAATTCGCAGAAATGCTTCGGGAGATGCCCTATATCTTCCCGGTGAACACCACGAAATTTCGCCGCTCTGATCTCGATGAAGCCTGCATGGCCAGTCTTGCGGTACTCGAGGAGCCGTTCGTGCTTCAGGTGGAAGCGCCGCGACATGAGTTTTCGCGAGTCGGGCCCTTCTTTCCCGCTACTTTGCCCGATCCCCTGGAGATCGTTCTCGAGCCCGTGCCCGGTATCAGTGGCGTTGTCAGGTTGGCGGGCAAACCGGTGGCCGGGGCAGCGGTAAACATACACAAGAAGATCCCGGCAGGCGCCTCCTACCGTGTGGACAGCTTCCTTTGCCGGTCCAGACGGGATTCGGCTGCGAGCGGCACGACGGATTCGGAGGGCCGGTTCACACTCTGGCTCAGTCAATCGGGAAGCTTCTACGTGAGAGCCGAAGCGGAAGAGTACGCGGTCTGCGACGTCGGTCCTCTCTACATCGATCACAAAACGGGCATGGAAGATATCGAGATCGCGATCACCAGGGGCGGCGCCATTGAGGGGCGTGTGGTGGCGGCTCCGGGCGAGGAGCCACGGGATATCATCATGGGCATCTGCCGCGGCGATGGCATCGTCCTTAAGAAAGAGGTCGCAACGGGCGGTCTGTTTCGATTCGAGAGGCTCGCACCGGGACCATGGCAGGTGGCTCGGATCAAGGATGGTTCCCTGCGCGGCCAATGCACATCCTATGGGGGGAGAGAGGATCCCCCGGAATCCATCGAATGGTCCTGCATCGTGGAGGATGGAAAAACGACGCACTGCGATCTGGTTCTTACCGAAGAAGAGGAAGATCCGGATCCAATTAACATGAAGCGGCGGCGGATCCGGGACGGGAGGTGACGCTCGGGTTCTTCCTTTCTAGGACAGGGGAGGCAGGCCAGCGATGCTCGAAGACGCCGCTCGGCTTCACGGAGCCGTTTCGTGCTGTGATCAACATTCTGTGCCTTTTCAGTTACAATCGATACAATAACGCCGAGCCCCATCCGGGGGCCTGACAAGGCGGCGGTTCACCGCACCATGCTCCGCTGACTCCCTGTCTGTTCCGGGCGAGTCGAACGGGGCGGTTTCGTATTTTGGAGAACATCGAATGGCCGGAATCGAGTCCGACTCCGCGAAATCCGGACCAAGGTGGGGGATCCCGATCCTTCTCGCGCTGCTGGTCGCGGCAACCGTCCTGCGGCTTCCGGGCTGCTTCAACGACTTCTGGCTCGACGAGATCTGGACCCTCGATATCCTGAACCGCCTCGATGGTTTCACGGACATCTTCACCAGCTTCGATCACTCCAACAACCACCACCTGAACACAATGATCTTCTACCTGCTGGGCAACTGCGACCACTGGGCCTGGTACCGCGTCCACTCGATGCTGGCGGGGATCGGGACGATCGTTCTGGCCTGGCTCCTGGCCTCGCGAGCCGGAAGGGCGGAGGCGATCCTCTCGGTCCTGCTCCTCTCCGGATCGTATCTGATGATCCACTTCTCCTCCGAGGCGAGGGGCTACTCCCTCGTCATCTTCTTCGCCTTCTCGGCTTTCTACGCCGCCCTGCGCATCGCGGAAAGGAGGGGCGGATGGCTCTGGATCGTCGTGATCTGGATCTCGGCTATCCTGGGCTTTCTCGCGCACCTGATCTATCTTCACGCCTTCGTTGCCCTGGCCGTCTGGCTCTTCATACGCTTCATGAAGGAGGAGCGCTCCCTGATCAAGGCGGCACGGCGGGCCGCGGTCTGCCTCGGAGTGCCGGCCTTCTTTTTCGGGTGGTTCTTCCTGTTCGTGGTCCGGGAAATGACGATCGGCGGTGCCACGGGGATCGGCCTGCAGGAGGTGATCGTGAAGACGCTCTCCTACACCGGCGGCGGACCGGCCGAAGGCCTGCCTGCGATCTGGATTGCAGCGGCCACGGGCGGCATCCTCCTCTGGGCCCTGGTCCGGCTCCGGCAGCAGAAGAACAGCGAGTGGATCTTCCACCTGATCGTGATCGTCCTCTCTCCGGCCCTGGTGATCGCCGTCGAGAAACCCGAGGAGCTCTTTGTCCGCTACTTTCTCGTGGGAACGGCCTTCGGGCTTCTGGCCGCGGCCTATCTTCTGGCCGATCTTTTCCGGAGGGGCGGGAGGTCCCGGCTTCTGGCCGTTGTCCTCGTGGCTCTCTATCTCGCGGGCAACGGGATCAACGTGGCCAACTTCTACGAGCACGGCCGCGGGGGATATCAGGAAGGCCTGCAGTACATGGTCGATCACACCAAGGGAGAGGTCATCACATTGACCAGCGACCAGAAGCTGCGCAACAAGATGCCGGTGGACTACTACGCCCGCTTTCTAGATCAGGAGAGGAGGATCGAGTACTTCGACTTCAGAAGCTGCCCGCCCCAGGGAGCGATGTGGATGATTCTTCACAAGGTGGGAAGGCCGGACAAGATCCGCCAGCGGATGTCCAGCCGCTTCGGCCCGGCTTCGTACAAGCTGGTCAAACACCTTCCTTATTCCGACCTGTCGGGGTACCACTGGTTCATCTACCAGAACCAGTTCCTGCTCGAGAGGGGCCTGACTCGGTGACGACGGGCTGCTCGTCGCGGATCTTTTATCGTTTCTTCTGCGATGGGAAGCGGAAGAAAGGCCAGTAGCGCGCCGTCCGCTTGCAGTAGCCCCTGTACGCCTTGCCGTGTTTCCGGAGCAGGTGTTCCTCCTCGATGAGAACCAGGCGATGCGCCGCGACGGCATAGATCGCGAGCGTGGCGCAGACGCGCCAGTCGGGCCAGAGGATCGCGAAGCCGAGCTGGAGCAGCCCGTATCCCGCGAGCTGCGGATTCCTGCTCCAGCGGTAGATCCCCTTCAGGATCAGCGAATCGCTTTCGCGTCCCAGGATGCGTGCAAGGGATCCGAAACGGCGAAAGCCCGCCAGGAGCAGGACCAGGCCGCCGGCGCCGCAGGCGAGACCGAGACAGAGGGAGACCGTGGAGCCGTGCCGGGCGGGCCAGTCGGTAAAGATGATCGCCAGCTCGAGGAGAAAGGCATGCGCTCCGAAGACAGCGCACTGAAGCAGTGCGGCTGCGGGCGACAGGAGGCCGTGCCGGAGATAATCCCTGCGGACGAATCGAAAGACCGGAAAGACTGTCACCAGAAAAAGTGCGGCGGCGATCAGGTACATGGCAGGACGCGCGGCCTCCTCGATATCAGGTAAAGGGCAGGTTCGCTTTCTATCATGATCTACTTTCTTTCCGGCACGAATAAATCCATTGCCGGTCCGGCGCGGCTCCACGGTATCATGTTCCTTTCGAAATGACGGCATCGTGATCCGCAGGCCGTTCGGACGCGGCATGGAAGGAGGCAAGGGAGATGTCTTTGAGCGGCGGAAGAACACCGGAAACGTCAGTGGGACGATCGCCTGAGATCGAGCGGCGCGATTTCCTGAAGGCCGCCGGTGCGGGAGCCGCCGCGCTGGCCCTGCCGGGGTGGGGGATGGCCTCGAGACGGCCGAACATCATCTTCGTTCTCGCCGACGATCTGGGCTACGGCGACCTCGGCAGCTACGGGCAGGAACGCATCAGGACGCCGCGGCTCGACGCCATGGCCGCCGAGGGGATGCGGTTCACCGATCATTACGCGGGCAGCACGGTCTGCGCCCCCTCGCGGTGCGTTCTCATGACCGGCCTTCACACCGGGCACTGCCGCGTGCGCGGCAACGCACGCGTTCCCCTGGAGCCCGGGGATCTCACCGTGGCCGAGGTGCTCCGCGATGCGGGGTATGCCACTGGCCTGGTCGGCAAGTGGGGTCTTGGCGAGGAGGGGAGCACCGGGATGCCCACGCGGCAGGGGTTCGACGAGTTCTTCGGCTACCTCAACCAGCGCCATGCCCACAACTACTATCCCGACTTCCTCTATCGCAACGAGAAGCGCGTGCCTCTCGAGAACGTGATGCCCGAGGGCTCGAAGGAGGGGCACGGTGTGGCCAGGGAGAAGAAGCAGTACAGCCACGACCTCTTCATCGACGAGGCGCTCGGGTTCGTGAAGCGCCACAAGAGCCGGCCTTTCTTCCTCTACCTGGCTCTCACCATCCCCCATGCCAACAACGAGGCCGGGGGCAAGGGGATGGAGGTGCCGTCCTTCGAATCCTACGAGAACGAGGAGTGGCCCGATCCGCAGAAGGGGCACGCCGCCATGATCACCCGCATGGATCGCGACGTGGGGCGGCTCCTCGACACACTCGACGAGCTCGGGATCGGCGACGATACGGTCGTCTTCTTCAGCAGCGACAACGGTCCCCACAGGGAGGGCGGCGCGAAGCCCGATTTCTTCCGGAGCAACGGGGCGTTGAGGGGGATCAAGCGCGATCTCTACGAGGGCGGGATCCGTGTTCCGCTGATCGCCCGGTGGCCCGGCAGGATCGAGCCTGGAAGCGTCTCCCGGCACGCGAGCGCCTTTCAGGATTTCATGCCCACCATGGCCGAGCTGGCCGGCGGCCGGGTTCCGGGGAAGATCGATGGAATCTCGATGAAGCCCACGCTTCTCGGGCAGCCTGACAGGCAGAAGAAGCACGACTACCTCTACTGGGAGTTTCACGAGCGAGGCTCGAAGCAGGCGGTGCGCACCGGTAGGTGGAAGGGAGTCCGGTTCATCGGCCGCGAGTCGATGGAGCTCTACGACCTCGAGACCGATCCGGGGGAGAAGAACGATCTGGCTGCCGGCTTTCCCGACGTGGCGGCGCGGATCGGAACCTGTCTCGCGAAAGCACGGACCGAGAACGAGCACTGGCGATTGAAGGCGAGGAAGTGAGCGCGCAGCAGGCCGCTCCGGAAGACCCGCTTTCGGCCTGCATGATCTCTGGGCCGGGCCCCTAGGATTTCGCCTTCTTCTTCACCGGATGCCTGAGGATCGTTTTCAGCCTTTCGGGCGGCACGCGCCTCGGATCGGAAATGTAGATGTCGTGATGCCGGCCGTGGAAGACCAGGCCCTCCTTCTCCGCAAAGATCTTCATCACGGCAACGGATTCGCCTTCGTTCTCGTAGGGGCCCACGTGGAGCATCTGCACGCACTCCCCTTCGCTCAGCGTCTCGAGCTTCACGTTCTCGACCTCGGCTCCCTTCCCCTTCTCGATGAGGACGGCCGCTGCGCCGGCCACCTCGGCCGGGCGGACGAAGCCGGGAGTGCGGATCAGCATCTTCCAGCGCCACTCGTCCTTTGACACGTCGCCGAGATCGCTGCCGCCGTCGTCGTGCCACCACTGCGTTTCCAGCTTGCAGACCACGTAATCGCGCTTCCCGCCGAACTTGCGGGTCATCTTGATCGTGTACGCCATGGCGTAGAGGGCGCCGATCTTCGCCTGGAAGATCTCGCCGCCCGGCCCGCCCTCTCCGTCGATGGCGAGATAGGTCGCCTTCTTCACGAAGACGCGGACCGGCTTCTTCGGCGAGGCATACTCGTCCTTGTGCTTCCTGAAGAGATCGGTTTTTTCCTGGTCGGCCATTGCTCGCCTCCTTCTACCTCTCCGTCAGAGGTGCGTAGATGTCGGTGATCAGGTCCTCGGGATCGGTGTTTTCCGGGTCGGTGAGATAGATCTCCAGGCAGGGCGCCTGGCGAAGCTCGCGGCCGCTCCGGGGAAGCCACTCTCCCATCAGCTTCGCCCACGTGACGCCCAGCTTCTCGAAGGGACCGATATGGGTCGTCATCGCATACTCTCCGGCGGGAATGACCTGCACCCCGAGATCGTCCTCGGGTTTGAAGTCTTCGTCCACCGTGACGCAGACATCGTAGCGGATCTTGTCGGGAGGCGTGATCTCCGGGTCGTCGTAGCAGATCCCCAGGAACATCGTGTCCGGCCCGAGAAGGCCGAGCTTGCCGAGCTTGGGCACGAACCTGTCCCACGTCGGTCCGCACTCGGAATAGGGCCCCACGTGCCGCATGAAGGCCACGCGCATCGGTTCGAGCTTCTTGATCGTCACTTCCATTGTTTCGACTCCTGAGTTCAAGGGATTGAAGTTCTTCAACGAACCTTTCTCCTGGAAGTGGACGCCAGAGGGTGTCGGTTTCCGGGAAAGGGGATTTCTGCCGGACCGGTATTCCGAAGGCGATTCGCCGTACATCGCCCTGAACGCCCGGGTGAAGGCTTCCGGAGCCTCGTACCGCGCGTCGAAAGCGATCGTGGTGATCGATACGGCGCTCGATTTAAGCCTCATTGCCGCGCGCTCCAGCCTCAGCCGGCGGACGTGGCTCTTCACCGATTCGCCGATCATGCCACGAAAGACTCGATGGAAATGAAAGGGGGAGAAGAAGGCGATGCGGGCCAGCTCCTCGAGAGGAAGGTCGTCGTCGAGCCTCTGCTGGATGTGGATCAGCACCCGCAGCATCCGTTCCTTGTAGTCCTGAAGCGTCGTCTCTTTCATTGCTCTTTCCGGTACCTCCAGGTCGGATGATACAGGACCTCGAGACCCCGTGCTTGACCGTTTTTGCTGATGTTCCGATTCAGCCGGATTTCCCGATTTTGAAATTTCCGGAAAAAAAGTGACCAGTCCGGCGCGGCCTGTCGTTTCCTCTGATAGACGCGCTGCTGATCGTCCGTCTGCGGTCGGCCGTCAGGATGTGAACAACGTGATTTCGGGAGAATCACTTGCCCTGAGAAGGAGTTGACCTCGACATTGTGGAACGAAACCGGCTTGACTGGCATGCTTTGCTCGGCACTTTCCGCAACCGTCGGGGTTTTCAAAGGTAAAAACACCTTTGGCTGTTTCAGCCGGGGGTGTTTTTCCTCTTCAGGCTACTTGGAGCCCGCCTTCTCGATCGCCTCGACGTATCCGCTGTGGAGGGCGGCCTCGCCGGTCCGCGCCTGCCCGGCATAGAGACCGGCCAGCATGCGGTGCGCCCTGAGGTTCTGCGGGTCGATGCGCAGCACTTCGCGGAAGGCGGCCTTGGCTTCTTCTTCCTGACCCTGCCGCATCAACAGCATCCCGAGGACCGTGTGGGCGTCTGCGTGGTCCGGCCCGAGCTGCGCGGCCCGGCGCGCATCCTCAATCTGCATCGCCGTGATTTTCGCCTTGTCCGGCCGGGCCGATCCCGCGGCGCGCCCCAGCCTGGCCAGCTCGGAATGAAGAACGGCCCGCCCCGGATCCGCGTCCAGCCCCTGCTCGAGGACCCGCCTCGCCTCCTCGATCCTGCCGAGCTTTTCCAGGGCTTTCGACAGGGCCCAGCGTGTTTCCGTGCGAGTCGGATCGGTCTCGATCGATTCCCTGAGCAGCGGCATCGCTTCGGCGGGGCGGCCGGAGTAGAGCAGCCCGGCTCCCTGCGAGGCACTGGCCGCCGCGCTGCCGTCGACGATCCAGAAGGCGGCATAGGCATTGACGGCCCAGAGCCCCAGCGCCGCCCAGAGCACGAGGCGGATCGCACGTCCCCGGCGGGTCAGGATGTCGAATCCCCAGGCTCCGAGGGCGCAGAGCGTCAGGACGGCCGGGATCGCGTAGAACGCCTTGGCATGGGCGTAGCTCGGCACCTTGAGCGACATGAAGATCAGGGCGAAGCCGCATCCGCCGAGCAGGCCGAGAAGGAGGAACCAGTGTGCCGCCGGTCTGCGCACCAGGCGAATCAGCGCGGCCGCGGCGCCGATGACGATCAAAACCATGGGCAGCAGGGACAGGAGAAGGCCGGCGGAGAGGAGCCCGTGGTTCCAGGGCGGCGGTCCGAGGGCCGAAGGCGGCCGGGCCACCGCGGCGCCGCCGCTGCAGAGCCCGTCGCCCCAGAGGGTGGAGTAGAGGCCGTCCCACATGCCGTTGAAGCCGGTGAAGAGCGGTTCGTTCAGCGATGCGCCGAAGCGCATGTAGTAGGCTGCCGTCTGGTATCCGTTGTCCTGCCACCATGTCAATCCGACGATGGGATCCCAGTTGCCCACGAGGGGCTTCCCGAAATGGAGCCACACGCGGACATAATGCCAGCCGCAGACAAGGAGGCATACGGCGACGGCAAGGCCCGTGGTCTTCAGCCATCCCATCAGGCCGAAGCGCCGGCGAACCGCCGCCGCGGCGGTCAGCACCGTCACGATTGCGGCCACGGCAAGGAGGGCAGAGAACTTCGAGAGCATGGCCGCACCGAGGCAGGCTCCCAGTGCGGCGTGGATCCCGGGTGTTTCTCCCTTCTCCAGGAGAATCTTGAGACAGAGGTAGACCGATGCCGCGATGAAGGCGGCGGTGAAGGGCTCGTTGGTCACGTACTGGAAGAGGTAGAGGTGCATCGGCAGGAAGGCGGCCAGGATCAGGCCCGCGATCTGCCGCCCCGGGTGCTTGGCAAAGACCAGGCGCAGGCTGGCGAAGAGGAAGGCGAGAAGCGTCACGGCCGCGGCCAGGCCGATGAGGCGCAGGACGGTGAAGGCCGTGTCGTCCTCGACAGGGATGTCGCAGAGCTCGAGCGCCAGGAAGGAGACGATGTAGTAGAGAGGCGGCTGGAACATCTGCCAGCCGTCATCGGCAAGGGGGAGGGCGTCCCTGTTCTGGATGTAATGGATGTACTGCTGGTGCCCTCGGGCGTCGAAGCCCACGTAGCGATGCAGCTGGCCGTGGTTGTTCCAGAAGAGGACGATCCAGAGCAGGGCCACGACGGCCATGACGGCCAGGGCGGTTCGCCTGGAGAGGCCGCCCGGTTCTTCTCCATCCTGTCCGGCCGGACGCCGTTTCCGCCGGAGCGCCAGCCAGGCGGCAAGCACGGCGGCACCGGCAAAGAGGGCCAGGATCGGCCGGCAGCATCCGACGGCCGATGCCGGGCTCTCCATCCCGTCGCCCGCGCCGATCTCGGGCCGCAGCGGCGGCGTCTCGGCCAGGCGTGCCGGGAGCTCCGTGGCCCCGGCCAGGCACGATGTCCAGTCCGGGCCGGAACCGATCGACCAGCCTTCTCCTTCGAGGAGCAGCCAGAGGGCGGGAGGGCCGGTGCTGTTGGCCACCGTTGCCTCTATCTCGTTGGCGCCCGCGCGGATCAGCCCGGTCACGTCGGCTTCCATGGTTTCTTTCCAGCCCTTTTCCCCTGAATCGGGAAAGACCACGGGTTTGCCGTTGAGCGAGATCTCGCCGTCGCGGAAGAAGCAGGCGCAAAGCCGGACCTGCTGCGCCGAGCCGTCCACGTCGAAGGAGCGGCGGAAAACCGTCCTCATCGCCACGATCTTTCTTTCCGCCGCCGACCTGACCTGAGGGTAGACGATCCAGTCGGCTCCCTCGTTGCGGGAGAGGAAGGCCGTTTCGCTGCCGAGGGCGGCGTACCACCAGAGCAGGGCTGTCGCTGCGGCGGCACCGAGCACCAGGAGAAGTAGCGCCAGCCTGGATCGACGCCGCCGGCCGGGCGGCGAGTCAGCCGTCGATGGCGCTGGCGATTGTTTCGGCGACGGATCGGCTGTAGTTCGCATTGGGATGGCGGTCCCTCGGGTGAAGATAAAGCTCCGCATCAGGCCTCGTCCGCAGAGCGGGGAGGCAGTCGATCACCTCTATCCGCATCGAGCCTGCCGTGGTCTCGATGTACCTGTGAACGCTTTCCAGGGGATATTCCCCGCTCAGGTCGTAGATCACGGGAAGGACGGCCAGGATGAAACGGCAGCCGGCATCGCGGGCCGCCTCGTCGATCGCCTTGATCAGCCTGGCTGTGGGCGCCCAGTTCCCTGGCTCGTGGATGCTCCTGTACCAGTCCAGTGTAGTGTCGGTTACGCGGCTGCTCTCGAAGAAGCCCGCAGCCAGGTCGTAGATCCTCGGTCCGCGGCGCTCCCGCATCCCGATGGTGAACCGCGTCTTCTCCTGCTCCACGTTGCTCCAGCCCGGATCGAGCATGGCGTGGACGTCCTTCTTTTCCGTTTCATCCTTGAGAGGATCGTTCAGGAAGTAGCTGTAGACCAGGATGTCGGGTTTGTAGTTGGCGAGGGTGTAGAGGGCGACCTTGTGGATCCGGTCGACATTGTCCGCACCGTGGCCGCAGTTGAATACCTCCACCTTCCTGCCGGGCGTCGTCTCGCGAAGGATCTTCTCGAGCTGCCGCGGATAGCAGGTCTTTTCCGGCAGCCCGTGGCCGTAGGTGAAGCTGTCGCCGACGACCACGATCCTGAGATCGGCATCGCCGCGCGGTCCGAACTCGCGGTCCCTGAATCCATGGCTGTTGTAGGCCACCTCGACGGCGTAGGGCGTCTTTTCCCAGTGCCGGGAGAACTCTCCGTCCGGAAAGAACGGCTCGTACCGGGCGCGATCCTCCGGCTTCCGGAGATCGGCGTCGATTCCGCCGGTGGGGAGCGAGTCGAAGCAGGTCAGCTTGAATTTCCTTCCCTCGCGCGGACCGTAGAACTCCTGGAGGAACGGGCCGGTCCGGGGAAGATCCATGATCCAGAGGATGCCCTCGGCCAGGAGAAGGGCAAGGAGAGAGCCGATCACCAGGGCGAGAAGCTTGAAACGCCAGCTGCGCCGGGGCGGCCCTGTCGGCTTCTCGGCCGCTGTCTGATGCGGCTTCCCGCTTGCGGTGCTCATTTTTCCTGCCTTCCTTTACGCTGTTCTTTCAGGTTCTGCCGGGTCAACGATTATCGTCCCGGGCTGCGGGTGTCAAGGCGGATTAGCTTTCACTCGCCGCGCAGCCGGAGAGCCGCTGCGAGATTACACTTCTGCTGGATGGCTCGATCGACCGATAAAACGAAGGTTCAGGAGTGGCTTTCTCCCTGAGGAGCGCGGTTATGGTCTATTCGATGAAGAGGAAGGATAACGGGCTGATCGCCTTCGGGCTCGGCGCCGTCTTCCTGTTGTTTTTGCTCCCGGCGTGCTCGACCGTTCCCGACGGAGGCGGTTCCGCCAAGACCGGTCTGCCCAGCGAGATCGTCACCTCGGGCGGGGGGGGCGAGGCCAGGGAATCCCTCGACCTCGACGAGGCGGTGGAGAGTCTGGCTTCCCAGATCGCGGCCAGCATGACGGCAAAGGGAAAGAAGAACGTGGCGATCCTCGACTTCGTGTCGATCCGCAAGGAGCCCGCCGTTTTCGGCCAGTTCCTTTCCGAGGAGCTGATTTCCCGACTCTTTCTCACCGGGAAGTTCAAGGTGATCGAGAGACGGTTCCTCGACCAGGTGATGCAGGAGCAGGAGCTGACCGTTTCCGATTTTTTCGAGAGCCAGTCGGTCGGCGAGCTGGGCCGTCTTCTCGGTGTGGAGGCCGTGCTTCTGGGAACGTTCACCGATGTGGGAGGGGAGGTACGGGCCAACGGGAGGCTGATCTCCACGGAGAGCGGCGAGCTCTTCGCCGTGGCCATGGCCAGCATCGCGAAGGACGCAGGCGTGGCTGCCCTGCTGAGAGGCCAGGAAGAGGAGAGCAAGGGATCCGAGGGCGGCTCGGAGCCTGTTTCAGCCGGGCAGACCGAGGAGCAGACTGAGAAACGGCCGCGCGAGCAAACGGAACGGCCGATCGAGACGACGGTCAGACGGACCGTCCCGCCGGCCGGTGAAACGTATGCGCATAAGGTGAGGGTCATGAGCGAGAGCCTGGCCCCGAAGGCTCTGGAGGTCGCAAGGGATCTGCAGAAGGATCCCGGTTTCGCCGAGTACGCCTCTGCGCGCGACTGGGCTCTTGTCAGCCTCACCCTGTCGAGCACGGGAAGGCTCAAGAATCCGGGAAAGCTCAAGAACGGACGGCGCGGCGTCCGTGTCGAGCGGTCTCCTTCATGCGACGCCGGCCTGCCGGCCGCTCAGAGGGCGATCAAGCTGAATCCCAAGGACCCGGCAGCCCAGTTCGCCTGGGGATACGCCCTTTTTCTCAAGGGAAACGTCAAGGACGCCCGGCCGCAGCTCGAGAAAGCCCTCGACGCCGATGCCCGGATGGAGTCGGTTCCGATCGTCTTCAGGAAGGAAATCTTCGAGGCGGTACGGCGCATGGACGGAAAGCCGCCGCATCACAGGTGATTGGCGGAGATGGATCGTAACCTATTAGAATAAAAGAGATTTCGCCGGATTGCTCAAATGGGATGCGGATAAAAATCTCCATTAAAATGGAAATTCCTTTCCACTTACTTCGAAATATAGGTATTTTTCCTACCTCGTAATCCCATCGATCTAAGCGCGGAGTCCAGGTTTGTATCTTCGTCAGACCGGATACACATGAGGCGGGCCGAATGGGTCAAGGTGGCTCTGTCTCCCCGTTTTTGCGGGTAAAGGGATCGTAGGAACCTGGAAACCGTTTTGATTTTTTCTCTCCTTCCCTGCAGTTGATGCAGAGTTCCCCCCAAGGATAGATCCGAGCGCTCGACACCCGGCTGCCGCGTCCTGTGCGATGCAGTCAGGCGACGATCATTCAGGAGGACATCGTTTTCTAACCGTTCCATTGCATTTTCGACACAAGGAGAATCGACATGATCCCAAGCACGCCCGGCACCTCGGTGACCTTGTCTCGCAAGGTCTTTTCACTGACAGCCTTTCTCCTGGCCTTCTCTCTAAGTATTTCAACCGCTATCGCTGATGACGCTTCCTCTGTTCTGGAGCCGATCGTTCTGACCGGTTTGCTACCCGAGGATCCGCCGGCAGAGGAAAGCGAGCCGGCCGATGGACCCTGCCTGCCGTTCATCACCATCGAAGGCTGCGGGGGACAGTTCTCGGTGATGACGGCCTACATCGTGAATCCGGCAAAGCCTGGAGAGCTTCTCGGAAAGCCGAGCGTTAACTTCATCCATGTGGATCTCAATCATGGCAAGCACCTCGATTCCTTCGCGATCACGCAGGCGATCGGCGACCGTCTCGAGCTGGGGTATGCCTTCAACACCCTCGACGCCGGGGATACCTACGAGGATATCAACGACCTGCTCGGGGGCATGGGACTTCCGAGAACTGTGAGCGGTCACTCGCAGCGGCTGCACATCTTCAATGCCCGCTACATGCTGATCAAGGAAGGCGGTTTCGATCAGGCCTGGATACCGGCCGTCACTGCCGGAGTTCATTACAAGATCAACCAGGACATCGACGACCTGGGCGACGACTTCATTGCTGCCGGTCTGGGGGATTTTCTCGCCGATCAGATCCACGTGAAGGACGACTCCGGTTTCGACGTGACCATCACGGCCAGCAAGATGCTGACCTGCTTCCCGCGTCCCGTGATCCTGTCGGCCGGCGCCCGTTCCACCGAGGCGGCGCACGTAGGATTCTTCGGCTTCACGGACCGGAGAAAAATCGTGGGAGAGTTTGCTGCCTGCGTGCTTCTTTCGGACAAGCTGGGAGTGGGCGTTGAATACAGGATGAAACCGGACACCTTCGACATTCCCGCGGGAACCTCGGGCGTGCTTCTCGAAGAGGATGACTGGTGGACCCTCGAGGCCGGCTACCTCGTCAACAGCAATCTCAGCGTTTCACTGGGGTATGGACACTTCGGCCATCTCTTCACCCACACGGGTAACCGTGGATTCGGCGTGGCGGTCAAGTATGAGTTCTGACCCGCAGCTTCGAGGTGCACGATAAACAAAAATAGGAAAGGTCAATAATCATGAAAACGACGAGCAACATCAGCCTGGATAACGTGAAGGACGTCTACAACGGTCCCGAGGGCGACCTCTGGGAGCTGATCATGGGCGAGCAGATCCACATCGGCGGCTTCGCGTCGACGATGGATCTGGCGGAGAAGGCCGGTATCGGCGAAGGGATGAAGGGCGTGGATTTCTGCTGCTGCAACGGAGCGGGCATGCGCTTCCTGGCCCGCTTCCGGAACGTGGCCTCCATGATGGGAGTCGATGCCACGGAAACGGTGGTGGAGCGCGGGCGGCATCGCTGCGAGGCCGAGGGCTTCGCGGGCAAGATCGCCTTCACCCTGGCCGACGTGTGCGAGTGCGGACTGCCTGACAATGAAGCCGACTTCTCCTGGGGCGAAGACGCCTGGTGCTACGTCGTGGACAAACAGAAGCTGATCACCGAGGCGGTCCGCGTCGTCCGTCCGGGCGGGACGGTCGCATTCACCGACTGGATCGAGGGTCCTGCGGGCCTTTCGGACGCCGAGGCGGAAAGATTTCTTCAGTTCATGAAATTTCCCAATGTTCAGGATATAAAGGGATACAGCGATCTTCTGACCGGGAACGGCTGCGAGATCGTCCATGCAGAGGATACGAAGAGGTTCGCTCCCCACGTGGACCTCTACCTGAACATGCTGAACATGCAGCTCACGTACGATGCCCTGAAGATCATCGGCTTCGATCTCGCCTTGATGGAAGGGATGGGAAAGGAGATGATGTTCATGCAGGAGCTGGCCCATGCCGGCAAGATCGCCCAGGGCCTGTTCGTGGCACGGAAAAAGTAAACGTTTTTCAAGAGGTGATTGATGGAAGGATGCAACAAGGGCAAGGAACCGCAGATCAATCCGACGGATCCTTGTACGCCTCCGCAGGGTACGGCCTGAGCCTTTACGCCGCCCGCCTCCCGTGAGGAGAGCAGCCCGCTGGCGCGATTCGGAGCGATGATCGAGAACAGTCTCGAGTTCGCCGGGAAACGGCGCGACGAGGGCGCTGCCATCGTGGGCATCATGTGCGAGTACACGCCCCGCGAGCTGATCCTGGCGGCAGGCGGCGTGCCCGTCTGTCTCTGCGGCGGCGACGCGGCAACCATTGCCGCGGCCGAGGAGCACCTTCCATCAAACCTCTGCCCTCTCATCAAGTCGACCTACGGCTACCATGTGCAGAAGTCGAACCCTTTCATGGAGATGATGGACCTGATCGTGGCCGAGACCACGTGCGACGGGAAGAAGAAGATGTACGAGCTTCTTTCCGAATCGCGTCCCGTCTACATCCTGGAACTCACCCAGAAGGAAGGCGACAGCGACGCTCTCGAGCACTGGGTCCTGGAGATGCGCAAGCTGAAGACCGAGATCGAGAATCGCCTGGGCAAGGAGATCAGCGACGAGAAGATCCGCGAGGCCATCGTCCTGATGAACCGCGAGAGATCGCTGAGGTGCAGGATCGCCGATCTGATGAAAGAGGATGCCCCGCCTTTCACGGGCCGCGAGCTGCTCGATCTGAAGAGCATCATCTCCTGCATCCCTGCCGATCTCGACTGGTACGAGAAATCGATCGACTTCTTCGCGAAGAGATCCCCGGCGCCCGATACGGCCTCGAAGGTCCGGGTGATGATGACCGGAGTTCCCGTTGTGCACGGAGCCGAAAGGGTAGTCGACATCATCGAGGACCACGGCGGCCTCGTCGTGGCGATGGAGAACTGCACCGGCCTGAAGCCGATCTTCGAGAACGTCGATCCCGATGCCGATGATCCGATTCGCGCCCTCGCGGAGAAGTACTTCCGCCTGCCCTGCTCCGTGATGACGCGCAACGAGCGGCGTCTCGAGTTGCTGCGCACTTTGAGCTCCGAATACCGCCCCGACTGCGTCATCGAGCTGGTCTGGCAGACCTGCCTCACCTACGATGTGGAATCGTACAGGATACGGCGGCTCGCCGAAGAGGAGCTCGGCATCCCCTACCTCCGCATCGAGACGGATTATTCTCCGTCCGATTCGGCCCGCATCGCCGTGAGGGTGGAAGCCCTTTACGAAACAGTGCGCGGCGGCAGGAAGTTTCGCGAAGCCCGATGAGGACCGTTTCCTATACCTGCCCCTTTGTCCCTGCCGAGTGGATCGCGGCTCACGGTCTGCATCCCGCCCGCATCGTTCCGGAGCCCGCCGGACTGGCTACCCTGCCCGGTGCGGGTGAGGGGGTCTGTCCTTTCACGGCGGCGTTCTTCAACGAGGCTCGATCGGCGCCCCCGGACCGCGCGGTGATCGTCACGACGGTCTGCGACCAGATGCGGCGCATGTCCGAGTGGATCGAGGGGGAGAGGAACGTTCCCGTCTTTCTGTTCAACGTCCCCGCCACGTGGGAGAGCGTGACGGCACAGAGGATCTACAGGAGCGAGGTCGAACGGCTCGGCCGGGCTCTCGTCCAGTGGGGGGGAAGACCGCCGACCGAAGAGGAGCTCTCGCGCACGATCCTCGCTTACGACGCGGCGCGGTCGAGGCTCCGGGATCTGCGCGGTGTTCTCGCTGCCGGCGACTTCTCGAAGGCGATCTCCGATTTCTTCAGAAACGGCCCCGATGCAGCGTGCCTTGCCGCGCCTTCGACGGCACGATCCGGTTCCGGCGAGCGGGGAGTTCCGCTGGCACTCGTGGGCGGGCCTCTCCTCAGCGTCCATTTCGAGATCTTCGACGTGATCGCGGAGGCCGGAGGGGAAGTGGTCCTCGACGCCACGGGGACGGGCGAGCGCGTTCTCATCCCGCCGCTCGACAGGCGAGCCGTCCGGGAAGATCCGTTCGGCACGATGGTGGATGCCTGCTTCGGCGAGCTCCCGGACGCTTTTCGAAGGCCCAACAGCGGCCTCTACATCTGGCTGAAAGAGGAGCTCGAAAGGAGAGAGGTTCGCGGCATCATATTCTCCCACCACGTGTTCTGCGACACGTGGCACGGCGAGGCGAGGCGCCTGAAGGAGTGGAGTAGCCTACCCGTTCTGATCCTGGACACGAACAGCGGGGTGCTGGGCGCGCGGACGGTTTCGAGAATCGAGGCGTTTCTGGAGGTCTTGAAGTGATCGAAGCACCGCGGATGATCAGTCTCGGCGAGTGGGATGCCCGCCATGCCGATCTTGCGGCCGATGGGCTGAAGGAGGCCTGGTACGGCGGACCGATCAGCCGCCACGTGGATCAGGGAGACACCCGCCTGATCAAGCTCAGGTTCGACAACTCCGTTGCCGCGCTCGGACTCTGGAACTTCCTTCTCACCGAGGAGGAGCGCCTGCTCAGGGCGCGGGAGGAAGGGTACAAGCTCGTGGGCGCCATGAAGGATCTGGGAACGGTCCCCGTGCTGGCCTACTCGGCGAGCCGGCTGCGTGCCTTCTATCCCGACGGGGCCTGGTGGATTCCCTGCGTCATGGAGCTCAACGCCGGCCTGCTGGGAATCGCGGACTCCCTCGGGATCGACGACTCCTTCTGCCCCGTGCGGGCCATGCTCGGCGCCTTCGTGACGGAAGCCCACTTCCCGATCCCCGATCTTTTGACGTGCAGCGTTGGCGCCACGTGCGACGACTTTTCCGTCATCGCCCAGCGCCTGAACGGCCTCGGCTATCCGATCCACTGGTGGGAGATTCCGGCCCGGCGCCGGCCCGATTCCGGCGAGGCGGCCGTTCGGCTTCCCGGCGGTTTCGAGGCGCCGCGCGAGCAGGTAGCCATGGTGCGGGCCGAGCTCGAGCGGCTTCGCCCCCTGTTCGAGGATCTCTCCGGAGAGCGTCTGGACGAGACGGCCTGCGCCGCGGGGATCAGGGAGGCCAACAAGGTGCGGCGGATCCTTCGCGAGCTGCGGCAGCTGGCCTACGCGGCCGAACCGTGTCCCATGCCGGCGCTCGAACTGCTGATCGCGGAGATGCTGGCCATCCATTTCTGTTCCGATCGCGACGAATCGGCCAGGGTGCTTGCCGGCCTCCTGAACGAGGTGAGGCGGCGAGTGGATCGACGGCTCGGGGTCCTGCCCGAGGGAGCGGCCCGCGTCTTCTGGGTGAATCCGGTGGCCGACCTGCACGCCATGAACCTGCTCGAGGAGTGCGGCGGCCGGATCTGCGGCACCGACTATCTTTTCTGCCACGCCTACGACGAGATCCCCGAAGGGATGGAATCGATGGAAGCCCTGGCCCGCATGGCCCTGGCCGATCCGATGATCGGCCCGGCGGCCGACCGCGCCGACCGCATCTGCCGCGACATCGAGCTCTTCGGGGCCGAGGCCATGATCATCTCCCGCATCCCCGGCGCCAGCCACTGCGCCACGGAGGGGGTGCTGATCAGCGAGGCCGTCCGGTCGAGGCTCGATATCCCGGTCATCGAGGTGGAGGTGCCGCCGTTGATCGATCCGGTCGAGGCCACTGTCCGCACACGAATGGAGGCTCTGGTGGAGATGGTGAGGGAAAGGAGAAAATCATGATAACGGCCGGCATCGACGCGGGATCGCGGGCGATCAAGATCGTTCTGCTCGACAGCGGATCGGGCCGGATCCTGGCAGCGGGGATCCGGGATCAGGGCGTGGAGCAGGATAGACGGGCTGCTGAGCTTCTCGACGAGCTTCTCGAGGAGCAAGGCGTCGACCGGGACGGGGTGAGCGCCGTTGTGGCCACGGGCTACGGCCGCAACATCATCAGTCTGGCCGATCGCACCGTGACGGAGATCACCTGTCATGCGCGCGGAGTGGGGCACGTCATGAAGGATGTGGGGACCATCATCGAGATCGGCGGCCAGGACAGCAAGGTGGTCCGCCTGAGCGAGACGGGCGCCGTCCGGGACTTTCAGATGAACGACCGCTGTGCGGCGGGCACGGGGCGGTTTCTCGAGGTGGCGGCGGGAATCTTCGACGTCGATCTTCAGACCATGGGTGAGATGGCGACGCGAAGCGACAAGCCGGCCGCCATCAGCAGCATGTGCGTCGTCTTTGCCGAGACGGAGATCGTCGGCCTTCTCGCCTCGGGCCAGCCGCCCGAGGGGATCGCGGCCGGTGTCCAGGCCTCCATCGCCACGAGGGTCGCTTCGATGGCCGGCCGGATCGTGAACGATCCCGTTGTCTTCACCGGCGGAGTGGCCTTGATACCGGGCATGGATCTGGCGCTCGGCAAGGCGATGGGGCGGTCCGTTTCACGAGTTCCAAAGCCGCAGCTGACCGGCGCTCTCGGCGCCGCACTGATCGCAGCGGGCAGGTAGGAAAGGCCGGCTTCCGACGGATTTCCGGCGCCTTTCTTACAGTTATAAAGTGTCCCTGATTTTATAAATGCGAAGCAGGGACTTTTCGGGCATACTCGCGTCATTCGGTTCAGAGGAAACGGAATGAGACAGCCGCTGAACCGGTGATGAGGCGGCAGCCTCTGGGACAGCTCCGCAGGAGGTGAATCATGGACGAATATCTGAGCAGCCTGACCGCTCTGGAATGGGTTTTCCTGATCAGCGCCATTGTCGGCAGCTGCCTTTTTCTGGTGCGACTGGTTCTCATGGTGATGGGAGCCCACGGCGATGCAGACGTCGGCGACGCAGACGTCGGCGATGTTCACGTGGGCGATGTGCACGCGGACGTGCACGGCGACGTTCATGCAGATGCGCACGATTCCGCCATCAGCGATGCCGACGCCGACGTCAAGCTCCTCTCCTTTCAGGGCATCACCGCATTTTTCATGATGTTCGGTCTGGTCGGGCTCGGCTGCCTCCGCGGAGGATTTCTGGGTTCGATTCTCTCCCTCAGCGTGGCCTGCCTGGCAGGCCTCGCAACGGCGTGGGTCACCGGCTACCTCTTCATGCTGATGGTTCGAATGCAGTCGAGCGGGACTCTCGACCTCTACGGCGCCTTCGGCGAGGAGGGGACCGTCTATCTCACGATCCCGCCTGACGGCCAGGGCAAGGTGCAGGTCACGGTGCAGGAGCGCCTCCTGGTGCTCAACGCCGTGTCCCAGAACAACGAGGAGATCAAGACCGGCGAGCGCGTCAAGGTCGTTGATCTTTCCGGTCCCAGCGTGCTGGTCGTCCAAAGAAGCGAGTCATAGGCCGTTGACGAAGTTCTTCGAGGCCGAATAACTTCAGGGTGGCCATATGATAGGAGGAACTGTCATGGAATATCTGGTCGCTGCAGCAGCAGCTTTCTTTTTACTGACACTTTTCACGATCATCTTTCTGGCTTCCCGCTACAAGAGGTGCCCCTCGGACATGATCCTGGTGGTCTACGGCAAGGTGGGCCGCGGGCAGTCGGCGCGCTGCATCCATGGCGGCGCCGCTCTGGTCTGGCCGCTGTTCCAGCATTACTCCTTCCTCAAGCTCACACCGATGACGATCAACATCCCGCTCGAGAGCGCCCTCTCTCTCAAGAACATCCGTGTCGACGTGCCCAGCACGTTCACCGTGGGGATCAGCACCGATCCGGCCATCATGACGAATGCGGCCGAGCGACTCCTCGGGTTGAAGACCGGTTCGATCGAGGAGATGGCGCGGGAGATCATCTTCGGCCAGCTCCGTCTCACCGTGGCGTCTCTCACGATCGAGCAGATCAACCAGGACCGGGAGAGCTTTCTCACTTCCATCAGCAACAACGTGGAGCCCGAGCTCAACAAGATCGGCCTCTACCTGATCAACGTGAACATCACCGACATCACGGACGAGTCGAACTACATCGCGAGTATCGGCAAGAAGGCCGCGTCCGAGGCGATCAACCGGGCGCGCGTCGACGTGGCCGAGCAGGAGAAGCTCGGTGCGATCGGCCAGGCCGAGGCCAACAAGGAGCAGGCCGTCCAGGTGGCGGCGAACGAGGCCGGCGCGGTCAAGGGAAGGAAGGAAGCCGAGGCCGACCAGCGCATCTTCGTGCAGCAGCAGGAAACAACGGCTGCCATCGGAGAGGCGGAAGCCCACAGGGAGCAGGCGATCCAGGTGGCGGTGAACGAGGCCAAGGCTGTGAAGGGCCGAAAGGAGGCCGAGGCGGATCAGCGTGTCTTCGTGCAGAGCCAGGAGGCCGAGGCGGTCAAGGGCGAGAATGAGGCCAACGCCGATATCGCCGAGACCAACGCCGAGCTCGCTGCCAAGCAGGCGGCTGCCAAGCAGAAGGCCGAGGTGGCCAGGCGACAGGCGGAGATGGAGATCCAGAAGGCCCAGTATCTTGCCGAGCAGGAGAGGCTCAACGCCGAGGAGGTGGTGCAGAAGGAGATCGACAAGCGGAAGGTCGAGCTCACCGCCGACGCCGAGGCCGAGAGGATCCGGCGCGAGGCGCAGGGCCGGGCCGACGCCACCCTGGCCCAGTACACGGCCGAGGCCAAGGGTATTCGACAAGTGCTGGAAAGCAAGGCCGAAGGCTACCAGTCCCTGATGCAGAGCTGCAACGGCGATGCCAGGGCGGCAGCCACGTTCCTCATGGTGGAAAAGATCGAGGAGATCGTGGCCCAGCAGATCGAGGCGATCAAGAACCTCAAGATCGACAAGATCACGGTCTGGGATTCTGGGAACGGGGGCGGCAACGGCTCGTCGACAGCCAACTTCATGTCGAGCCTGGTCAAGAGTCTGCCTCCCCTGCAGGATCTGGCCGGCATGGCCGGCGTGGAGCTGCCCGGATACCTCGGCAAGATGGTCGAGGACAAAAAAGCCGGAACCGATACGGCAGCGCACAGTCGAAAGACGACAGCGGCGGCGGTGGCTCACGAGTCGCATGACGAAGCTGCCGAATCGCATGATGAAACGGAGCAGGGAAAAGAGGAGTAACGCGCCCCATGCCTGTTTACGAGTTCTACTGTCCGGACTGTCACATGATCTTCAACTTCCTGTCGCGCCGGGTGAACGTGCGAAAGCGTCCCGCCTGCCCCCGGTGCGACAGGTCCAGGCTCGAGCGGAAGGTGTCGCTCTTCTCCATCTCGAAAGGGATCGAGGAGAGCGATACCGGCCCGATGGCCGACATGAGCGAGGCCGACATGGAGAGGGCCCTGGAGAGCCTGGCCGGCGAGTTCGAGGGTGTGGACGAGGGCAGTCCCCGCGACATGGCCCGGATGATGCGCCGACTCTACGAGACTTCGGGCCTGAAGTTCGGGCCGGGAATGGAGGAGGCGGTCCGCCGGATGGAAGCGGGCGAGGATCCCGATACGATCGAGGCGGAGATGGAAGATCTCCTCGAAGGCGAGGAAGACGAGTTCATCGTGGACGGCGGTCCCAAGTCCACTCTCAGGAACCTGCGGCGCAAGATCCTCCCTCCTGCCACGGATGAAAACCTCTACGATATGTAAGATTTCAGCGGGCGGCCCGCCTTTCTCCTGCCGCCTGTCTCCATGACCCCGATGCGAGGCCGTTGCCATGAACAAAGGAAACACCCTTGCCGGCCTTTTCTGCCTCTTCCTTGTCCTGTCGATCGTGCCGGTCCAGGCCGCGGACAAGATCGTGCAGCATGAAACGGAGAAGAAGGACGGTCATCTCAGCCAGCCGGACACGGGGCACGTGGTCAGCTTCAATGCGCCCAGGGGGACCTGGTGGATCAAGTCCGTGGAGGTCTACGGGAGCCGATACGGAGGGGGGTACGATCCTGCGAAGACCTTTTTCACCCTGGCGATCTGCGATACGGGACTCGATCCGCTGACATCGACGGAGGTTCCCTACGCGAACTTCAAAGCAGGGAAGTTCGACTGGGTGGAGTGCCTTCTATCCGAACCGGTCAAGGCGCCCCGCAACTTCAAGGTGGCTGCCGCATTCAATCCCACCGGAACGAGAGGCGTCTTCGTGGGCTGGTCCTCAGTCGGCTCCTCCCATTCAGGGTTCGGCCTCCCCGGCGGCAGCGAGCGCCCCCTGGGCGGCAAGGACTGGATGATCCGTGTGAGGCTCACCAAGAAGAAGCCGAAGGTCCCGAAGAAGGTGAAGGAGAGGTTCAGCGAGGCTTCGGTCAAGTCGAAGGCTCTCTACATGGAAGATTTTCGCTACGTGACAAAAACGGTGAAGGCCAACTTTCCCGCTTTCAAGAAGAAAAAGGTGGACTGGACCAAGGTCTGCCGCGAGCACGAATCCCGATTCCGGGCGTGCAGCGACGATGCCGCACATATCCTCAACGTCGAGCGCCTTCTCGCCGTCCTGAAGGATTCGCACACCGGGGTGACTCGGACATCGGTGGATACCCACATCCCCAGCTTCGACGGACTTCACGGCGGGGGGTTATGGATCGCCAGCGACCGGAACCGGCTCGTCCTGCGAGCCATCGAATCCGGCCGGGCGCTCGAGGAGAAGCTGAAACCCGGCGCCCTGCTTCTCCGTATCGGCGAGAGGCCGGCGAAGCTGGTTCACCGGGAGGTTCGGCAGAAGGCGATGGAGTGGAGCGGCTGGTCGTCGCCCCACTTTCTCGATTCGCGGCTCAGCTTCACCTTCTTTCCCCTCGAGGACGATCGTCTGTCGTGCACGTTCATGAATCCCGACGGCAAGCTGGTGGAGGCCGAGATCACCGGCAGGGAGAGCGTCGTGAGCCGGGTCAGGGCGACGCTGCCCGAGGGGGTCGTCGCGTCGGGTTCCGCCGCGGCGCTGAAGCTCGATGACGATATCGGCTACATCCGGATCACCGGGAGCATGAACGATGCGACGCGAACAGCGTTTCACGATGCCTTCGATACGGTGCGCGGCGTGAAGTGCGTCATCCTGGACTGCCGCGGCATGGGCGGGGGGGGAGACGGACCTGCCTGGAACATGGCCGGCCGCTTCTATTCGAAGCCGGCCTCCCTCGGGCGGAACGGCATGCTGATGCCGTCGGGTTCGTGGCAGTTCGACGGCCCCTTGGTCATGCTCCAGGACGAGAGGGAGATCAGCTCGGCCGAGACCTTCACCTGGGCCATGACGGAAACAGGCCGTGCCGTTTCCGTGGGAAGGCCCACGGGGGGCGCCACGATCATCCCGCGCTCCTTCGATGCACCGTCCGGGTTGTTCAGCTTCAGGCTCGGCTGCACGGACCGGCCCACTCCGCTCCAGGGGATCAAGCCCGAGGGGATCGGAACCCGGCCGGATATCTTCGTTCCCTACGAACCGATCCTGCTCGAGCGCTTTCCCGATCCGGCCGTTGCCGTGGCTCGGGATGTTCTTCTCCTACTTGCCGGCAAGGCTTCGCGCAGCACGGTGGTCGATTATTACGGCGGAATCCTCGGCTGCGAACCGGCGCGTGTGAAGAAGACGGTCAAGGCGTTCGGAAAGATCCGGCTACCGTCGAAGAAGAGCGGTTTTTGTCATGCGACGGACGATCTCGTCGAGGCGATGGTGAAGTGGCAGATCCGTCTCTGCAATTCCAAGGACAATCCGATGCCCGATTTTGCCGGCGCGGCGGAACGCCTCTCGGCTCTCCAGGAGATTGCCCGTCTGCTCGGCAGCGAGTCCGCGGCGTCCCAGGCAGCCGGAGAGGTCAAGAAGTGGGCACGGGAGATCAAGGCGCAGGAAGCCTTCGAGGCGATGATCGAGAAGTCCTATCCTCCCGACGAGCGGGCCTTGAAGAAGTTCCTTGGCAGCCATGGCAATTCCCGATACGGCAAGACCGCAAAGAGGACATTCCCCCGGTAGATCGTTTTTTCGATCGTCGACACCGCCCCGGGCATCTCGAGGATGGAAATGCGGCGCCCGTCAAGTGAAACGGGTCGGTTCTTGAGTTGTGCGGTATTGCGGATAAGATGGATCACACGGTTTGCTGTCTGGAGAATGCAATGCCCCTCTATGAATATACCTGTGCCAAGTGCGAAAACGAGTTCGAACAGCTCGTTCGATCGACGCGCGATAAAGTGAAGTGCCCCTCTTGCGGCAGCAGGAAAGTGGAAAAGAAGTTCTCGCTCTTCGGGATGAAGAGCGCTGATTCCTTCACCCCCTCCGAGGGCGGGGGGGCGAGCTGTTCATCCTGTTCGGCAGGAAGCTGCTCGGGGTGCTCGGAAGCCCACTGACCCTCTTCCATCAGACACCCGGAAAGCGATCGAATCGCGGTAGTGTAGTGTGGCGCGGAAAATTCCCCGCTTTGCTGCCGGAAGTGCTTTTGCTGGAAATGATTGGGTGGTCGCTTGTAACAGTCCAGGTGGTGTCCGGTTATGTTCGGTCCAGACGGGGTGCCTTGGTTTTTCTTGGTATAAGTTTTCAAAATAACTATAATTGCCGGAGTTCCGATCAGGTTTTACGGGAGCAATGCCTAGTATCGTTGTCAGTCATGAGGTGTTGAAGCTTGTCAAGAACTCCTTTCTCTGATATGGAATTAGTGAGCGGGTTCAAGCGCAGAAGACGCGCTGATCTTGGTGGCGTGGATCGGCTGACCGGTGTGAGATCGGTCAGTTCGAAGAAGGTCTCAACAGATCCTCTCTACGATTCGACGGACAAGTATCGTAACGTGGCCAAGATCCTTGAACCGGAGGAGCTGATCGTCAGCTGAACGGTTCCGACTCATTCGCCTATTCCAACTCCTTCCGCGGTGCAGTGCAGTCGGGCGCTGGTTTCTATTCTCTTTTACTATCTGTACTTATCAATTTTTATCGATTTTTCTGTATTGAGAGGAGGAACTCGAAGTGCTTGTAAGAGCCGTTGCGTTGATTTTCTTGCTGCTCATCGTGTTGTCGCCTCAGGTCCCGGCCGAGAGTTTCGAGTTGAAGGCAAAAGCGATCAAGATCGGGAAGAACAGCGAAGGCGTTCTTCCGGAGATCGAGCTGCGGCCCCAGACCCCGAATGGACTGGCCGCGGAGCCGAAGTACCGGTCGTCGCGGCCCCAGAGGTTCGTGACGAGCTTCGGCGGCGAGGCGGGGATCCAGGTCGTCTTTGCCGTGGACGAGAAGAAGGGAACCGGGGAAGGCTTCGACTTCCTTTACACCGATGTGGAAGGGAAGGGGAATCTCGCCAAAGGAAAGAGGGCGTCGGGAAAGATCGTGGCGCGAAGCAGAACCTATCTGGATACGATTTTCCCTCCCCAGCATATCCTGATTCCATCTGCCGAGGGAGTGAGAAAGTATCCCGTGCAGCCGCGCTTCTCCACGAGGACGGATGCGGCTGAGGACTCCTCTCTCTACCTGACGCCTCTCTGCGTGATGGAGAGCAAGGTCGTCTTCGGCGGAAAACCGCAGAAGATGATCATCTTCGACGCGAACTGCAACGGGATCTTCGGCGAGATGGGCTCTGCCAGCGGCTACAAGAGCCAGGGCGATCGGATATGGATCGGCAAGGGAAATCCGAAGATCGAGCAGGCCTGCGTGGAGTCCCTTCCCATCGGAAAGTACTTCCTCTTCGAGGGGCAGTGCTACGAGATCGCCTTCGACGGCGGCAAGATGGTGAACGTGGTGAAGGCGGACGTGCCCATGGGCACCCTCCGCGTCAACAACCCCGGCTTCCTGCTCGAGCTCGTGCAGCGGAATGCCGTGCTCTATGCCAGCAACGAGAAGGGCAACGAGGTGAACGTGCCCGCAGGGACCTACAGGATCAACACGGCCGGCTTCCGCTGCAAGTACAAGGGCAAGACGTGGGAGCTGGAAGGGACGCCCGGAGCCTGCAAGCAGAGCATCACCGTGAAAGAGGACGCCGTGGCGGAGGTTTCCCTCGGAGCGCCTCTCAAGATCATGATCACATCGAACTTCCGGAAGGTGGGCACGGGCCACGAGGTCTCATTCGACTTTTACATCGCCGGGAGCTCGGGCGAGAAATACAGGTATCTGCGCCGGGACGGCAAGAAAATCGACCTGCCCGAGATCTCCATCCGTAACAAGAACAACAAGGAAATCCACAAGGGGGGCTTCGAATACGGGTGAGGCGGCACCTGCCAGTATTCGTGGAGAATACCGCAAAGGATTTCGAACGGAACCTACTCGATTCTCGCAACCCTCGAGACCGGACCCTTCAAGCTCGACAAGACCCACAAGAACAAGTTCGAGATCAAACGCTGAGATCTTTTCCTGACACAATCCCGGGACGCCGTCGCGAGGCGGCGCCCCGATCTCTTTTACACGGGGAAAGAGAACCATTCTTCTCCAGGAGGTTCCATGGACAAGAATCGCCGCTGGATGCGGAATCCCACCGCGATCGCCATGACACTCTCTCTCGTTCTCGGATCGTTCTTTGTCGCCGGCTGCCGGAGCACCGGGCTCGGGACGGATGCCGTGGAGGCTGATATCGTTCTGCTGAACGGCACAGTCCTGTCATCGCCCTGGAAACAGCCCTTGTCGACAGCTGTTGCCGTGAAGGGAGATCGAATCGCGGCTGTGGGCACCCGGGAGAGCATGGAAAACCTGATCGGCGATTCCACGCGGATCATCGACCTGGGTGGGCGCTTCGTGCTGCCCGGGTTCATCGAGTCGCACGCTCATTTTCTCGGCATCGGTCTGGCTCGGATGCGTCTCGATCTGACCGGATTGACCAGCGCGGACGAGGCGGCGCGGCTTGTCCGCGAGAAAGCGGCCGCGACCCCGCCGGGCCGATGGATCGTGGGACGCGGATGGGATCAGAACGACTGGAAGGACCGGACCTTCCCCACATCCGCTCCCTTGACCGCGGCGGCACCGAAGAATCCGGTCTGTCTCACTCGCGTGGACGGGCACGCCGTCTGGGTCAACAGGATGGCCCTCGACCTGGCCGGTCTCACCGCGGAGACACCGGACCCTTCGGGCGGCCGCATCGAGAGGGACTCACAGGGGAATCCGACCGGCGTTCTCATCGACACGGCCTGCAATCTGGTCGAATCGCTGATTCCTCCGCCGGGACGGGAGGAGAAGAAAAAGGCGCTCCTCCTGGCGGTCCGCTCCTGCAATGAGCTCGGCTTGACCAGCTTTCACGATGCCGGCGCAGGGAGAGAGCTGATCGAACTCTATGAGGAACTCTGCGAGGAGGGATCTCTGACCCTCCGGCTCAACGTCATGCTGGCCGGGAGCGATAACGCCCTTCTCGACGACTATTTCTCGCGCGGCCCGGTGATCAATGACGGAAACGGCTGCCTGACAATCCGGTCGGTGAAGCTCTTCGCTGACGGCGCACTCGGATCGCGCGGTGCCGCGCTTCTGGAGGAGTACGCTGACGATCCGGGAAACAGGGGCATCGTGATCGATGACGAGGATCGGATCTGCGAGGTCGCCTGCCGGGCACTCCGCTCCGGCTTCCAGGTCTGCACGCACGCCATCGGCGACAGGGCCAACAGGATCGTTCTCGACGCATACGAGCGAGCTCTGGATCGGTGCGGCAAGGATAGGGATCATCGCTTCCGGATCGAGCACGCCCAGATCCTCGACTCGAAGGATATTCCTCGTTTCAAGGAGCTGGGCGTCATCGCCTCGATGCAGGCACAGCACTGTACCTCGGACATGCCGTGGGTGAACGAGCGCATAGGTGAGAATCGAGCCAGGGAGGGTGCCTATGTCTGGCATGATCTCCTGGCTCTCGGCACCTGCCTGCCCAACGGTTCCGATGCTCCCGTCGAATCGGCCGATCCACTGCTCGGGATCTACGCTGCCGTGACGCGGCAGGATCGCAACGGCAATCCCGAGGGAGGCTGGTATCCGGAACAGAGGATGACCCGGCACGAAGCACTGGATTCATTCACCTGCTGTGGAGCCTTTGCCGCCTTCGAGGAGGGGATGAAGGGCCGCATCGAGGTGGGGATGCTAGCAGACCTGGTCGTCCTTTCCCAGGACATCTTGACCGTGCCGGAATCTACCATTCTCGATACCAGGGTGATCATGACCATGGTGGGGGGAAAGGTCGTTTATCGCGATGTCGAGGCACCGCTAGGTGAATCCCCGTAATTTTTTCGATTCCTTGGGCCTTGAAAAGGAATTAAGTACTTGAAAAGATCCTTCTAGTGGATTATGAATATTACTGTATTGTTGATGTGACTTTTACATTCGATACTTAACAGAATCAATATTGAGGGCTTGCTCAGGTTTTCTTCACCTAAGAAGTAAAACCCCTTCGGGGGGCCGCGGCGGGGGGGGGGGGGGGGGGGGGGGGGGGGGGGGGGGGGGGGGGGGGG
>CAYZWU010000009.1:0-162480 GCA_964482235.1 uncultured Phycisphaerales bacterium
GTCGCGAAGTCGCTCCTTTAGGCGGCTCTGAAGGACCCCACAACTCCGATTGGATAGACTGTTTTCTTGAGAGGTCGGATTGGGCTTTCGCGTTACAGCGTTTTGCCGTGCCATTTCGGTCTCAGTCACTTGGACGCATGTGCTATGGCCATGCAGAATCCGCGCAATTTCCGGCAAGTAGCGCTTGCGACTGGGCGACGAGGATCGGATATGCGAGTCAAGACAAGGGCCATCAAAACCTCGATTTCAGCCTGAATACGGCCACCTATGCGGGATTCCAATCCAACCTGAGCTTCAAGAATATCACATCAAAATATTCGAATTTGATTGCCGTTACGGCGTTTTCAGCCGGTGACTATACCGATATGACGGGATTGGTCCATGCAGCCTGGGCTCCGGTCTTCTGGTTCCCAGGCAACGAAAGCCGCTCAAGGTCGCCATGGAACTCATGCAATATCCCACATCGACGTCATTCCTTCGTGTAGTTGCAGTTGAACGAAAGGTGCATCGTGAAATCGGTAGTTATTCTCGTCGTTTTGCTCGGACTCTCTCCCATCGCCTTCTCGGTTGAAATCTTTGTTCCGGACGATTACACGAAGATTCAAGATGCAATCAACGCGGCTCTTGACGGCGACACTATCGTCGTGAGGCCCGGCACATACGTCGAGAACATCGACTTCAGCGGCAAGGCCATCACGGTTCAGAGTGAGCAAGGGGCCGCTGTCACGACCATTGACGGGAATCAGGCGGGGTGTGTGGTGACCTTTCAGGGTGGTGAGGGGCTGGATTCTGTCCTGGAGGGATTTACTGTAACAAATGGATCTGGAACTTGGCACATGAGCTACACCGGAGGTGGCGGGATCTACTGCGAAACCTCATCCCCGACTATCACGAACAATACCATCTCGAATAATACAGCTAACGGCAGAGGCGGTGGGATTTACTGCTATGCAGGCTCCCCGGCTATCACGAAAAACACCATCACGGGGAATGTAGCCGACAACAGTATAGGCGGAGGTCTCTTTTTCTCCAAAAGTTCGCCGGCCATTATTAATAACACCTTTTCGGATAACAGGGCTGATTGGGGAGGGGCGATCTACTTCAGCAATGCATCTCCGACTATCGCGAACAACACCATCTCGGGCAATACGGCTTACTTCTATGGCGGCGGGATTAGCTTCAGTGGATCCTCTCCTATAATAACAGGCAATACCATCTCGGGGAATACGGCAAAACCGGGGATCTCATCAAAAGCCTGCGCCGGTGGTATCCATTTCTATAACAGCACCCCGATTATCACGAACAATATCATTTCGGATAACAAGGCTGACATCGCTGGCGGGATCTACTGCGACTGGTCCACCCCTGTCATCACGAACAATACAATTTCGGGTAATACAGCCCACGACTTCGCCGGTGGGATCTGGCTCTCTTCGCCGACTCCGACGTATATCACGAACACGATCCTGTGGGGTAACGTTGCTCCGTTAGATCCGGAGATTTGTGGCAAGATCACTCTTGTCACTTATTGCGACATCAAGGGAGGCTGGCCCGGCACCGGCAACATCGACGCCGATCCGCTTTTCCTAGATCCCGCCAACGGCGACTTCCACATCCCTTTCGACTCGCCCTGCCGCTCAGCCGGTGACAGGAACGCTCCTAACCTCCCCGGCTCAGACTTCGAGGGCGATCCCCGCACCGGCTTGTTCGCCTTCCCCGACATCGGCGCTGACGAGTTCCATACGCACTTCTACGTCAACGGTACGGTTTCGCAAGGCAGCAGTGCCACAGGAGTCATCATCGGATGGCCGAAGACGAATCCCGTCATGCTGATCTCCGGGTCCGGAGTTCTCCCGACTCCAGATCCCACGCCCTACGGCGACTTCTGGCTCATGCCGCCGTGGGATCATCGCGTCCACTTCAATGCGATGCCGGATAACGGCGTTCGATTCATCGATCGGCTGGTTTCGACAGGGCTGCCTCCTGGTACGCAGATCCCCTTTCAAGCGCTCGTGGGGACGGAGTTGAGTAATTTGTGGGTCGTTGAGGTCGAGTAAGGAGAAGCAAGTCAGCCGATTTCGAAAGCTGTCACATGCCCGTGGTTAGTCAATCCGAAGTTGTCTTGTCCTTCGGATAAAGAACGCCTTTTCGTCGATTCGTGGCATTCTACTTCCAAAACTCTTAAAGCCGGGCTCGATCCAGTCAAAGTGCCGGAAAATCGCGAGGGCTCAGTATTCCAGTGCAAGTGACGGGGATTTCGCATGATCAGTGTCTGGCATGTCGTCACATGGAAACCTTGTTTCTTGGGTTGAGATTGTGGGGACTCACTAATTCCAGCCCCGCAGCCTTCTCTCAATAACAAAAAAAATTGTAGTGCGACTGGTGAGACACCGGCATGACGTTCATTGAAAGGAAATGAAGGCAGCGCTCCGTCGGAGGCGCTGCCCAAAGCTAGAAGTGCCGGCTGCCCGTGATCTTTCTTGTATCTACCTGCTGAAGAAGTCCCGCCCCAATCGGCGGAGAGTGCTCCGTTGCGGAGATGTAAAGGAGCTTCTTAGCGACGTCCCAGCTCCGCAGCGGAGTACTCTACGCCGACCGGAGGCCGCCCAACACGGTTTCTTGAAAGGCAGGACTCTCGATCACTGGCTGCCAGCGGGAGCACCGTTGGAGTCGTGCTCTTCGAGCAGCTTCTGCGCCATCGGCTTGAAGAGCAGCTGGTACAGCGTATCGAGGTAGTTCTGCTGCGGCTTCGAGTTTTCCTGGGACGCGTACTTCCAGTACCCGTAGATCTTGGAGAGGCGCAATAGGTCGCTGCAGTGCAGATCCCAGGTGAAGCGTTCCTTGACGCGTGCGATGCCGCCCACCGAAACGGTCTGCCAGAGTTCCTCGTGACCGTCGCCCGACACGAGCGGCGAGATGATCCGGACCATCTCCTCGTGATCGTTGGGGTTGATATGGCAGCCGCTCTCGTTGTGGACGATCGTCTCGAGCGGCCCGCCGTAGCGCGTGGCCACCGTGGGGAGGCCGCAGGCCATGGCTTCCAGGACGGTGAGGCCGAAAGCCTCGAAGAGGGCGGGCTGGACGAAGATTCCACTCTTGTCGGCCATGAGCCGGTACATCTCGCCCACCTTCGCCTTGTCGCCTTCCATCTCGAGCCAGCGGATCGATCCCTCGAGGTTGTACTTCTCCACGAGGGCGTACATCTTGTCGATCTGCTCCTGCTCCTCGCGGTCCTTCGAGCGGGCCCGGTCCACGTGGCCGGCCACGACGATGATGTTGCACGAATCCCGGAGCTCGCGGCTTTTCCCGAAGGCCTCGACGAGGCCGGTGATGTTCTTGATGTAGTCGAGGCGCGCGATGCTGTAGATCGGCTTCTTGTCCGGATCGTCCAGATGAAACCGGCTCGATTCGTCGCTCGAACCGTGGAAGATCCGGTCCACCAGCTTGTCCGTGAGCGCGGTGTTGCGCCTACCCTTCGCCGTGGCGGGGAAGAAGAAGCGCTCGTCCACGCCGGGCGGCACGATGTTGAACCGCGGGTGGAACA
This sequence comes from uncultured Phycisphaerales bacterium, assembly GCA_964482235.1. Classification (GTDB taxonomy): domain Bacteria; phylum Planctomycetota; class B15-G4; order B15-G4; family CAYZWU01; genus CAYZWU01. Next base: position 3,545 of record CAYZWU010000009.1, read on the forward strand.
TGTTCGCCCCGCTCTTGACGCGGTAGAGGCCCGGCATGTTGTAGAACCGGTACGACTCGTACTGCCCGATGGTCATCGGCGTGCCGGCGATCTCCTGGTAGGTGCTCGTCACCGTGATGTCCGCGGCGCACATGGCGATCAGGTCGGCGGTGAACTGGAGCGAGAAGTGATACCGGTCATCGAGGCTCTGCCAGTTGAGATCGCTGTAGAGGTACTTGGCCTTCTCCAGGGCGTGGGCGATGGTGCAGTACGTCACACCCATGCTCCGGCTCATCAGGTAGGCCACGATGTTGCCGTCGGAGTAGTTTCCGATGATGAGATCGGGCCTTTCGCCCATCTCCTTGAGAACCTCCTTCTCCGCATCGATGGCGTACTCTTCCAGGTACGGCCAGATCTCGAACCGCGAGATCCACTTGTTGCTGTACTCGGGATTGTGCCGGCGGAAGGGGATCCTGAGGATGTAGGAGTAGTCCGTGTCCTCCACCGGCTCGAGCCTCACGTTGCAGCTCGTGCCTTCGGCTTCGGGGATGAGCCGGGTCAGGATGATGATCTTCGGCTCCACCCAGAGGCCGGCCCTGGCGATCTGTCTGGAGATCTCGTTCTCCAGGGCGCGGACCTGGTTCAGGATGTAGACCACCTGGCCCCCGGTGTCGGGACGGCCCAGCACGTTCTCCTGGGCGAACCAGCCGTGGGGGCTGAGGATGACGATCTTGTGGATCATCGGGATCCGCGCGAGGAACTCGCCCACCACCTCGTGGTCTGGATTCTCCAGAATGGAGTTGAGAAGCTCCATGGTGGAAAGGGTGCGTTCCGCGTTGTATCCCCAGCCGCGCTCGAATCCGAGCTTGGAGAGCACCGAGGTCAGCTCCAGCACCGGCGTCTCGGGATCGCACTTCTCCAGGTACTCGATGGCGTCCATCAGGTTGCTTCGGAGCGCCTCGAGGGAGGGAACCGTGGGAGAGAGCATCAGCTGGATACCTTCCAGCTGGTGGATCTTGAGAAAGCCGAGAAGCTTGGAGAGGAAGGCCTCCTGGTCGCTGAAGAGACGGCTCGAGAGATACCTGAGGAAATAATCCACTCCCTTGCCGATGTTCCTGGCATCCATGATCATGGGGGAGTGGACAAAGGGATCCACATCGATCTCGAGGCTCTGGCATTCCGACGCGGGACGGCCGAGGACGATGGAGTCCCTGGCCCGCAGGTATCTTTCCACCGGCACGTTCTCGAACCGGTTCGCCGACCTCGGCACGCCGTAAATCGCCGATTTGCCGATCCTTCGGCGGGTCACGATGTAGGCGAATTCACCGTCGAAAACCATCTCCTGAACGTGCTCGAGCAGCTTGCGCGTGTCCGAGCGCATTCTTGCTTCATCGTCCAGGCCGCGGCTCTTACCGAACTTGTCGTACGCTTCGAGGATCTGATCCCTCAGGAAAAAAGGGCTGTCCTTCCCGCGCAGCTCTTCTAGGAAATACCGAAGATCCGACTGTTCGCCTTCTTCAATGATGTTGTCCAGAAGTTTCATCCTGCTCTCTGTAACCTGTTGATTTTCTTGCTCGTCGACGAGAGTCGTGCTCATGAGACTCCCTCCTGTTTCGGAATTCGCACTTCGCTTCCAACGTTGCTCAGGTGCTAGAACTGGTTTACAGTCAGCCGTTTCCTGTGTTATCGGCGAAAAGCAACAATGACATTTAATAAAACGATGTTGAACGCGCTACAATAAGTTTTTTCCGAGAAAGGAATCCGGATGACGTTCGAGGCGTATCTGGCCAGCCCGGTCGCACTGCTGAAGGGTGTCGGGCCCGCGCGCGAGACGATGCTGCACGACTCGGGTATTCGCACGTTCAGGGAGATCTTGCTGCTTCTGCCGCGCCGATATCGCAGGCGAAACGAGCCCGGATCGATCGGAAGCCTCGCCGCCGGAACCATGGGAACGGCCAGCGGCGAGGTGAAATCCGCGTCCCTTTCCGGGAGGGGCCGGCGACGCGACCTGAGGGTCCAGGTGGCCGACGCGACAGGCCGGGTGGAGCTGATCCTTTTCGGCCGCGGTTTCCTGAAAGGCTCGTTCCGGCGTGGCCGGAAGGTCACTTTCCAGGGCAAGATCACTGACGCCAGGGACCGGCTGCAGGTCCTGTCGCCCGACTTCTCGCTCGACGGCGACGCCGGCCCCGGCTTCCCGGGGCTGCTTCCTGTCTATGCGCTGCCGGACAAGATCTTTCCCAGGATGTTTGCAGGCTGGGTGGTGCAGGTGCTCTCCGACCTTCCCGAGGAGAAGGAGTGGATGGACGAAGCCGGCCTCGATGCAGCAGGCCGGATCACTCTTTCTCGAGCGCTCAGGCAGATCCATCACCCTGCATCGCCCGAAGAGGTGGAGGCGGCGCGCCGGCGGATCGCCTACGAGGAGTTCTTCTCCCTCCAGCTCGAGCTCGCCCGCGAGCGGTTGCAGAGAAAAAGAAGCACCGTGGTCCCGAAGATCGTATCTCCTCGTCTCGAAAAAACTTACCGGAAGCTCCTGCCCTTCGAGCTCACCGGTGCCCAGGAACGGGCCCGGGACGATATCAGGATCGACCTCGATTCCGGCGATCCGATGCACAGGCTTCTTCAGGGCGACGTGGGATCGGGCAAGACCGTTGTCGCGCTCTATCCCCTTCTGGCAGCGGCACTTGTGGGTGGGCAGGCGGCCTTGATGGCGCCCACCGAGATCCTGTCGCGGCAGCACGCGGCCTGGATCGCCAGGCTGCTCGAGGGGAGCGGCGTCGGCTGCACGCTGATCCGCGCCGGGATGCCGGGCCCTGAGCTCGAGGCTATTCTGAACGATCGATCGACGGGCATCGTAGTCGGCACGCACACGCTGATCCAGAAGAGGGTCAGGTTCCGCGATCTCCAGGTCTGCGTGATCGACGAGCAGCAGAAGTTCGGCGTCCGGCAGCGCTGGAACCTGCGCCAGAAGGGAAGGGATCCTCACATCCTGGTGATGACAGCCACCCCGATTCCGCGAACCCTTTCGCTCACCCTCTACGGCGAGCTCGACCTCTCCGTTCTCGACAGCATGCCGCCCGGCAGGCTGCCCGTGGCCACGCGGACCGCTTCTTCCCTGGAGAGCGGCGAGCTGACCGCCTGGCTGGAGGACGAGCTCACGGCCGGAGGGCGAGTCTTCATCGTCTGCCCGCTTGTGTCCGAATCGGAGCGCCTCGACCTGGAGGCCGCCGTGCAGGTCCATCGGCGGATGCGCGGCGAATACGACAGCCGGTTCGGCGTGGCGCTGCTCCATGGCGGCATGAGCCGGATGGAGAAGGAGCGGGCCATCGACGCCTTCAGGTCGGGTGAAAGGCGGCTTCTCGTCACCACGGTCGTCGTCGAGGTGGGCGTGGATATCCCTGATGCCACGGGCGTGCTGATCCTCGATGCCTGGCGGTTCGGGCTCTCCCAGCTCCACCAGATACGCGGGCGCGTGGGCCGGGGCGGGAAGCAGTCGTTCTGCCACCTCGTCGGCGAGCCGACAACGGAGGCGGGCCGGGATCGGATCGCGGTCATCGCCGGCGGGAACGACGGTTTCCGCATCGCCGAGGAGGATCTGAGGATGCGCGGTCCGGGAGAGCCGGCCGGAACGCGTCAGCACGGGCTGCCGCCGCTCCAGGCCGGCGACTTCATCGGCGATGTCGATCTCCTGGCCGCCGCTCAGAGAGACGCCCGCTTCTGTGCCTCCCGGGGCATCGACGTCCCGGGACGGCTCTTCGGCGCCGCGTCGCCCTTCAGGACCTGGATCGGCTAGACCGGATCGACGGGCCGCGGAAAGCGCCGTTCGGCCGCACTGTTATTCCTGCCGCGGTTGCATTCACCGGGAGTAAAGATACACTCTTCCTGTGATGAACTACGGCGATCAACCGAGGTGACCAAAATGCACAAGCTATTTCTTCAGGGCACGATCCTATTTCTCAGTCTCGCTGGAGCCGCGGCCGTGGCCCAGGAGGCGCCGCCGATCGACGACCCCGGCCGGGCCAGTGGGAAGAACCAGGAAAATATCGATCCCCTGCTCACCGAACCGTCCGAGCTGGTGCGCCACTACAGCAACGACCTGATCCTCTGGCCCGAGGAGAAGGGGGAAAAGGCGGCAGAGGCGATCTATGCCGGGGGTCGGGACACGATCGTGCCTCTGATGGAGGTTCTCAAAGGGCGCGACTACAGGCTCAAACCGGGAGTGGCCTACCTGCTGAGCCGGTTCGACTGCAAGGAAGCGTTCGAACCGATCCGGGCGACATTGCCGCACCCCAGGCTGAAGAAGGCCGTGAAGCACCTCTTCGCCTCCCTGTACAGGCTCGATGAGAAGAAGACTCTCGATCTTGCCGTGTCGCTCCTCAGCGCCAGGGAGCGCCATCTCCGGAAGAACTCCCATTCATTCCTGCTCACGAAGGACCTCGGTCCGTGCAAGGAAGATCTCGTCAGCCTGCTCGGTTCGAAGGAGGATGACGTGCGGCGGCACGCCTTCCTGCTTCTGGTCAAGTCCGAGGTTCCCGGCGAGGAGCTGGAGCCTCACGCGCTGAAGCTCCTGGGGAGCAATGATCCGCGCCTGACCGATGCGGCGAGGATCTACCTTGCCGAGCGGTGCTCGGCCGATCTCGCAACAAAGCTCGCCGCCATGGTGAAGGATACCGATGAGCGCCGCTTCGCCTTCGCCGTCCTCACGCTGGTCACGGCCGAGAACCGCAAGGGCGAGAAACTCCTGCCCGACGAGGCGAAGGAGAGGCTCGAAAGCCTGATCGATTCCCGCGATCCCCTTCTCAAGGTGACGGCTGCCTCGGGACTCACCTGCCTCTACCTCCGGAGAGGATCCCAGGAGGAGCACGAACAGCTCCGGACGCGCGTCGTGCCGGCCTTCATGGAGGTCTTTCTCGGCGGACAGTACTGCAAGGACTTCATGTGCATCCTCACCGTGGCGGCCGGCTCCCTCCAGCGCGTGACAGGCGTGCCTTTCGGCACCGATCTGACGTTCTGGAAAGCCTGGTGGACGAAGCACGACCACGAGTACATGGACCGGCAGAGGCTCCTGACGATCACCAGGGAGAACATCGATCGCATGATCCTCAGGTACGACCGCAGGGAGGGGAAGCGGCGCACCCGTTTCGTCCTGGCCGGCGAAGCTTGGCTGGAGGATTCCCGGTTCACCAAGACGGCATCGACCTGCTTCCTCTCCAGGACCGAGCTGAACACCATCCTCGACAACATCTTCGTGAGCGATCTTCTTCAGACCGGAAACACCATTGCGCCCGATTCCATCGTCGAGGCGGGCGGCATCGAGAGCGGCATGGCTCTCATCGAGGTGGCCGGTGAGAAGCGGAGCCACCTGGTCCAGTACAGGGTGGGGGAGAACGAGAAGCTCGACAGGCTGGGCTCGATCCTGACGGAGATCTTCCGGGCCAACGTTTGGCAGCTCCTCCATTCCGGTGTGGAATTCAGCGGCTGGTACAGGGAGAACGCGACCTGGTGGCGGGATCAGACGACGGAGCCGCTCAGGACCCGGCGGTTCCTGACCAGCTTTCTCGATGTCTTCAACCTCCTATCCGAGGATCTGATCCTCGTCTGCTACGACTGGCTTTCGACGCGCGATGATCTGCACAACCTCCTGGATCCAAGGGAGAGCGGCGATCTCTTGAGCCGGATCCAGGGGCGTACGCGCATCGACGGGCTCGTCAGAGGAACGGTGCGCTTCATCGTGGCCGCCAATGCCCGCAACCTCTTCGATCCCCTGATGACCTTCCTCTACACCTCCTTCGGCGAGAGCGCCTTTCCGCTCATCGCCGAGGTGATCGAAGGCCTGAGCAGCCAGTCCATCGCGCTGCAGGACAAGAGATGGTTCGTCCGCGTGGCCGCGGCGCAGGCTCTGGCCGACAAGGGAGAGAGCGCTCTTCCGGCCTTGATCAACCTTCTGAACGACGAGGACGGCAGGGTGCGCATCGAGGCGTTTCGCTCCCTGGCACGGACCGAGTGCCCCGGGGCGCTCGACCTGATGCGCGCCGTCGTGAACCGCGACGAAGAGGAGAAGGTCCTCGAGCTGCTCACCGCGCTGTGCGGCCTGCGCAAGGCGTGGGTGTACGAGATCATGGAGCTCGGTGCGGTCAACGAGACGGCCCGGGTGCGGCTTGCCGCCCTGGAAGGGCTGAGCTTCTTCCACGATGAGAAGACCGGAGCCTTGATCAAGGCGGTCCTGGCCGAGCTCGGCCGGGGGACGGAGACCTGGTGCCAGGCCGTCAGGATGCTGGCCGCCACGGGAGGTCCCCTCTCCAGGCAGGTGCTCCTCGATCTCTACGCCGGGACCGATGACCGCGCCATGAGAACGCTGCTGGCCCTGTGCCTGGCCGAGCTGGGCTCCATGACTCCAATGGACCATCTGCTTCAGCTCGTGCACGAGGGCAACGAGTCCAGCGAAGTCCGGGAAGCGCTCGCCGTGCTGCTTGTCGCGGATTTCCCCGACGATGCCGGCAAGTTCTCGCTCCTCTGGGAGCAGCACCCCGGGCGGGATCAGGTCTTCTTTCTCATGAAGGCGTTGAAGCTCGAACCGGGGGACCGCGCTGGGCCGGAGAATCGATTCGGCGGTGTTCCGCCGCGCACTCTTGTCAAGGCCCTGGCGGACAGCAGGTGGCCGGTCCGTTCCGCGGCCGCCCGCGTCCTCGAGGAGGGGGCCGGGATGCGGCCCGGCAAGGTGAGGCGCACCACGGGACTACGGGAGCTGAACACGATCCGCTATTCCTGGGAGGCCTGGCTGGAGAGCCGCGGCGAGTGATCCAATCGCCCTTTTTCCGGCTTTCATACCCGGCACGTGCCAACCATTCGGCAGAAGAACCGTTTCTCAATAGGACCATGGGAGCCGGAAAGCATGATGGTTAACAGTAATGACGTGCGCAGATTCGAGGCCGAGAGCCGGTTCCTCCGGAAGATCCGGGAGGAGGTCGCAGGCCTGATCGTGGGGCAGGACGCACTGGTGGACCGGCTCCTGATCGGACTCCTCTGCAACGGGCACATCCTCCTGGAAGGTGTTCCCGGACTGGCCAAGAGCCTGATCGTCCAGACGGTGGCCCGCTGCCTCAGCGCCTCCTTCCACCGGATCCAGTTCACCCCTGACCTTCTGCCGGCCGACCTCACGGGGACGCGGATCTTCAACAAGGAGAATGCGGACTTCTCCGTAAGGCCCGGGCCTCTCTTTGCCAACATCGTGCTTGCCGACGAGATCAACCGCGCCCCGGCCAAGGTCCAGAGCGCCCTGCTCGAGGCGATGCAGGAAAGGCAGGTCACCATCGGGGAGGATTCGCTTCCTCTGCCTGATCCTTTCCTCGTTTTCGCCACGCAGAATCCGATCGAGCAGGAAGGAACCTATCCCCTTCCCGAAGCCCAGGCGGACCGCTTCTTTCTCAAGGTGGCCGTTCCCTATCCGACCAGGGAGGAGGAGCAGCTCATCGTGGACCGGATGGCCCGCGTCGATCCCGATCTGAGCGTCGAGCCCCAGGCATCGCTGGAGGAGGTGAAGAGCGCCAGGGCTGCGGTCAACGGGATCTACGTGGATCCGAAGATCAGGGATTACGTTGTCGACATCGTCCTGGCCACTCGCGAGCCGGCCGCTGCCGGCCTCGGCGAGCTGACGGCGCAGATCGAGTACGGCGCCTCGCCGCGGGCATCGATCGCCATGGTGCTCGCATCGCGGGCGGCCGCCTTCCTCCAGGGCCGCGACTACGTGACCCCCCGCGACGTGAAGGCCGTCGGAGCCGATGTGCTTCGCCACAGGATCATCCTCTCCTACGAGGCCGAGGCCGAGGGTGTCACGGCCGAGGACGTGGTGTCCCGTGTCTTCAGCGCAGTGGAGGTGCCGTGATCGATGTCCGGGAGCGTCTCGCCTGAAGATCTGATGAAGCGGGTTCGCGGCATCCGGGTCCGGACCCGCAAGCTGGTGAACGAGCTTCAGTCGGGTCTATACCGCGCCGCTTTCCGCGGCCGGGGGCTCGAGTTCCTCGACGTGCGCGAGTACGTCGAGGGCGACGACCTCCGCGACGTGGATTGGAACGTCACGGCACGGATGGACGCCCCGCACGTCAAGACCTTCGGTGAGGAACGGGAGCTGACGGTGGTGATCCTGCTCGATGTGAGCGCATCGATGCGGTTCGGCTCCGGTTCGAGAACGCGCTCCGATCTGGCAGCCGAGATCGCCGCCGTGCTCGCCTTCGCCGCCGCGGGGAGCCAGGACCGCGTGGGGCTGACCGCCTTCTCCGACCGGATCGAGAGCCACACGCCGCCCCGGCGGGGGATTCGCCACGCCATGCGGGTCGTGCGCGACATCCTCTCCCTCGAGGCGGGCGAGAGGAGCACGGACATCGCGGGCGCGATCGATCACCTGGCCGCCGCCTGCCCGAAGCGGGCCGTGGTCTTTCTCGTCTCCGATTTCAGGGGATCGGGCTTCGAGCGCAGCCTGAGAGCCGCTGCCAGGCGGCACGACCTGGTGGCCGTCTTTCTTCGCGAGCCGCGCGAGGAACACCTTGGCGAGCACGGCCTGGTGCTGCTCAGGGAACCGGAGACCGGAACGGTCCATCTCGCTGACACCGCTTCGCCGGCAGCCCGACGGCGTTTCGAGGAGCAGGCGAGGCAGAAGCGGGAGGCGCTGGAGCGGCTTCTCAGGAGGAGCGGAGCCGACTACCTGGAAGTGTCCACCCGCGAGCCTTATGCCGCCGCGCTCCGGCGATTCATGGAAAGGCGCGAGAGGAGGTTCGGCAAGTGAACGGAGCCTTGCTCTTCATCGTGGAACCCGATCTTCTCAGGGAGCTTCCCGGGCCGTCGTGCATCGGCCTGATCATCCTGGGCGCCGTCATGATCGGGCTCATCCTGATCCGGCGTTTCCTGCTGAAGAGAAGCGTCCCCCGCACGGTTGAGAGGCCCGGATCGCCGCCGCCCCACGAGGAGGCGCTGAGCGCGTTGGCCGATCTCGAGAGGGGGATGCCCCACGAGGAACCGCAGCTCTTCTTCATCTCCCTGGCCGCCATCGTGAAGCTGTACACCGCCCGACGATTCGGCGTGGGGGCCTCCTTCAAGACCAGCGAGGAGCTGACCGCCTGCCTCGAGAGTGCGGGGCTGTCCGAGCTCGCCCTTCTCGACGACCTGCTTCTCAGATGCGACAGGGTGAAGTTCTCCGGGCGCTCCGACGCCGCCCGGGCCGCTGCGGACTGCATCGAACAGGCCAGGAATTTCGTGAAGGCCTCCTTGTCTTCAGGGGAGGCGGCGCCATGATCTTCCTCGATCCATGGTTTCTGCTCCTGGCCCTGGCCCTTCCCCTCTGGATTCTCCGGCGCCGCACGATCGCCTCTCCGGCCGCAGCCCCATTTCCCGCTGCACGGGAGGCCGGTCTGGCCGCCTCCTCCTGGCGGACTCGAACAGCCTGGGTCCCCTCCCTTCTCGAGGGGGCCGGCTTCGTGCTGTTCGTCGTTGCCCTGGCCAGGCCGGTCCACGTGGCCGAGGAGAAGCCGATCTTCACCGAGGGGATCGATCTGGCCCTGGTGGTGGATCGCTCCTCGAGCATGGGGGGAGATCCCGTTTCCGGTTCTTCCGAGGACCGCGAAGGAAGAGGGCACGGATTGCTGAAGGCCGTCCAGGAGACGGCGTCGCGCTTCATCCTCTCGCGCAGCGGCGATCGTGTGGCCCTCGTCTCCTTCTCCCGGTCGCCGCGCCGGGAGTCTCCTCTCACCCTCGACCGCGAAGCCGTGGCCCGGCGGCTTCGCAGCCTGGAAGCGGTGCCGCAGGGATTCGAGGAGGACGGCACCGCCATCGGCGCCGCCCTGGCCGAGGTGGCGGAGCTTTTCTCGGAGAGCCGGGCCGAGGGGCGGGAGGCGCTGCTTCTCACCGACGGCCTGGAGAACCGTTTCACCGTGGAGCCGCTCGCCGCGGCGCGGGTCTGCGCCGGGCTCGGGATCCGGGTTCACACCGTGGCTCTCGACCTGGGAGACGAGGTGCTCGACACGGAGCTCCACGAGAAGATCGCCGCGATCACCGGGGGGCGGTTCTTCGTCGTGCACGAGACCGAGGGGATCGAGGCGGCGCATGCCGTGCTCAACGATGTGGTGAAGTCGCCGGCCGAGAAGAGAAGCCATCCTTATTACCGGGATGATTTCAGGATCTTCCTGGTTTCCGGATTCCTCTGCCTTCTGGCCGCCTTCGTCCTGCGACTGACCGTGTACGGGAGGATACCGTGACCTTTGCCGAGGAGCTGTTTCTATACGGCCTGGCGACCGGGCCGCTGCTCGTGCTGTTCGGGGCATGGGCTCTTGTTCGAAAGCGGCGGCAGCTCGGCGCGTTCTCCGCCGTCCTGGTTTTCCTGCGGCGGCGGTCCATCGCCATTCTCCTTCTGGAAGCGGCTTTGATTTCCCTCGTCATCGTCGCCCTGGCCGGACCAGAGTCGGAAGGAGGGGGCGGCGTGCGGCAGAGGCGCCCCGTCGATCTGGTCGTCGCCCTGGACGCATCGAGCAGCATGCTGGCCCGGGACGTGGCGCCTGATCGGCTCGGGAGGGCGAAGCGCGAGATCAAGGATCTGCTGGACAATGACACCGCGACATCGCCGTCCTGGATCCACCGCGTCGGGCTGGTCGAGTTTGCCGGTTCGGCGCGGCTTGTCTGTCCCATGACCCGCGACCTTGCGGCTGCCAGGGCCCAGGTCCCGGAGATGAACGGCTCTTCGCTCGAGAGGGAGGGGACGAGTTTCGGCATCGGCCTCGAGGCGGCCCTCGATGCCATGCACCAGGAGCGCGACCGCCCCAGGGCCGTGGTGATCGTGACCGACGGCGAGGAGAGGGGGGATCCGTCACAATGGGATGAGGCGATTCAACGCGCCTCGAGGGAGGGGGTGTCCGTCTTCGGGCTGGCGGTGGGAACCAGGGACGGAGCCCGGATCCCGCTGCCCGGCGATGGGGGATTCCTCCGCGGCAGGGACGGAGGCGAGGTGCTCTCCCGCGCCACCCTTCAGGCCCTGGAGCCGGCCGTCGCCGCCACGGGCGGGATCTGCCGCGCCACCTGGAGCGATCCCTTTCCCATGGAGCGGATCGGGCGGAAGGGGATCGCGCTCCTCGAGGAGAAGAGGGGAACAGGCGCGGCCGCCGTCGGATTCGATGCCGGGAGGGAGGGCCGTGCGCTCTTCCAGTGGTTTATCCTGGCTGCGCTCGTTCTCTTCCTGATCAAGATGTTTCTCCCCGGGGAGAAGGACGCCGTCTGCCTGAGCGCTTCCCGGGCTGTCCTGGCCGTCGCGCTGGCGGCCGGAGCCCTTCCGCTCCAGGGCTGCGGCGAGAGCGTGGGAATGGCCGAGGCGCGGGCCGGAAACGGCTTCTTTCGCCAGGGACGCTTCCACCGGGCCGTAGCCGCCTTCGACAGCAGCCTGGAGCGGTCGCCGGACAACGCCGACGTTCTCCTCAACAAGGGGCTTGCTCTTTACCGGATGGGGAAATGGGAGCGCGCCTTGACAACACTGGCCGAGGCGGAGAAGGCTTCCGCCGGGAGCGGGGAGCCTCTGGAGGAGACCCTCCAGGCATCCCGGTTTGCCGGCGGACTGGTACTCTACTGCATGGCCGATGAGGCCTGGCGCGAGGGGAGCGGAGAACGGGAAGAGCTCGAGAAGGCGCTCGAGAGTGCGGTGCAAGCCGAGAAGACCTTTCGCTCCTCGGCGCGGGCAGGCTTTTTCTCCCGGGCCGCCCTGACCAATGTGAACTGCGCCGCTGAGCTCCGGGAGCGAATCGAGAAGAAGATCGCTGCAGCTCCGATGAAGGGAGATCAGGAGAGCCGTGAGCAGGGCCGGGACGACGCCGGCTCGAAGGAGGGCGAGGGCGGCGCAGAGGGGCAGGGCCGTGAAGAGGGAAGGGGATCGAAGGAACGCGGCTCCAGGCTCGCCTCCTTCCGTCAGGATCCGAGCGGCCGCGTCGCCTGGGAGGATCCGGGACCGCTCTCGGAAGAGGAGAAGACGGAGCTGTTCCGCCGACTCGATGAGATCCGCAAGGCTCGCGACGAGCGCGAGGTGGAAAGAGCCAGGACGCGAAGGATGGAGGCGAAGGAGTGGTGAGCGCGATCTTCTGGCTCCTCCTGATGCTTGCTCCCGACACGGGGGAGTTCGAGGTCGAAGCGTATCTCGACAGGAACGAGGTGCCTCTCGGCGAGGCCGCGATCCTCTTCGTGGAGGCGCGCGGTGACAGGGCCGCTGACTCCCTCGTGAACCTCTTTCCCGCAACGGACGGCCTCGTCGTCGAACGGGCCGGGCAGCCGTCCTTCGCCCGGCAGAGAAGGGACGATGGCGGCGATGAAACGATCCTTGTGCGCCGCTGGCGCTTCCGCCTCTATCCGCTGGGAACCGGGACGTTCCGGATCCCTGCTCTGGAAGTAACGGCTCTCGGCGATTTGGTCTTTCTCACCGAGCCGCTGCAGCTTCGCGTCAAGGAAGCCGATGATCCGCGCCCGCCCTGGAAGATCACGATCACTCTCGATGAGACGCGCTATTTCCTGCATCAGCCCGTGTCCGTTGCCGTTGCCCTCGAGTCCGCGGAGAAAGCCGACGCTGCCGGAAGCGTGCCGCGCCTCTGGCTCCCGTGGCTCGATGGGGGACGGTCCCTTCGCCCGATGTCCGCTCTGATGGAAGGGGACGGGGCTGAAGGATGCGAGGTCGAGATCATCGGCACGAGCCGCCGCGAGGTCTTCAGGATCGAGAGGAGCGCGGACGGGGAGGGCCTGGTGCTGACGAAGCGCTTCCAGTTCCTGCCGTTCCTTTGCGGGGAGCACGATCTCGACGCCTCCTTCGCCGCCGGACCGGCTGCGGGAGCGGACCGAAAGGTGTCGTATCACGTGGCGTCGCCGCCGGTCTTCCTCGTCGAGCCGCTTCCCGAGGAGGGACGGCCGGCATCGTTCACCAACGGAGTGGGCGAGTTTTCTGTCTCCTTCGGGACGAGCGCCTCTCGCGTTGCGCCGGGCGACACCTTCTTTCTCACCCTGGCCGTGGAGGGTCGGGGAAACCTCGACATCCTCGATCTGCCCGACTTCCCGGAGCTCGAGAGCCCTTTCAAGGTTTTCTCGAAACGCGATGGCTACAGCGAAGGGAGGAAGAGGCGCTCTTTCGAGCTGGCGCCGCGCCGATCGAGCCGTGCGGGCGTTCCGGAGCTGCGCTTCTCCTACTTCGATCCGAAGAGAGGGCGGTACGAGACGGTCTCCCTCGATCGGGCTGCCATCGAGATCGTTCGCCCGCCTGACGGTGAGCAGGGAGAGGAGATGCGATCGAGTGCGGAGCGGGAGATCGGCGGCATCATCGAGGAGCTGCCGGAAGGGGAGGGAAGGGGCTTCCCCTGGATGATCGTGCTCCTTTCGGGAACGGCGCTCTTTGCCGCTGCGGGCCTCTGCCGGGATCAGCGCCGCCGCTGGGTGGCGGCCAACGCGCCGGCTCTCGCGAGGCGACGCGCCCTTGCCGCCTTCGAGAAAAGGATGAAAGGATCCGGCGATGGGACCAGGCCAGGTGCGGCGGAGACGATGGATGCCCTGACCCGCTACCTGGAGGATCGCCTCGCGATCACCAGGGAGGAGGCAGGGACGGGCGATCTCCGGGAAATCCTGATCGCCCGCGGTGTGAGGCAGGGCCTGGCCGCTGATCTGGTCCGGCTCGTTGCCGATCTCGAGGAAGCGCGCTTCCGCGGAACGGCGCCGGACAGGGAGATAGAGCTCGCGGCCGCCGCCAGGGCCGCCGCTCTCGTGGAGAGTCTTGAGAAGGAGGATTCCGCGACATGACCGCTCTTCTCCTGAAGATTCTTCTGCTTCTCGGCCCTTCCATCCTTTCCGGGGAAGAAAGCCCGGACCGGATGTTCGACGAGGCCTGCCGGCTTTATCGGGCCGACCGTCTCGAGGAGGCGGCGGCTCTCTTCGGGGATGCTGCCGGGATGGGCGAGGCCACCCGATCGGCCGCGGCTTTCTTCAACCAGGGAATCTGCCTTTATCAGGAGGAGCGCTTTGCCGAGGCGCTCTGGGCTTTCTGCTGCGCCGAAAAGCGCAGGCCCCGCGACGGCCGGATCCGGTCGGGCATCGAGGCGGCGTGCGGGAAGCTCGGCACATTGCCGCGTGCGGGCGGGGATCGGGACGGCTTCGTCAATACCTTCAGAGCCGCGGCCGGCGTGATGACCCGGGACGAGTATCTGGCCGCCGCCGCGCTGGCTGCTTCCCTCTTCTTTCTTCTCGCGGGCGCTCGCCTCTGGAAGGGGAGGAAGGTCGGCGGCCTGCCGTTCTGCCTGCTCGTCGCCGCCGTCTGCCTTGCCGGCTTCGCCTTCGCCCTGAGGGACGGGCCGAGAGGCCGGATCGGCGTGGCGGTCCAGCGGGGCGGACTCGTGTTCGGCGAACCGGCGGATGAGACGCAGGCCCTCTTCTCGCTCGGCGAGGGCGAGGTCGTGGCCGTGAAACAGAAGCAGGTCGACGAGACGTGGCTTCTGATCCGGACCGCAGAGGGATCGGAAGGCTGGACCCGGTCGGTCCGCGAGGTGCGCTGAAACCGCTACCCGTTCAGGTTGGCGCTCATGGAGAGGAGGAACTCGGCGTTCGAGCTCGTCTTCTTCATCCTCTCGATCAGGAGCTCCATCGCATCTAGAGGGTTCATCTCGTTGAGGACCTTGCGCAGGATCCAGACGTACTTCAGCTCCTCGGGATCGAGGAGGAGGTCCTCCTTGCGCGTGCCCGACCTGTTGATGTCGATGGCCGGCCAGGTCCGCTTGTCCGCCAGGCGGCGGTCGAGATGGAGCTCCATGTTGCCAGTGCCCTTGAACTCCTCGAAGATCACCTCGTCCATGCGAGAGCCCGTCTCGATCAGAGCCGTGGAGAGGATCGTGAGCGAACCGCCCTCCTCGATGTTGCGCGCCGCGCCGAAGAAGCGCTTCGGCTTCTGCAGGGCCGACGCGTCCACACCGCCGGAGAGGATCTTTCCGCTGTGGGGCGCCTCGGTGTTGTAGGCGCGGCCGAGGCGGGTGATCGAGTCGAGGAGGATCACCACGTCGTCGCCGTACTCCACCATCCTCTTGGCTTTGTCGATCACCATCTCGGCGACCTGGATGTGGCGGCTGGCCGGCTCGTCGAAGGTGGAGGAGATCACCTCGCCGTGAACCGACCTCTCCATGTCCGTCACCTCCTCGGGGCGCTCGTCGATGAGCAGCACGATGAGCTTCACGTGGGGGGAGTTCTTGTAGAGGCTGTGGGCGATCTTCTGAAGGAGGATCGTCTTGCCGGTGCGGGGCGGGGCCACGATCAGGCCGCGCTGTCCCTTTCCGAGGGGGGTGATCAGGTCCATGATCCTCATGGAGATCTCCTCTGATTCGTCGATCTCCATGATGAAACGCGAATCAGGGTAGAGAGGAGTCAGGTCGTCGAAGTTGACTATCTCGTCGAGCCGCTCCGGATCCTCGTGGTTGATCGCCTCCACGCGCAGCAGGGCGAAGTACTTCTCGTTCTCCTTGGGCGGACGGATCTGTCCCGAGATCGTGAGGCCCGTCTTGGCGCCGAAGCGGCGGATCTGCGAGGGCGAGATGTAGATATCGTCGGGCGACGGGAGGTAGTTGTAGTCGGGCGAGCGCAGGAAGCCGAATCCGTCGGGCAGCACCTCGAGGACGCCCTCGCCGAACATGATGCCGTCCTGGTTGACCCGCTCCTTGAGGATCTTGAAGATGAGATCCTGCTTCTTCAGGCCGCTGTAGTCCTGCAGGCCTTCCTGCTTGGCCGTCTCCATCAGCTGGGCGATCGTCATCTTCTGAAGGGCGGTGATGTGCAGCTCGCCTTTCTTGATGTTCTCGTACTTGTCGGCGCCCGTCTTCTTTTTCTTTTTAATCGGGGGAGGGGATGGTTCGCTCGGTGCGGCGTCGGCGGCCGCCGGAGCTTCGGCCTCCGTAATCTCGACGGCTTCCTTCTCGGCTTCCACCGCCTCGGGAGCTTGGGCAGCTGCGGTCTTGGTTTTCTTCTTCGTCGTGCCCGCCTTCGACGTTTTACCTCTAGGCATGTTGTTGGACTCCTGTGAATATAGTCTTATCGTGCTGTCCTGATCGAACAGGTCGGGACGGCTACATCTTCTTTCATGTCGATTTCATCTCTTCGAAGAGCGCAGTTATCTTGCTTTTCAGATCCTCCATCGATCCCGCGTTGTCGATGATCCGGTCGGAGGCCCGCTCCTTTTCCTCCAGGGAGGTCTGGAACGACTCCCTGCGCTTCAGATCGTCGTCGCTCCATCCCCTGGCCGCCGTTCGTTCGAGTCGCGAGCTCCCGGGGGTTCTGACCATGACGATCTCGTCGCACACGTTCCGGAATTCCGACTCCAGGAGAAGAGGCGCGTCGATCACGACGAGTCCTTCGGGCCGGCGATCCCGGATCGCGTCGAGCTCGCTTCGCATCCGCTCCCTTATTCGCGGATGGATGATCCGGTGGAGCGCTTCACGTGCCGGGGCGCTGGCGAAGACGATGTCCGCCAGGGCCTGGCGGTCGAGCCGCCCGTTCTTCCCGAAGACGTCCTTTCCGAACTTCTCCTCGATCTGCCGGCGGATGGCAGGCTCCATCAGGCATTCGCCGGTGATCCTGTCCGCATCGATCACCTCGGCGCCGAGCTCTGCCAGGAGTGCGGCCACCGTCGATTTGCCGCTTCCGATTCCTCCGACCAGTCCGAGAATACGCACGAATGTTTCCACTCCGCCCGAAAATCCGCCTGAAGGAGGCTACGCGGGCTCGATTGTCGATTGTCAAAGGGGATCAAGGCCGTGCCTTGTCAACTTCTGAGGAACCAGCGGAACCGCTTGCCATTCGCAAATCCAAGATGTCGTGTGAATGCTCGCGATGAATCCCGCTTGAAAGGGAGCAAGCCAGAACACGGTTTCCGGCGTTTGACCTTATGCTAGAGCCCGTTTTGGGGAGACGATGGAAATGAAACCGTCAAAACATATTACGATGGCAGATCGTAAAAGTGACGTCTGCCGGTGTCAAGCAATTTTGGAATTTTCTTGAACAAGGCAGAGACAGCCATTAAAATCCCGCGCTTTACGGTAACCCTGTTCCTTTTTTGTCCTTAGGTCGTCTGAATTGCGACGCGTCCGATCCATTCCCTCGAAGGGGGATTCGGGGCGGGGCGCCATGTGCGAGAAAGGTCCTGACCGAGGGTGGAGACAACGGCTTCGCCGTCGGACCGGAAGGCTCTCAAGTCGATTCTTACAAAAAGTTATGTCGCTTGTTGCCCTTAAGGGACAAGAGACTATATTCAGCAACCATATGCCTCTTTTTCAATAAATTCGTCGTGCCGTTCCGGTGAAGCTCCGGGATAGACTGCGGAGATCGAGAGAAGACCCCGAGGAGGAATGTAATGAAAAAGTCTGAGTCCGGCGCTGCCCACGTGAGCTTGATGTGGGTCATCTTCCTGATTGTACTCGTTCTGAGCTTGGCAGGATTTACCTACATCGCCTGGAAGGACAAGGCTGACGTCGAAAGCAAGAGGGACAAGTTCGAGCAGGAATCCAAGGATCTGACCGTTCAGCTCGAAAAGGCGCAGCTCGAAACCCTCTCCCTGAGCAAGATCGTCGGGTTCCGCGACGACACCGCTGGTGCGCTCTCCTCGATCGGCACGATCAAGGAGAGGATCGACCTTCTCAAGCCGGACTTCCAGGATCACATCCTGAGCGCCGACACGACGATCGAGCAGGTCGTGTCCGGTCTCCTCGAGGCGCACAACCTGGCCGTCAGGCAGGGCAACGAGAAAGCCACCCAGCTCGACACGGAGATCAAGACGCGCGAGCAGTGCCAGGAGAAGCTGCGGACGATCACCGCGGACAAGGACTCCACGATCATGCAGCTCGAGACGAGCCTGAGCGACGAGCAGCAGCGTTCCGCCAACCAGAAGGATGAATACAACCAGCGCATCGCCAATCAGCAGACCCAGATCGACGATCTGGGGAACAGGATCCGCGAGGTCGAAGCGCGGGCCGAATCGGAGAAGCAGCTGGCGCAGAAGGAGGTCAGCACGCTGAAGGCGCGCATCATGTCTCTTTCCAAGAAGCTCGAGGTCCTGAAGGAGCCCGACCTCCCCGATGGATCGGTCATCGCCGCGGCCCAGCAGACCGGCACGGGCCTTGTCTCGATCGACGTGGGCGGACGCGACCTCCTGCGCCGCGGCACGAAGTTCGACGTGTTCCGCTACGGCAAGGGTGGTGAGCTGGTCCTCAAGGGACGGATCATCGTCCGGGATGTGGATCGCGACACCTCGGTGTGCGGCGTGGTGGAGACGGTGGACGAGCTCGATCCCATCGTGAAGGGCGACGTGATCGTCAATCCTCTCTTCGCCAGGAACATGGAACGCACCTACGTGCTGCTCGGCCGTTTCCCGGGCTCGCTCAACAAGGGTTTCATCAGCGACAGGCTCAAGACGCTCGGCGGCAGCGTGGACGAGAATGTCTCGTCGAACACCGACTTCCTAGTCCTCGGCAGCAAGGAGGAAGGCGAGTTCGCCCAGGAGCTGACCGACAGCCCCGAATACAAGCTTGCCGACAAGCTCGGTGTGCAGATCGTTCGCCTCAACGATATCATGGATTTTATCAGGTATTGATAAGGCTCGACGAGCACGGACTGGATCAAAAACAAGGCCCTTGCCCATCCGGGCAAGGGCCTTTTGAGTAGGCGGCCGGGCTAGAGGAGTCCGCCGATTGCCGAGAGACCGGCCATCTCTTATCGAGAGTTGCATTGCCGCGATCTCGCGATATATGCTGGGACCATGAGCATGAAGAGAAAGAAGCGGGCGCAGAAGAAGAGCGACGGATCGAAGATGACCTTCTCGGAGCATTTCGAGGAGCTCAGGACGCGTCTCGTCGTCTGCGTCGTGTCGGTGCTGGTGCTCTTCATCCTCTGCTACATCTTCAGCGACACCCTTGTGAGGTACATCCTGAGGCCCTACCTGGAGTACAGGGAGAAGATGGTGGCCGACGGCAGGGAGGATCCGGGAGAGCTCGGCTTCATCGGGCCCACCGAGGGATTCGTCTTCTATCTCAAGACCGCTTTCCTCGGCGCCATCTTCCTGAGCTGCCCGGTGATCCTTCATCAGATGTGGATGTTCATCAGCGCCGGGCTCTACAAGCTGGAACAGAAGGCCGTCATGCGCGTCCTTCCCTTCTCCATTCTTCTCTTCCTGGCCGGTATCCTCTTCGGCTATCTCGTGCTTTTTCCCGTCGGCCTGCAGTTCCTCCTCAACTTCCCTGATCCCGATCTTCTCGGGCCATCTCTCACGGTGAGCAAGTACTTCGATCTCTTCTTCATCCTGATCCTGGTCATGGGATTCATGTTCCAGACGCCGCTGGTCATGGTGGTCACAACCCACGTGGGCTTGACCAATGCCAAGCTCTTCTCCAGCAAGCGACGTTACTTCCTGCTCGGCGCCTTCATCGTGGCGGCGATGTTCACCCCGCCGGACGCGATCACCCAGTGCCTCCTCGCCGGGCCGCTGGTCTGCCTCTTCGAGGTGGGGATCCTTCTGAGCAAGCGAGTGGAGCGCAAGGAGGAGTCCGAGGAGGAGTCCGAGGAGGAAGAGGAGCCGAAGCCGGCAAAGGTCAAGGTCTCTCCTGCGGATTCGGGCAGGAGCGGAGGCGGCAAGGAGGCGGGCAAGGGGAAGCCCGCCGCCCCGGAAGGGGAAATAGAAGCCGCTGATTCGAAGGCCAAGCCGCCTGCGTCTTCGGACGCCGGGAGCGGCGGGGATGACGAGGGTGAAAGCGAGGAAGAGCCCGAAGCATGAGCCGCGAATCGAACAGCCCTGCGCGAACCGTTCTCTCTGCCGAGACCGTGGCCGTTGGCACGGAGCTGCTGCGCGGTCGCGGCGTGGACACCAACTCGTCCCGGATCCAGAAGCGTCTTCTCGCGATCGGCGTCGCAGCGAGGCGGACCACGGTGGTGGGAGACGGGGCTGACGAGATCGCCGGGGTGATCAGCCGGGCGGCCCGCCGCTCCGACCTCGTTCTGGTCACCGGCGGACTGGGACCCACGGTGGACGACAGGACGCGCGAGGCTGCTGCCTTGGCAGCCGGGACAGGGTTGGAGGAGGATGGGGACGCCCTGGCTTCCGTGGAGGCGTTCTTCGAGCGGATCAGGCGCCCGATGAAGCAGGGCAACCGGTGCCAGGCTCTGCTGCCCCGGGGCGCCAGGGTGCTGCAAAATCCCGTGGGCACGGCGCCCGGATTCGCCATGCGCCTCGAGGGGGCGTGGTGCTTCTTCCTGCCCGGCGTGCCGCGGGAGATGGAGGTGATGCTCGAGGAGCATGTGATGCCCTTCATCGAGTCGACCTTCCCCGGCGGGCGCTCGGCCAGTCGGCGGCTGATCCACCTCTGCGGCGTCCCCGAATCGGATGCGAACGAGCGCATCCGGAGCCTGATGCGGGGCAGCGATCCCGAGGTGGGCATGACGGCCCGCGACATGGTGATCACCGTGTCGATCCTCTCCTTCTCCTCCGATGCCGAGAGGAAGGTGGATCAGGCGGCGCAGGCCGTTCTCGCCGAGTTCGGGAGCAAGGTGATCGGCGAGGGAGAGGGCGTCACCCTGCCCGGCGTGGTGGTGGGGTTGCTGAAGGAGAGGGAGATCACCCTGGCCCTGGCCGAGTCGTGCACCGGCGGGCTGGTGGGGCGCCTCGTCACTGACGTGCCTGGAGCCTCGGCCGTCTTTCTGGAAGGCGTGGTGGCCTACTCCGTCGCCGCGAAGGAGAGGACCCTGGGAATCGGGGCCGACCTGATCGAGCGCCACGGCCAGGTGAGCGCCGAGGTGGCGACAGCCATGGCCGAGGGCGCGGCCCGGCGGGCCGGGAGCGGGGCGGCGATCGGGATCACCGGAATCGCCGGCCCGGGCGGCGGGACCGCGGAGAAGCCGGTGGGCCTTGTCTACGTGGCAGCCTGTCTCCAGGGACGGACCGAGTGGCGCGAGTTCCGCTTCGGGGGAAACAGGGAGATGGTGCGGCGGCGCTCGGCCATCGCGGGCCTCGCCCTTCTCCGGAAGCTGATCATCGAGTCCGGGGCCCCAAAATGAGCCGGCGGAATTGACCGCCCTCGCGCCGCGTGCTATTCTCTTGGGCCTTCACAAGGAACTGCCCGGTGGTGTAATCGGCAACACACCAGATTTTGGTTCTGGCTTTCCAGGTTCGAGTCCTGGCCGGGCAGCCACGATAACTCATGCAGCGGGAACGGCTTGGTTCGTTTCTGCTGCTTTTTTATGCGTGGAGTATAGCTTATGACTTCAAAGAGATAGGGATACAGGCGCCTTGGGGGCGGCGCTCTGGAGTTCATACAGACCGTCATCTGGCCCTGGATTCAGGCAGATCCTGCGGGTGGAGGCTCTCTTCCTCTCGTTCTCAGTACCAAGGTATCGCGTTCGAGACCCGTCCAGCTCTACTGCAGGCGAGGTTCTCGATGGCCAGGGATCTCCGGGACCGGATGAGCGAAATGAGGGTGGAAAGTAATAGGGGAATCATGCCGCTGATGTTAGAAGGGCATCAACGTGAAGGCAATCGGAGCAGGGAGTACGAGTTTTCGGGAGGGACAGGCCCGGTTTCGTTTCAGAAAAGGGATCGATCCCGATTCCTGCATGGTCTCGACGAGAACCTCAATTTAAGGATGAGATAACATGCCCGATCAGGAAAAGTCGAATCAGGAAGATTCGCAGTCTCCATCCGACCCCCCCTCAAAAGAGGAATGCAAAAGAGCCCTGAAAGCATTCAAAAAACGGCTCAAACTCATGCGGCTCGATGATGAATCACGGATTGGAGGTGCATCCATGACCAGCGGAGTCAGGTCAGGTATCGTAGCCATCAAGCCGCCGGGGAAGTATCCTCAGGAAGTCTGGGATGAACTCGTTAGAAAAGGCAGGCTGAAAGAAGCAGGCTCAGGTCTCTATGAATGTGTGACCACGTGACTCGATCGCGGTGTACTTGTGGCACGCATCGCCCATATTCCATAAAGAGGAGCTGATCAGCGGAGACGGGAGGCAAGTCAAGTTGTTGGGGATGGAGTCGGCGACACAGGGTGCGCTCAATATCGTTGATTGTTTGATAGCCATGGAGGTACCGCTTCCGGCCTCGAAGAGACAGGGACGCCAGCGCCGGGCGGCCACAGCGAATGAAGATTCAGAAGGCTTGCCTTAACAGGCCGAATGACTTTCTCAACGGCCTTGTTAATACCCCAGCTGGTTCATGAAGGCATCAAGGTGGTTGTATGACGCCGCCATCAGGTTCTGATAAACGTTGAGCAGGTCGTTCTTCGTCGTCGCGGCGATGGCGTCCTCGAGGTCCTTGATATCGAGTCTTTCAATGAGGACACCCACCTTGAAGGCATTGGTCTCGGATTTGGAGCCGAAGCTCACGAGCCTATTAAAGAGCGCGGTGAAGGGAGGATTCGTGAAGGCTCCGACATCGTTGTTGACAACGGGATCGGTTACATCGTACTTGTCGATCATCCTCTTCAGGGAATCCATGTGCCTCTGTTCCGAATCGGCAATGTTGGAAAAGATGGGCGTCTCCCAGATCGAATACATGGTTATGTAAACATCGCGTGCCAGCTTCTCTTCTTCCCGCATGTATACGAGGTGCTCTTCCTCTTCAGGCGTGAGCCCGCTTGAAGTGTGCAGGCCGTCTTTGCCGGAATCTGACCGCACGCCGTCACTCTGGACAAGCTCATTCGCAAACGCCGTTAGAGCGAGAACGGAAGCAAGCAGTGCGACGCATAAAACGGTCTTGTTGATCTTCATTGGGGCCTCCAGAAAAGAGAATCGTGGAAAAGGCTAGGCATTTGTTGATTTGCATTCTAACAACATAGTGGAGGAGATGAGAGGATGTATTGATATTTATTGATCCGCAACCTTCCTGTTTAGTAGGAAATTCGTTCGGTTGATTTTCCGTGCCCTGCAGGACAGCGAGGCAGCTTCATCAGAATCCCATTCAAAGGTAGGTGTTTTTCTCGAGATGAAACACAATGAAACTTGGAACGGCTGGCGGAAAAACCATGACGACATCTTCGGCCAGGAGCACTTGACCGGGAACGAGAGACGAACTCTCATCGTCGTGGCCATCACCGCAATCACCATGGTTGTCGAGATCGCCGCCGGTTTGGTCTTCGGTTCCATGGCGCTGCTGGCCGACGGTCTGCACATGGCATCCCATGCTGTGGCTCTGGGGATTGCGGCATTCGCCTATCGCTACGCTCGGAAGCATACCGCCGATCCGCGCTTCAGTTTCGGCACTGGCAAGATCAACGCACTGGCAGGGTACAGCGGCGCCTTGCTGCTCGGTGTCTTCGCCGTCGGCATGACCATCGAGAGCGTGAAGCGGTTCGTTGATCCGGTCGAGATCGCCATCGATCAGGCGCTCATCGTTGCGATCCTGGGTCTGTTCGTCAACGGTGCCAGCGTCTTCATCCTCGGGTTCGGGAATGACCACGGTCATGGACATGGCAAGGACGGGAGCCGCGGTCACGACCGTCAGCACCACCACGACCACAACCTCAGGTCAGCGTACTTTCATGTGCTGGCCGATGCGCTGACCTCGTTGCTCGCCATTGGAGCTCTCCTGGCGGCGAAGTTCTTCGGGCAGACATGGCTCGATCCGATGATGGGGATTGTCGGTGCGGTACTGGTTTCGAGATGGTCCGTCGGGCTGCTGCGTCAATCAGGGAGTGTGCTGCTCGACAGGCAGGCGCCGAAATCGGTTCTGGACGAGATACGCACAGAGTTGGAGAAGATCCCGGAAACGGTCGTGACGGATCTCCACGTCTGGTCCATCGGAGCCGGAAAGCGTGCAGCCATCATCGCAATCGATGCCCCGTCGCTCCGGGAGCTGGATGTCTACAGGGCTGCCCTGCCCGTCCATCACGACCTTGCCCACGTGACAATCGAGGTGAGCCGGGAGGAGGCCGACGAACCGGATCGTGTGGACTCAGGGGAGGTACGATAGGAAGGTACTCCGAGGCCGGAGTGCCTGTTGTGGGGACAAGATGGGAACGGTGATGAGGAGAGGCACGCTACTCTATCTCAATGACCCACAAGTTGCTCAGCTCCATTCCTACAAGCGCCTGGAATGGAATCCGAGTTCCAGGGGGAAGTCCCGTGGAAACCACGCGATCGATCAGCCGCACTCCGGTATCGGGCATCGGCTTGAAGTGCACGCGATGCTCCCATGGCGGCATGAGCCAGAAGTCGCCGTAGGGAGTAGGATCAGGAGCCGGGAGGACACCGGAACCCGAGATCAGCACGACGGGATTCGTCCCGGGCCACCCGATGATCACGCCCGTGACGCTGTTGCCCGACAGGACGGTGCCCTTCACGTAGAAGTGCGTGTGGAACTCGTCAGCGCCGATGTCCGGCAAGGCGAAGAGCCCGGTGCGGGGATCGCCCTCGAAATCCCTGTCGGGAAGGCCCGGCGCATTCCTGTCGCCCGCCGAACGGCAGGGCGAGTCGAAGGGGATGTGGTAGTCATCGCTGGCTGGATCGAGGAAAAGAGGATCGTCATCGATATTCCCCGTACCGGGCCAGCCGCCCTTGACAACGCAGCAGGTGATCACGGGATCTCCGTGATAGACGTAGATCTGAGAGCCCGGAAAGCCGTCGTTGTTCCATAAAATCGTGTTCGTGATGAGAGGAGAAGTGCCATCGCAGTAGATGCCGCCGCCCATTACCGCCCCGTTGCTCGTGATCGTGTTGTTCGTCACGATGGGGGGCGATGCGGAGTCGCAATAGATGCCGCCGCCACCGTACGCCGTGTTTCGGGTAATCGTGTTGTTGGCGATCACTGGGGAAGAGAAGTACAAGTTGATTCCACCGCCGATGCTGGCCGTGTTCAGCGTGATGATGTTTCCGGTTATCGTGGGCGATGACTCGGAGCAATGGATTCCACCGCCTTCCCAGCCATGACAACCCCAGGCCATGTTCCTCGAGATGATGTTGTTCTCGATGAGCGGGTCGGACCCGAAGCGGCAGCTTATTCCGCCGCCGCTGTTGCTTGCCGTGTTCTCGATGATGGAATTGTTCATGATTCTCGCCGTTGAGGCGGCACAGAATATCCCGCCGCCGCCGTTGTTGGCGATGGTGTTGTTGATGATCGTCGGGGAGCCGTGGTAGCACCTGATTCCGCCGCCGTCGGCGGCATCGCCGTTTATCAGGGTGAATCCGTCGAGAACCGAGGTGGTCATCTCTCCGCTGTCAAAGGTCGCCACGCTACCGAACCTGGCTCCATCGATGACAGTGGCCTCCGCCCCGAGCTCGCTCCGGACCGTTATCGCCTTCCCCTTGAAAGTGATGTTCTCCACGTAGGTTCCCGGCCGCACGATGACGGTGTCGCCGTCGATCGCCGCATCGATGGCCTCCTGAATCGAGGGGAAATCGTCGGGGACATGAATCGTGTCGCCCCGGGCAGGAGATGCGGCGGTGCAAATTAACTGAATAAAGATGCAGATGAAGATCCTGATCATTGTTGTTCCTCCTTCTGATGACATGAGAGATGATCTGCTTCTTCGCAACTTCCATACCGGGGGGCATGGGGCAGATCAAAGCCGGTCTCCCGGGCAAAAACGGGAGGAACAGGTCGTTTTCTGTTACCCGGAGGAAACGGATCCACGGCCGATCACTTTTGCCGATGATCTGCCGCGACTTTGGCTATAATCGGGACGAGACCGTCCGGAATGCGTCAAGGAACGCCGAACCGGAACGGTCGGCGGGTTCTGTCTGTCAAGTTGCTCTCTCTTGCCTGTCATTGAGGTATCGATGATCCCTGCTGCATCAGGCCGCTGCATATCCCTGCTTCTCCTCTGCCTCCCTCTCGCCTTTTCCGCTGCCGCCGCCGAGCCCCGGGCCGAAAAGGGGCTGACCGGACCTCTTCGCCTGGCCACCACGACGAGCACCGAGAACTCGGGTCTTCTCGCCGTACTGATTCCTCCCTTCGAGAAACGGTTCGGCATCGAGGTCGACGTGATCGCCGTGGGCACAGGCAAGGCTCTCAAGCTCGGGGAGAACGGCGACGTGGACATCGTGCTCGTCCATGCGCGTCAGGCGGAAGACGACTTCGTGAAGGCCGGGTGGGGTGTGAACAGGCGCGACGTGATGTACAACGACTTCATCATCATCGGTCCCGCTTCCGATCCTGCCGGCATCAGGGGGATGGCCGACGCGGCCAAGGCCCTCTCGAAGCTGGCGAAGAAAAAGGCCGTCTTCGTGTCACGCGGCGACGAATCGGGCACGCACAAGAAAGAGCTCGCCCTCTGGAAGGCGGCGGGCAGAAAGCCCGGCGGCGACGCCTACCTCGAGACGGGCCAGGGCATGGGGCACACCCTCAACATCGCCGACGAGAAGCAGGGCTACTGCCTGGTGGACCGCGGGACCTACCTGGCCTTCAGCAGGAAGATCGATCTCGAGATCCTGGTGGAAGGCGACAAGCGCCTCTACAACCCATACGGCATCATCGCGGTGAATCCGGCCCGGCACGATCACGCCAGGTACATCTCCGCCATGGCCTTCATCGGCTGGGTCACGTCGGTGGAAGGGCAGAGGATCGTCGACAGGTTCCGCAGGAAAGGCAAGCGTCTCTTTTTTCCCATGGCGGTTTCGGCGAAGAAGTAGTCGGTGGAAAATCTCCTTCACGATATCGGCGAAGCGATCCGCATGGTGGTGCGGCTGGACCGCGACGTGGTCGATGCCATCGGCGTCACCATGGGCGTCTCCCTCACGTCCACCGCTCTGGCCACCCTGGTTGGGGTGCCTCTCGGCTTCCTGATCGCCGTGAAGAGCTTCCTCGGCAAGCGCCTCGTTATCCTGCTTTTCCAGACCCTCTTCGCCCTACCCACCGTGCTGGTCGGCCTCCTGGT
Source organism: uncultured Phycisphaerales bacterium (assembly GCA_964482235.1). Lineage (GTDB taxonomy): Bacteria > Planctomycetota > B15-G4 > B15-G4 > CAYZWU01 > CAYZWU01. The sequence continues at coordinate 30,409 of CAYZWU010000009.1, forward strand.
CATGACCTTGCTTTCCCGGCGCGGCCCGCTGGGCGACTTGGGCCTGCTCTTCTCGCCCACGGCCATCGTCATCGGCCAGTTCCTCCTGGCCTGCCCCATCATCGTCAGCCTCTCCATCGCCGCGACCCAGGCGATCGACCCTCGAGTGGAGCGCACCGCCCACACCCTGGGAAGCGGCCGTCTGCGCACCGCTCTCGTCATGTTCCTCGAGGCGCGCTTCGCCTTTTTCGCCGCCGTGCTCGCCGGCTTCGGCCGCGTCTTCGCCGAGGTGGGTATCTCGATGATGCTGGGCGGCAATTTTCCTGGTAAGACGCGGACCATCACCACGACGATCGCCCTCGAGAGCAGCAAGGGGGAGTTCGCCCTCGGCATCGCCCTCGGATTCGTCCTGCTCCTCGTCGCCTTCGGCGTGAACATCTTCTTCCAGCTTCTCCAGGGGAGGGCGGGAAAATGAGCGAGGAGATCCTGCGCTTCGAGGGAATCGGCAAGCGGTACGACGGAAAGACCGTGCTCGACATCGACTCGCTGAAAGTGGAGAAGGGCTCGGTCCATGCCCTTGTGGGACCGAACGGCTCGGGGAAGACGACCCTCCTCGAGATCGCTGCCCTGATCAATGAACCGTCCTCAGGTACGGTCTTCGTCCGCGGCAAGGACGCCACATCCAGCGGAGCGGCACGGAGGAAGCTCCGGCGGGAAGTGACCCTCGTGGACCAAAATCCCTATCTCTTCGACACCACGGTCCAGCGCAATATCGCCTTCGGGCTCAAGGCTCGCGGCCTGAGCGGAGCGGAGATCCGCAGCCGGGTGGGGGCAGCTCTCGAGAACGTGGGACTCGCCTCGCTGGCCTCGCGCCGCGCCCCGGGCCTCTCGGCCGGCGAGGCCCAGCGGATCGCCCTGGCGCGCGCCATGGCGCTTCGCCCATCGCTCCTCCTTCTCGATGAGCCCACGGCCAACGTCGACGCCTTCCACGTCCAGATCCTCGAGAACCTGATCCGCGAGGCGGTCGATCGCGAGGGGACGACCGTGATGTTCGCCACGCACAGCCTCACCCAGAGCTACAGGCTGGCCGGGACGATCCATCACCTCGTCGAGGGCCGCGTCTCCTCGGCGCCGCCGGAAAACCACTTCTTCGGCATAGCCGAGGATCATGAGGGAGAGAGCTGCCTGCGCCTGGCTCCCGAGGTGCTCGTCGTCCTGCCCGAGGCGAGAAGCGGCCGGGTCCACTTCTCCGTTCCTCCCGAGGCGATATTCCTGTCAAGGGAGGCGAAAGAACCGGCGGTGCGGCAGAACTCCTATCGAGGCCGCGTCGTCGGGATCAGCGAGGACCGCGGCCGCATCCAGGTCACCGTGGATGTGGGCGTGCACCTCGTCTCCGTCATCTCGCGCGAATCGATGGAGGCGCTGAATCTCAAGGTGGGCGACGACCTTTTCCTCTCCTTCGAGATCCCTTCGATTCTGCTCCACTGAAATACCCTTTGAAGAGCCGTGGGATGGAACTATAAGAAACCTATTTGAACGGTGCGTGAAGGCGGAAGGATGAAGGACTTTCTGGGAAGAGAAGAGGCCCTGGAGGTGGCAGAGGCACGCCGGCTTCTGATGGAGCAGGAGCTGAGAGCCCCCCGGACCGAGCCGATCCCCATCGAGGCAGCCTGCGGCAGGGTGCTGTCCGGCGATGTCCTCTCGCCCGAGAACCTCCCCGGCTTCACCCGCTCCACGATGGATGGATATGCCGTGGGTTCGGCGGATACCTTCGGCGCCTCGGAGACCATGCCGGTCTATCTCGAGGTGACAGGGCAGGTGCAGATGGGGGTGAAGCCCGACCTGTCGATCCAAAGGGGAGAGTGCGTCCAGATCCCCACCGGCGGGATGCTGCCTGGCGGCTCCGACGCGGTGGTCATGTTCGAGCACACGAACACGATCGACGAGACCATGGTCGAGATCATGAAGGCCGTGTCGCCTGGGGACAACGTCATCCTCGAGGACGAGGATGTGATGAGGGGGGAGACCGTGCTGCGGCAAGGGCAGCGGCTGCGGCCCCAGGACATCGGAGCCCTGGCCGGCCTGGGAATCCTTCGCGTCGACCTGTTCGCAAAGCCCGTTGTTGCCATCATCGGGACAGGGGACGAGGTCGTGCCTCCCGATCAGCCGATCGCCGCCGGCAAGGTGAGGGACATCAACTCGTACAACCTGGCCGGTCTCGTTCAGGGATGCCACGCCGTTCCCGTCATGAAGGGGATCGTCAGCGACGATCTGGACGCGCTGCGGGCCAGGGTGGAGGAGGCTGCCTCCGAGGCCGACATGGTGCTGATCTCAGGAGGGAGCTCGGTGGGCACCAAGGACTTCACCTCCCGGGTCATCGACGATCTCGGCAGCCCGGGCGTCCTCTTCCACGGCGTGGCGATGAAGCCGGGCAAGCCCCTGATCGCCGGCATCGTCGGCGGGGTGCCCCTCTTCGGGCTGCCCGGCCATCCTGCCGCCATCACCGTCAGCTTCGCGACCTTCGTGGAGCCCCTGCTGATGCTCCTCTCGGGCGAGAAGCCGGCCGCTCACAGGCCGCACCGCGCGACGCTGCGCGCCCTATTCAGCCGGAACCTCGCCTCCTCGACGGGGAGGGAGGAGCACGTCCGGATCTCTGTCGAGGAGCGGGACGGGACTCTCTGGGCCGTACCGGTCCTGGGGAAGTCGGGCCTCGTCACGACCCTCGTCAAGGCCGACGGCATCGTGATCGTCCCCATGAAAAAGTCGGGGCTCTATCAAGGGGAAGAAGTCGAGGTGCTGCTGTTCAAGTAGACCCTGTCCGGCCCCGCCGCTGTTCGAGGGGTTGTTTTTCTGAGACCGAGATCAAAGGAGAAGCCTTGGAGTTCAAGAGAAGAGTCTATCAGACCTGCGCGAGCCTGGAGGAGGCCCAGGCCGCCTGGCTCGACTACATCGGGAGCCTGGACCCGGTGGATCGGGAAGCAGTTCCCGTCACGGAATCGCTTGGCCGCATCACGGCCGAGGCCGTGCAGGCAAGGATCTCATCGCCCTTCTACCATGCCTCAGCCATGGACGGATATGCGGTCCGGTTTCCCGAGACCTTCGGCGCCTCGGAAACGAACCCTTTGCGCTTGAAGCTGGGCGAGCAGGCCGTGCCGGTCAACACAGGCGATCCCGTTCCCGACGGATTCAACGCCGTCATCATGGTGGAGGATGTCAGCACGGTCGATGATGTCGTGGAGATCATCGCACCGGCAAGCCCCTATGAAAACGTCAGGACGGTGGGAGAGGACATCGTTCAGACCGAGCTGATCCTGCCGGAGAACCACCGGATCAGGCCTGTGGACATCGGCGCCATGCTGTCGGGCGGCAACACCGGGATCCGGGTGAGGCGAAAGCCCCTCGTGACGATCATCCCCACGGGGAACGAGGTGGTCGAACCCGGCGCCCCTCTCGAAAGAGGGAACATCATCGACTCGAACAGCTACATGATCGGCAGCCTCGTCAGGGAGTGGGGCGGAGAGTTCCGGAGAGAGGAGATCGTCGCGGACAGGCTCGACCTTCTCGAGAAGAGGATCAAGGCCGCAATGGAGGTCAGCGACCTCGTCGTGGTGCTGGCCGGGGCGTCGGCGGGGACAAGGGATTTCACACCCAACGCGATCGCCGGCCTCGGGCGGGTCCTGGTGCACGGTATCAGCATCAAGCCTGGCAAGCCGGTGCTGCTCGGCGAGATAGAGGGGAAGCCGGTCATCGGGCTTCCCGGTTATCCCGTTGCCGCATACATGACCTTCGAGATGTTCGGAAAGCCGCTTCTTTTCCATCTCATGGGGATCGAGCTCGAGCCGCCCGACGTCCTGAAGGCCAGGCTCTCGAGGCCGGCGTCCTCATCCCTGGGGCAGGAGGAGTTTTTGAGGGTCAAGGTCGGCAAGGCCGGCGGCAGCTTCGTGGCCACGCCCGTGGGGAGGGGGGCGGGCGCGCTCATGACGCTGCAGCGGGCCGACGGCATCATCCGCATCCCCGCCCTGAGCGAGGGAGCGGCCCCCGAATCGGAAGTGGACGTGTCGCTGATGCGGTCGCGGCACGAGATCGAGAACACGCTCGTCTGCATCGGCAGCCACGACAACACCCTCGATCTGCTGGCCAACTTCCTGAGAAAGAACCATCCCTCCTTCAGCATGTCGTCGGCGCACGTCGGATCGATGGGCGGGCTGATGGCCGTCAAGAAGTCGGAAGCCCACATCGCCGGCACCCACCTCCTCGACGAGAAAACGGGCGACTACAACATCCCCTTCGTCCTGAGGCTCCTGAAGGATGTTCCGCTGAAGGTCGTCACTCTCGTCCACAGGCAGCAGGGACTGATCGTGCGGAAGGGCAATCCGTCGAACATCGAGTGGATCGGCGATCTCGCCAGGAACGACCTCGTGTTCATCAACAGGCAGCAAGGCTCCGGAACGCGGCTTCTGACCGACAAGACCTTGCGGGAGAAGGGGGTCGGGCCGGACCAGGTGAAGGGCTACGACAAGGAGGAGTACACCCACATGGGGATTGCCTCGGCCGTCGCCTCGGGTGCCGCTGACGCCGGCATGGGGATCGTGACGGCAGCCCTGGCCCTTGACCTCGATTTCATTCCCGTTGCCACCGAACAATACGATCTCGTCGTCAGGAAGGAGAATCTCGACTGCCCCATGGTGCGGGCGCTCCTCGAGGTCATTGCTTCCGACAGCCGATTCAAGGAGGCCGTGATCTCCCTGGGCGGCTACGATGTGTGCGACATGGGGAAGGTGGTCCACGAGCAGTGATCCGGTCTTCCAGGCAGGAGGCGGTCACCGCTTCCGGAATCAGCGGTCGTACCCCAGGGCCTTGAGCTTCTCCCTGATCGAATCGGGGATCTCCTGCGGAAGCGTGCCGCCGCTGCGCCGGATCTTCTCGTATTCGGCCTTGAGCTCGCGGAACAGCTCGCCGCGCGTCTCGAGCATCCGCTCCAGCAGATCTCGCCTCTGGCCGGCGATGTCCCGGCCTTCCCCTCCATCCTGCTTCAGATCAAAGAGCTCGTGCTTCTCCTCGATGAGGCTTCCCGTGAAGTCGAGGGGGCGCTCGGGCGACCACTCCCTCTTCTGAACGGAGATCAGCTTGAGGTCGCCCAGCCGCAGGGCGAGATGCTTGAAGAAGGCGCTTTTGTCCTCGCCGCGCGGGAGCACGGTCAGCTCGAGGGGGAGCGGCCGCGCGGTGCCGCCCGCCGAAGGAGTGCCCTTCCCTTCGAGCCGGGGGAGGAACGATCGGCCAAACATTCCATGAGGCCCGTCCAGGTCGAGCATGTCGAGCAGAGTGGGGACGATGTCGTAGATCGTGACGGCTTCGTCGATGCGCGCCCCGTCCTCGATCCGGCCCGGGCTCGAGACGATGAGCGGTATCTTCACCTCCTCCTCGTAGAGCGAGTGGCGGTGGCCGATCTCCCCGTGCTCGAGGAACGCCTCGCCGTGATCGGACGTGACGATCACGATGGAGTTCTCCAGGATCTTTGGATCGATCTTCCTGATGCCGCTGAAGAGACGCCGGATGTTGTCGTCCACCCAGGCGATCTCGCCGTCGTAGCGGGCGAGGAGATTCTCGAGGTCGCGGGGCGTCATGTTGCTCTTGTAGCGGGGATCGCGGGTCACGCCGCGGCCGTCGACCCAGCCGGTGTAGCCCGGATCGAAGAGCTTGTTGAAGGGCGCCGGGGGGACGTAGTCGTTGTGCACGTCGAAGTAGTGCAGGAAGAGGAAGAACGGCCTGTCCCCCTTCTCCCTGACAAAGGAAAGGCCCTTCTCCGTCACCTCCCTGCTGGTCACGGCCTCGTGGGAGAACGCCTCGGTCTCGGCCAGGCTCTGCCTGATTTCGGTCTGCGACCAGGTCCCGATCTCCTCCTTCGGGACGTCGTAGATCGTGCGGAAGCCGAGGCACGACTCGTATCGATCGAACCCCCTGGCGAAGCCGAAGAAGGGATGCAGGTAGGGGCCGGAGTAGAAACCGCCCGTGGCGTATCCCTCGCGGCCGAGGATCTCGGCCAGCATGGCGATCTTCGGGGAGGGCGGCATGCTGTCGTGGACCATGTCGTGGAGCTCGTCGGGCATGCCGGTCAAGAGGGCGTAGTGGGCCGGGAGCGTCCACGAGGAGGTGCTCACCGCATTGGTGAAGAGGGCACCCTTCGAAGCCAGCTCGTCGAGGAAGGGCGTCGTGCCTTCTCCCGTCTCTCCAGCCCTGTGGCCGTAGGCGCCCATCCGGTCCGGCCGTAGCGTGTCGATCGAGATGACGATCACGTTCAGGGGCGGCTCCGGCCGCAGCAGGAAGTAGACGGCAAGGCCGATGGCAACAGCAAGAACAGCGGCAGCGAGTATCTTGTTCTTCACGATGGGTTCGTCACTCCTCCTTGATGCACATGATCCTTTTCCAGGCGCTCTCGCGGTCGAAGCCCGGAGAATGATAATGGTCGTGGCAGGCGGTGCAGTCGATCACCTTGCCGGGATAGGCTTCCTCGTCCACGCCGTGATCGCCTGCCGGTCCATGGCACGACTCGCATCCCACGTTGACCAGGTGCGGCGTCTCGTCCACGCTCCTGAAGGCGCCTCGATATCCGAATCCCGTTACGTGGCAGGAGAGGCAGCCGGGATCGTAGTCCCGCCTGGCCTCGACCAGCGTCTTCAAGGCGTGGGCATGGGCTGAAGCGGCCCAGATCTCGTGGGTCTTCGGGTGGCACTCGCGGCACGACTCGCTTCCCATGAACGCCGCTCCGGTCGGGTGGTCCTTCCGCTCCACCATCTTTGCCATGAGGCCCTCGATCTCGATCCGGTTGCGGTAGATCTCCTCGGCGAAGAGAACGGTCTCCGATTCCGGCAGGGTCGGATCGAGAGGCTCGGGACGGACCTTCGTCACGACGGCGCCTCTTTCCGGTCCCTCGTAGAGCAGCGAGGCCAGGCCCACGAACCGGCCGCGGTCGCCGGGAGTGACCACGGAGACGTCCCCTTCCTTGAGCCCGAAATCCAGTACCTGCGGCTCCGAGTCGAAAGCGGCATAGATGACGAGGCAGGGGCCGGCGATCTTCTCCCTGAGATCGCGGGCTTCCTCCCGGTTGCCGCGCATCAGCACCAGGGTCATCGCGCTTCCGCTCGAATCGTCGGGGATCGCGATCGCCTCCTCGGGCAGGAGGTACGAGGCTTCCTTCGGAAGTGAGGATCGAAGCGAGGGAGCGATGACGCCGAAGATGTTGAAGGCGAGGCTGCCGCGATCTTTCAAAGCGAGCCGTTTCCGGAACGGCAGCTCCGTTTCTCCGGGAAAGGACACGTTGCTGAGAAGGAAGGGGAATCCTGCGATCTCGGCTGCGTCGCGAAGCCTGTCCAGGCCGAGAGACAGCTCCTCGGGACCGAGAGCCGCCGCGTCGTATCCGATCTCGCCGAGGGCCATGAGAAGGGTCTCGTAGCGCAGGATGTCGAGAGCCGTCGTCCCCCCGCACAGCCCGCCGGCAGCCACGGTGAGGATCGAGCCGTTTTCGACGCCGGTATGAAGCGCCTCGATCAGGAACGCCCGGCGCCCGATGCCGCCGAGCATGCCCTTCGTGCAGCCGCACGGTTCGAGGATGCCGCGGTCCGCGCCGGTGAAGAGCACGATGTGGCGCTCGCTCACCGCCGCCGGGGCAGGCTGTTGCGGGAGGTCTTCCTCGTCCGGGGGAGCGGAGCAGGGAGCCAGCGCGACGGCGGTGCAGAACAGGAGAAGGAGGAAGGGAAGGCATCTTCTGAACGATCTCACGGACTCTCCTTTTTTCCGTCGTCGGAAAGGCTGATCCACCCCTTGAAGGGGATCTCCTTGCGCTTCAGGTCGGCATGGCTGCTGAGGATGACGATGCGGCCGCGAAAGAACCGCTTCCGGATCCCCGGCTTCACGCGCAGCGTGATCTTGTATCTCTTTCCGGCCTCCAGGACGTGCAGCCTCGCATCGAGAAACTCCCTGTCAGCCGATTCGAGGTTCACGTCCTCGATCTCGTACGGCACCTCCGGATCGAGGTTGAAGATATCCACCTCGCCGTACGCTTCCTCGCCGTCCCTGAGCACGCCGAAGTTGATCGACTCGCCGCCCCCTGCCGTGATGAAGGTGATCTCCGGCTCGACCTTGAGGGAGATTGGGATCTTGAGCGACCGGATCTTCTCGTTCTCGAGAGCAACGATGAGGAAGCAGGAGTGGCGGCCGTCGGGAGCGTTCCTGGCCACCGTCAGGTCGAGCTGCCACGTCGGGGCGGCCGCCTCCTTCATCTCCCTGTAACGGCACGAGAGAAAGGGCGGGAGCCCCGAAATACCGGTGATGCGGAACGGGCCGGCGCCGGTGGAGCGGATGATGAGCCGGGACTCGTGCTGCTTGCGGCACGAGACGCGCCCGAGGTCGAAGCGCCGCGGCTCGAGAATGAAAGCCGGGCGGACGTCGGCCGTGATCGGGAGGGCGAGGGTCGGCTCGGCCGGGTCCATGGCCGAGAAGTAGATCTGATGGGTCACAATCCCGCTCGGGACGTGAGCCTGGAACTCGAGCTCGACGGTCACCGATTCGCCGGGTTTCATCGTGCAGATGGGCGGCTTGTCTCCCCGGCGGGGCGTTCTTGTTTTTCCGTTCGGCAGGGTGATGAGGGGGATGGCGCAGCCGCAGGTGAACCGGATCGCGCCGAGAGAGAAGGCCCGGTTCGATCCGTTCCGGAGAGTGATCCGCCGCATCACCACCTCGCCGCAGAGGATCGTACCGAGCTCGATCTTTTCCGGCGAGGCGACGAGAGAGGATCGCCGATCGCCTTCATCCGGCGACGCTGCGGATGCGGGAACGGAAAGGACGACCGCCGCGAAAATCGTCAGGAGGCCTGCCGTCGACAGGTGAGAGAGTACTCCTTTGCCAGGTACAGGTCCGCTCATCGTCATCGAGGCCGTCCTCATCCGGTTCCGTTCAAAGGTTCCGTTTTACCTCAACGTAGTTAACGACTCCGGGTTTTATTCTCTTCAAGAACCGGCCGATGTAAACATCGAATCAGCCGTCCCGGTCGAGGGAGTCGCGGATCTTTTGATCCAGGTAGTCCGGAAGCTCGCCGTGGTGGTGCAGCAGCCTCTCCGCGGCCTGGAACAGATCGTCCTCCCTCTTCAGGGCGATCTTCAGATCGAGAAGAATCCGGCACGCCTCGGTCATGTGGTGGAAGTTCTCCTCGCGGTACGGCGACTCCGCTTCGGCGATCAGCTGCTCCAGCAGGCTCTCCGCCTGTTCGTTTCGCTCGAGTGCGATCAGAGCGCGTGCCGCCTTGAACAGGTTGTTCATCCTCCCCGAGGTGCCGAAGCCGGCTGACTCGTATCCGATCACGGCCTGCTCCAGGGCCTCGTCGTACCGCTGCTCGCGAAGAAAGGCGCCGCTGAGGCCGTTTCGGCCGCGCGGCGAGTCGGGGCGGGTCTCCACAAGGGCCTGCCAGAGGGATCGGCTGCTGATCCATTCCCGGCTCCTGTCGAAGGATTCCAGCATCAGGCAGGCCGATGCGGCGAGCAGGAAATAGCGGAGAAACCTGTTCAGCCTGGGCTTCGAAGCGGCAGCGGCGAAAAGACCGGCGGCAATAAGAGCGAAGCCGACGAGGGGCACGTAGAGATACCTGTCGTTCACCAGGCTTCTCAGCGTGACGGCGATGCTGGATGTGGGGAACTGGGCGGCGGCAAGAAAAAGAACTCCCAGGGCCGGCAGCCTGAAGAAGCGGATCGCCGCCGCGGCCAGCACGAGGAGAAGGAGGTAGAGCGCCGCGCAGAGCACGACCAGGCTGCGAGGCACGTCGTCGAAGAAGCCGTTCTGGTAATCGAGGTTGTGGAACCAGGGACGGAAGATGAGGCCGATCTCGTAGAGGCATCCGTATCCCCCGTAGGCGACGCCGGAAAGCCTGTCCCCGCCGTGAGGGGCGACCTGGTGGATCGGTCCGTCCATCACATGGGAACGAAAGGCCATGAAGAGCAGGGCCGCCGCTACGGCGCCGCAGCCGCAGCAGAAGACCTTCCTGTTTCTCAGCCCGGGCAGTGCGGCCCATCCGATGAGGATGAACACCCCGGTCATCACGCCCGATTCCTTGGAGAGGCAGGAGAGAAGACAGAGAACGACCGCCAGAAAGGTTGGAACGACGAGGCCTGGCCTCCGATCGCAAGAGCCGGCCTGGGGCTCGCTGCGGCCGAAGGCAAGAAGCAGGGCGGCGAGGGAGAAGAGGGCGGACAGCAGGACGCCCCGGCTCGAGATCCAGGCCACCGATTCGACCTGGAGAGGGTGGACCGCGAACAGGGCGGCACCGATGAACGCCGGTAGTATATTCGCTTCCGATCGGTTGACATGGGCGAGAAGCCGAAGGAGCAGCCACAGCACAAGGAGCGTGTTGACGATGTGGAGAGCGACACCTGTTACGTGGTGCAGGAGCGGTTGCCTGTTTCCCAGGCTCCGCTCGAGATGGAACGAGAGCGTGCAGAGAGGACGGTAGATGTCGGGATCAGGATCGGACGACGTGACGCGGGGATCGAGAAAGAGCGCCTTCCAGTCAATGGGGTCGTCGAGAAAGCTGTTGTTGAGGATGAACCGGTGGTCGTCGTAGACGAAGCCGGCCTGGAACGCCGGCCAGAAAGCGGCCACGACGAGCAGGGCCAGCCCGAGGCAGGCCGCGAGGAGATATTTCTTGCTCTTTACCGTCCGCTTCACAGGATTCCCAGGGTGATGTCGAGTTCGCGATGGCAGTTCCACCAGCAGTTCGAGCAGAGGCTCGCCGCCGGCTGTGTCTTGAACTTGGGAGACTTGAAGACCTCCATGAGGTTCCCCGGCTGCCACGAATCAGCTTCCCCTTCCGTTGCCGCCGCCGGAACGCAGGGGTAGATCCGGTCCTCGGGATCGATCACGATCGAAGTCCGCGGTGCGGAGCACCTCGTTGGCATGCTTTTCCCGTCGAGGAAATCGCGGATTCCATCGAGGTAGGCCTGCGAGTTGTCGAGAAGGGGCGAAGCCGCCCGATCGAGCAAGCCGGCCGCGGCCGGCGCCATTCCCCTTTCAGCGGATCCGGATGGATGAACAGGGAGAAAGGAGCAGCCGTCCACGCCCTTCTCTTCACCGAGCAGCAGGAGCCCGTGCGCCTCGGCGATGTTCCTTTCCGAAAGAGCCATGACGAACCGGACGCGCACGCCGGAGCCGACGGCTTCCCGCTGATGGATCAGGGCGTCTGCTCCGGCAAGAGCCCTCTGAAAGGAGCCTGGACCGCGAATGTCGTCGTGAAGCCCCTCGCAGGCGCCGTCGATCGAGATGTTGATCGAATCGAGGCCGAGCGTGCAGAGGCGGAGCGCCCTTTCCTCGGTGAGAAGGGTGCCGTTGGTGTTGAGATGGGTCACCATGCCGCGTTCCGAGGCCAGGCCGATCGCTTCCTCGATTTCTTCATGAAGGAGGGGTTCTCCGCCGGTGAAGCCCACGGCATCGACCCTGGCGTCGGCCAGATCGGCCACGAGGGGGAGGAGCCGGGTCTGGTCTCCGGCCGCCCGGCCGTCTTTCGAGACCGCGTTGCAGAACGAGCATTTGAGGTTGCAGCGGCGGGTGGCGATCACCGTGGCCAGGATCGGCGCCGGACGGAAGCCGAGGCTGCCGTCGAACCGCGCCAGCAAGCCCTTCATCGCAACGGAAGCGAGACGGAGCGGCCGCGGCCGCTTGAGGACGAGACGTTTCAGGGCTTCCATGTGCGAACGTCTCAACAGGCTGCTCCTCATCGTCTGATCACCTGCCCCGCGATCTTGAACAACCGCGGACGCAGCAGGCTGCCGAGCATGGACGGGTAGGCCTCGCAGGGAGTCCAGCATCCCGGACACTGTCCGGCGGCGATCTGTTTCCGGGTATTCTGCCACGCCGCGCTTCTCTGCATCAAGCGGAGGTCGAAACCGTGCTCCGCCACGTTCCCCAGGTTCCGCGGAAAGATCGTGCAGGGGAAGAGATCGAGGCCGGCATCGACGAAGATCGTAGCATCCAGAGCCCTGCAGGGGATCGGCGGCCTTTGCGTTGCCAGATATTCCGGCGCCAGGCCGGCATACGCTTTTTCCATCATGTTGATCAGCGAGCTGTTGCCGGGGCGGCTCACGACGGCTTCGTGCAGAAGCTCGCGGATCCTGTCGTGCGGCAGCGGAGCCGTCGAGTCCGGTCCGTAGTAATGGTCCGACGAGTGAGCCACGTTGAGGTGGATCTTGTGGATCCCCTCGAGCTCCAGGTCGCGGACGAGGTCCTGCATCGGAGTCGAGCTCGTTTGAAGGAGCTCGCCCGAGAGCGTGAGTCCGGGAACCACCTGAAGGCGGCCCTGCGAGGCAGACGCCATCTCGCTCAGGGCGAGCCAGGTGCGCCGGGCCCGCTCGAAGGCTCCCGCCATTCCTCTCACCCGATCGTGCGAGCTCTCGCCTCCGTCGAAGCTGACCGTGACGGCCATCCTCTCGAGACCGGCGCTCAAACCCTCATCGATGTCGCGGACTATCCGCTCCTGATGCTGACCTGACGTGGGAAAGTTCAGGAACGCCAGTCGGCTCTGGGTTCTCGCGATCATCCGGAAGATCTCGGCCACGTCGGTCCGCGAGAAGATCTCGCCGCCAGTGAGGTTGATCCACGAGAAACGGCTGTTCGTCTCGAAGAAACGCTCGAGCCGATCCAGCGACGGGGCGCGCGGATCCTCCTTCCGCCAGATGCCGCAGGGGGCGCACCTCAGCGGACAGGTTTCCGAAACCATCAGGGTGATCCGGAAGGGGGACTTCCGCCCAAGGTTCAGGAGGGCGATATCCTTCATGAGACCGAAAATTGGCCTGGTCATGACGAAACCGCCCTCCGTGCCGCCTCTCCCCTCTCCAGAGGCCGAAGCAGGTCGCCGGCAGCCGCCGCCACGGCGCCGTGGCGGATGTTGGTGATGCACGAGGGGATCCGGCACCGGCTCGTCTTGGCGTTGAGGTTCGTGATGCAGGGGGAGCAGGGAAGACGGCTGTAGAAGACACGGGCCTTCTCGTTGATGGGGCCGTAGAGATCGGGGCTGTTGGGACCGTAGATGGCGATCAGCGGACGGTCCAGGGCGGAACCGATATGGGCCGGCGCCGTGTCGTTGGTGATCAGAAGATCGACGCGGGCCAGGAATTCGACGAATTCGAGCAGGTTGAACTCTCCCATGCTGCTCACGAAGGGAACCCGGCACTGCGCAGCGAACTCGTCGGCCAGGTGCTGCTCCGCCTCGATACCCGTGAGCACGATGCAGGCCCCGAACCTCTGATGGATGCTCTCGGCGACCCGGGCGAAGTGGGCCACGGGCCACCTCCTGGCAGGAAAGTTGTCCCCTGATCCGAGGTGGAGCGCCACGAGGGGGGATGTCCTGTCCGGCAGTCTGTCGAGGAAGCGTTCCACCGATCGGGCGGCCTCGTCGCTGCGCGGTACCTCGAGCGAGGGGCACTCCGTCGTGTCGATGCCGGCCGATCGGACCACGTCGCTGAAGGTGCGCGTCATGTGCCTGTCCTTGCGATACGGCACCTTGACGTGATAGATCCAGCCGCGGGCCTGTCCCGGCGTCTCGAGCCCCACCATCTGCCTGGCTCCGGAGATCACGCCGAGAGAGGCGGAGATGCGAAGAAACTGCTCGAAGTCGAGATAGAGATCCGGCTTGAGCCGCCTGAGCTTGAAGGCCGCAAGGCCGAGGCTCCAGATGATCGTGCCCAGGGAACGGGTCCTCAGGACGAGAACATCGTCGAGCAGGGGAAGAGAGCGAAGAAGTCCGGCATTCGATTCGGTGGTCAGGAAAACGATCCGGGTTCGCGGATGCGTGCGCTTCACCGCCCGGATCAACGGGAAGATCATGGCAAGGTTGCCCACACCCCAGAGCTTGACCATGACGATGGTCTTCACCGTCACGGAACGGGCGGGCAGAAGAGCGGACAGGAGCCGTCTGAAAGAGGCGAGAATGCAGAGGAGCGGGATCCCGATCCAGCGATCCACCAATTTCAGGATTTCGATCACCCGTTCCGTCACGAATCCGTTCCTTTGCATTACAAAGAAATCAGGCAGCCTACTGGAAAAGGGGGCGTCTGCCCCATAATACATGTAGCTCGTCGTCTCGCACGCGTAACTTGACAGACCGGTGACAAAGTCATTCGGCCCGAGATGCCCTCTTTCCTGCCCACTCGGCGTTGCCGAATTCTCAACGAATCCATCGATTCGCCTGCGGTTCGGTGTCTTGATTCGGCGGAAAAGAGGGCATCTCGGACTCGAAGCACTTTATCAACGGCCTGTCAACACGCTGTAGATAAAGTGCTTCGATGTAGATTTCAAGCTTCGCCCTGCCGCCTGTGGAGAATGATGCGCTATAGAGATATGATGACTCGTTGAAATGAAGGAGCAGGTCGTGAAAGAAAGCCGGACCATGCGCTGGCTCTGCAGTCTGGCGGCAAGGAGATACCTCCATCGCCCCGATCAGGCGGAGATCATCAGGATCAAGTATCCGACTTTCGGCGACCTTCCGGCCGCTGCGCTCAACGAGGCGGCGTTCCGGATCGGCCTTTCCCGGTCGTTCCGCCTCACGGCCCTTAACGTCGAGCTGACGAACCGATGCAACCTCAGCTGTTCGATCTGCCCGCGCCGTGAGCAGGGAGGCCGGCCCGAGTCGGACATGGACCTAGGCACCTTCAAGTCGATTCTCGACGCAACTCCTGGCCTGAGGATTCTGCTTCCCTATCAGTGGGGCGAGCCTCTTCTGAGTCCCGTTCTTCTGCCGGCCATCGAGTACGCGCACACGAAGGGCGTGCGGGTCATGCTGACAACGAACGGCACGCTTCTCGACAAGGAGATGTCGCGCGATCTTCTGCGCTCCGGTCTCGAGCGGCTGACCGTGTCGTTCGACGGTGACTTCCGGTCGCACTCGGCGATCCGAGGCGTGGATTCCGGGACCGTTTTCGACAACATCCGCCTGTTCCGCGAGCTCCGCGACAGCCTGTCGAGCCGATGCGCCCTCGATGTGTCCATGGTGGTTGATGAAAAGACCGAGCCGTACATGAGGGAGTTCGAGCAGCTCTTCTCCGGCACGGCCGACAGGCTCCAGTTCGTTCCGCGCTTCATCGAGGCGCCGCGCAGCAACGCCTGCCGCGAGCTCTGGCGCGGCGTTCTGGTGGTCCTTTCCAACGGCGATGTCACGGTCTGCTGCGCCGATCCCCTGGGCCGAGGCATCCTCGGAAACATCGCGGAGGCCATGCCGAGAGAGTGGTTCAACAGCCGGCAGATGCGCCTGTTCCGGAAACGGCACGTATCGGGGAACCTGCCGCCACTCTGTGCCGGCTGCAGCGAGTATCGCTCTCCTTCCGTGAGTCCGCGGTTTTCCTGATTCGAGCGCCGCAGCGGCCGTGCCAGGATGCGACGCATCCATTGTCAGAGCCGACGACTTCTTACCGCGCCGGGTCTTGTCCAGCTTGCCGCCGAAGGTCTTGATCTTATCCACGTAGAGGTGGCAGCGTCCCTTGAGATCCCAATCGGGCCGCAGGACGCGGCCCTTGATGCAGAGCAGCCCCTTGAGCTTCTTCTTTCGCATCATTCTCTTGTAGTAGACGTTTTTCCTGTTGATCAGCAGCGGCACCGATCGATTGTCGAAGGTGAGGGCCTGCCTGCCGCCGGGAAGATGCAGGACCCTGCCCTTTTTCGTGATCGTCTCGGAGCTCAGGTGGATGTGCACTCGCTTGCCGATGTAGGGCTTTCCGGCCGTGGCGTAGAACTCCTTGACCTTGTCCGGAGAAATGACGCGCTTGTAATTGGACTCCGATGGTGCGAGAACGACCAGTGCGGCCAGTGCCAGCGCAGGAATGAAAGCGAAGTTGGACATGAGCCTCTCCATTCTTGATCCGGAACCGGTTCGTGCGTCCACATGTCCAGTCGAAGAAGAAGGAGGATGGTTACCCGGAAAAGGTTCTTTTTTCCGGCCGCGCCTTCCGAGGTAACGTGGGGATTGACGTGACGATTGAAGGAGAAGAGCCATCGCCAGGAAAGTGAACATCGGACTTCTGGGCGCCTCGGGCTACTGGGGCGGGATCCTGCTCAAGAACCTGAGGAACGTCGCGGGTACCCGACTCGCGGCGCTGGCCACCCACACCAGGGAGCCCGCATCGCTGCGAAGCCTGGCACCGGCGGGCGACATCCTTCTCACCAGGGAGCCCGCCGAGATCTTCGGCCGGAAAGAGATCGATGCCGTGATCATCGCCACGGCCACGGGCACCCATCATGCCCTGGCCCTGGAGGCGATCCGCTCGGGCAAGCACGTGTTCCTCGAGAAGCCGCCGGCCCTCTCGTCGCGCGACGTCGATCAGCTGGCCAGGGAGGCCCGCCGGAACGGCGTGATCGTCGTCGTGGACCACATCTACCTGCTCTCCAGGCATTTTCAGCGCATGGACGAGATGATCCGGAAAAATGCCATCGGCGAGCCTCTCCACTTCTTCTCCCTCCGGTCGAACTTCGGCCTCTTCAGGCACGATTCCGACACCCTGTCCGATCTCGGATATCATGACGTCTACATCATCCGCCGGCTCTTCGCGGCGAGGCGGCCGGTCAGCGCGACCTGCTCGAAGACGTGCAGCTTCAAGCGCGGACTGGCCAATGCCTGCACCTTTTCGATCCGCTTCACCGGAGGGGTGACGGCCGACGTCTTCCTCTCCTGGCTCTCCCCGACGAAGGAGCGCCGGGTCATCGTGGCCGGATCGGGAGGGATCGTCGAGTTCCGGCAGGACAGCGAGCTGCTTCTCCACAGGAAGGAGGTCGCCTTCCGCGGTGATGGCTTCGTGACGAGCGACGGGGGAACCGGGAAGATCGATGTGCCCGGCACGGCGAGCCCTCTCGAGGGGATTCTCGATCACTTCGTCCGGTGCGTCCGGAAAGGGAAGCCTTCTTCTCTCTGCAGCCTCGAGGAAGGAGCGGAAACGGTCCGCTGGCAGGAGAAGCTGCGCCGCAGCGCCACCACGGGCAGAGCCGTCAGGTTCTGAATTCCCCCGTTCCCGCAGCCGCGGCGACGGTGAGCTTTGCAGCCGCGGCGACCGGGGGCTTTCCGGTTCGGTCCGGCAGTCGGGCGGGGAACGATCCTCAGAACGCGACGGAGACGGTGGCACCCTCGCGCAGCTCAACGTTCCTGGTCCTGATCCGCAGGCTCTTCTCCTCGAGCCGCCGGCTGGTGTGGCTCTCGAGGGTCAGGACCGCTTCTCCGGCCGGTAGAAAGGAGAAGACGAACCGGCCGTCCTGCGGCAGCCTCATGCCCTCGATCCGGTAGCCGTCTCCCCTGATGGAGATCGAGGGGAAGTGGGGCGCTTGGTTGAGATCCACGCAGCCTTCCAGCGTGCAGCTGCCGAGTGCCTTGAACTCGATCGGTTCCGCGGCGCCGTCCGCGGAAAGGGAGAGGGTTCTTCGCTGCAGGGGAGCGGAGGGGATGTGGGCCTTGACGGCCCAGGGGCCGGGAAAGAGGCCGTGAAGAGCGAACTCGCCGCTCTTGCCGGTGAGCGCCCGGAACCGCCTATCCGTCGATCCGTCCGGCGGTACGGCCTCGACCAGCACCTGGCCCAGCGGGGTTCCGTACGCATCCCTGACCGTTCCCGTCACGGTGATCATCCCTGGCAGGGGAATCGAGATCGTGATGGGGATGCCTTTCAGGAGGTCTGAGATCATGCCCCCCGGAACGCCGGCGCCGCGGCCCTCGCGGAAGAGGCGCTCCTCCTCTCCCGGCACCGCGAGGCGCAGCCCCTCCTTCAAGAGGATCGTCTCCGCTTCGGCAGGCAGAAAGCTGCCCTCGAGAACGAAGAATCCGGCTGCATCGGTCAAGGCCTGCTCCTGAACGGGAGAGGCGGCAGCCGCGCTTTTTTCGCCGCTCGGCGCGCCCGATCGGACAATCCTGACGCCGGCGACCGGCTTGCCCGTGCCGGCGCGCCGGACGACGCCGCTGATGCGGATCAACGGGAGGCTGCAGACCAGGGTGCCGGATTCCACCTCCCTGTTCTCGAGAATCGTGATCTCCTGCTGAAAGAGGGTGGGAAAACGCGGCCGGGACGCGGCGGCCCAAGCCTGCATCGTTCCCTCGAGCAGGTAGCGGCCGGCAGCGAGACCGGTGAACCGGAATCCCCCCTTGCTGCTGGTGATCGTTTCCCGAAAGCGGACCGCGTCCGTCGTCCCGGTCCGGCCGCCGTCGGGATGCAGGCGGAGAGTCCAGAGAGGAAGGGGCGTTCCGTTCCCGTCCACGGCCGTGCCGGAGAAACCTCCCGAGCCCTCGAAAGGTTCGAGAGCGACGGTGGCGATGCCGGCCCTCTTCGAGCGGATCCTCTTCTCCGAGAAGGGGAAGAAGCAGGTCGAATAGAAATCGCGGCAGGTGACCTGAACGGCAAGCCCCGGATCGATGGGGACGCGCCTCTTCGATCTGTAGAGGCCCTTCGAATCCGTGCCTCCCTTGCCTGCGAGGTTCGGGATGTCGATGGCCGCTTCGGGCAGGGGTTCGCCTGTCGCTTTCGAGAGCGCTTTCACGCGGATCGGCAGCGGGTCGCCCACATAGAGGCGCCTTTCGATCTGTCCCTCCGGATCGATCCGGACGGTGAGGCTCCCTTCCTTTCCCTGAGCGTCGACGGCCTCGAAGCGGTACCAGGCGGGCTCGATGTCCGCGAAGCGGATCGCTCCCGTCCCGTCGAGGAGCTGCGGATCCAGGGGGATCGGGGTGCCGTTGCGGACCACTTTCAAGGAGAACCGCTCCGAAGGGGCCGGTTCGAGGGAGGGGTATTCGACGATCCGGATCGAGATGCCGGCCAGGCCGCACATCCACGGCTTCGACCTATCCTGACCTGCCTCTTCGGCCTCGCCCGCCGCGGAGGGAGGCGCGGACACGATCTCCCTCTCGGGTGCCTCCTCTATGGCGCTCGAGGGCTGGACGGATCTCTTCGATGCGACCGGCCGGACGGGGGATGCTGCGGGGATCTGCCCTTCCGCTTCCTGTCCATCGGTCATGAGAAGGACGAGGGACGTGGTCAGCGCGGCAATCATTGCCGCGGCGGCGATGGTGGACACCAGGATCAGAACCGCTTCCTTGATCCCCTGCATGACGCTCCTTCGAAGAGATCCTCACTGACACGCCGGCGCGTTGAAACGGGGCGCAGACCTGACCCAGATATCGGCCATTCCCGGCCGCTCACTTCAGGCCCGTCTCGAACGCGGTGTCCGGCGCGAAGAACGTCAGCGCCCGGCCAGCGCGTCGAGGTCCGGCAGGGCGGTGATGAGGATCTCGGCCAGCCTCCTGGCCGCCTCGGCAGTGACCTCGAGAACCTCCTCGTGCGAGATCCCCGAGTGGCTCATCCCGGCGGCGGAGTTGGCGATGCACGAGATGGCTCCCACCCGCGCTCCCATCTGGGTCGCGGCGATCGCCTCGGGGACGGTGGACATGCCGACGGCCGAGGCGCCGAGCGTGCGGACCATCCGGATCTCGGCCGGCGTCTCGTAGGAAGGGCCCGAGAAGGCGGCATAGACTCCCTTGTGGAGCGTCAGATCCTTCGCCGCGGCCGCCCTGTCCAGGATCTCACCCACCTCGGGCCCGTAGGCCCGCGACATGTCGGGGAAACGCTCTCCGAATCCGGGATGATGGGGACCGATCAGGGGATTGCGGCCCATCAGGTTCAGGTGGTCGGTGATACGCATCAGGTCGCCCGGGCCGAGGTCCGGATCGATCGCGCCGGCCGCATTGGTGACGATCAGCACGCGGACGCCCGCCAGGACGAGACCGCGCGCCAGGATCACCACGGACTCCATGGGGTGGCCCTCGTAGTAGTGGACGCGGCCCTGCTGCAGCAGGACCGGCGCGCCGTTCAGCGTCCCCCCGGCCAGCCTGCCGGCATGCCCCTCGACCTTGGCGGCCGGGTAGCCGGGGATCTCGTCGAAGGGCAGGTGGACAGGCGTCTCGAGCGACGAGGCCAGCCCTCCCAGTCCGGAACCGAGGACCATGGCCGTCCTCGGGCAGGGATCGAACGCCCTGGTGATGGTTTCCGCCACGCGCTGCACTCGTTCGAACATCTCTTCTCCGCTCATAGGTCGTCTCCTGTTTTTCCGGTTCAGATCAACACTCCAGCCAGGGCTGCTGTCGTGAAGGAGGCGAAGGCGCCTCCGATCATGGTCTTCAGGCCGAGCCGCGCCAGATCTCGACGCCGCTCGGGAGCGAGCCCGCCGATCCCGCCGATCTGGATGGCGATCGATGAGAAGTTGGCAAAGCCGCAGAGGGCGTAGGTGGCGATGACCTTGCTTTTTTCAGTGATCCTGTGAACGTTGTCCGGGGCGATCATCTCTTTCAGCTCGCCGTAGGCCACGAGCTCGTTGACGCTGATCTTCGTTCCGATCAGCTCTCCCACGCGGATCGTGTCATCGGGGCAGACGCCGAGGCACCAGGCCAGGGGGCTGAAGATCCATCCGAAGATCATGGCCATGGAGAGGGGATTCTCGTCGGTGTACAAGTCGCAGGAGAAGAGGTGGTCGATCCCCTCGCCGGCCAGGCCGAGAAACCAGTTGATCATGGCCAGGAGGGCCACGAAGGCGAGGAGCATGGCCGCCACGTTGATGGCCAGCTTCACGCCCACGGCGGCGCCGGAAGCGGCGGCATCGACGATGTTCAGCGTCTCCCTCTTCATCTCCACCTTGATCGTGCCGGCCGTCCTGCTCTCCTCGGTCTCGGGAAACATGACCTTGGATATCATCAGAGCCGCCGGCGCGCTCATCACCGAGGCGGTGAGCAGGTGGCCTGCGTCGACGCCGTAGGAGGTGTAGAGAATGAAGACCGAACCGGCGATGGTGGCGAATCCCCCGGTCATCACCGTGGCCAGCTCCGAGCGCGTCATTTCCTTCACGTAGGGGCGGATCAGGATGGGCGACTCGGTCTGTCCCACGAAGATGTTGCCCGCCGCGGAGAGCGACTCGGCGCCGCTCGTGCCCATGGTGCGGCGCATGATCATGGCGAAGACCCGCACAACGAGCTGCATGATTCCCAGGTGATAGAGAACGGCCATGAGCGAGGAGAAGAAGATGATCGTGGTGAGGCATTGAAAGGCCAGGTTGAAGCCGATGGGATCATCGTCGGCGTCAGCCTCTGTCCCACCGGCGGCCGGCATCTCCGCCTCGGGACCTTCCGCCTCAGCTTCCTTCGCCGCGTCCTCGTCAATACCGGATCCGGTGGATGCGTCGCCGTCCTCGATCTCGGCGGCCGGCTCCTCCTCCGGCTCCGGCAGGGGGCAGAGCGCCCCGAACACGAAGTTCGAGCCCTCCTTGGTGAAGTCGAGGCACATGTTGGCCCCGATGCGGACGTTGTCGAAGATCGCCTGCCCCATATCGGTCTTGAGCATGAAGAGGCCGAAGATCGCCTGCAGGCCGAGGCCCCAGCAGACGATGCGCCACTTCACCCGACTTTTCTGCGTGGAGAAGAGAAAAGCCAGCCCCACGATCACCAAGATGCCGATGAGTCCCTGGAAACGGTCCATAGCTAAACTTTCCTCCAACTGGCCGGACGCCCGGCTGCGCGCCGAAAACGGCCTCGACTTTAATGCACGGGGGAGAAAAAGCAAAGAGTATCACTTTTGTCCTTTTCCGCGAGAAAAGTGTGTGGAAATCAAATAGATGGGGACGCATAATCCGGCTTTTTGGCGCATCCGGAAAATGAAACGGTCCAGAAGCAATGGACGGAGGTAAAAACCATGCAGAAAACCTTGATCATCGTCAAGCCCGACGCCGTGGCTCACGGCCATATCGGGAGGATCATATCCAGGTTCGAGGACGAGGGGCTCCAGATCCTGGGAATGAGAATGGTCTCCCTGACCAAGGAGGAGGCCAAGGGGTTCTATCACGTGCACGCCGAGAGGCCGTTCTTCGATTCCCTGACCGACTTCATGTCGTCCGGAGCTGCCGTGGTCGTCACCCTTGCCGGCCCTGACGCCATCAACCGCGTTCGAAAGATCATGGGCGCGACCAATCCCGAGGAAGCGGACGAGGACACGCTCCGCCGCCTCTATGCCACCGACGTCGAGAAGAACGCCGTCCACGGCTCGGACTCGCCCGAGTCGGCGGCCAGCGAGATTCCCTACTATTTCACCGCCCTCGATCTTCGCGCCGTTCAGGAGTAGTCCTCGGACGACGAAGGCGGGAAGCGGGATCCTCTTCCTCCGCTCCGCCGGGAGACCGCCCTCGAGATCGGGCGCGCAGGCGGCAGGGAGGGCTGCCCGGAAGGGGCGGTAAAAAACGATTAAATCCCGACCGTTCGGGATTTCAGCGTTGCCTGATCCAGATGAAAGGAGTACAAAGACTCCTATTTTAAGATATCGATCAAATTCGATCGGTGTGGGCCGGCCCGGCCGGTTAGTGACAGACAGATTTCCAGGTAGTTGAAAGGTGACAACCGTGACCAGGAAAATCGATCCTCTCCTCAATCCCCGTTCCATCGCCGTGGTCGGAGCGTCCACGCGGCCCGGCACCGTGGGAAATTCGGTCTTCGTCAATCTCATCGAAGGCGGATTTCAGGGCGTGGTCTACCCCGTCAATCCTAAGACCAAGTATATCAACAGCATCCGCACGTACCCCGATCTCACGTCCATCGACGACGAGGTCGATCTCGCGGTGCTCGTGATCCCGCCTCCCGCCATCCCGGACGTGATCGCCGAGGCGGGGAAGAAGGGTGTCAAGGGCCTGCTCGTCATCTCCGCCGGCTTCAAGGAAGTGGGCGGCGAGGGCGTCAAGCTCGAGCAGATGGTCAGGGAGAAGGTGGCCGAGTACGGCATCCCCCTCGTGGGGCCGAACTGCCTCGGCATCATCAACACCGATCCCACGGTGTCGATGAACGCCAGCTTCGCCCTCAAGATCCCGCGGCACGGCAACCTGGGCTTCATCTCGCAGTCGGGCGCGATCTGCACCGCGGTCCTCGACTATGCCGAGGTGCACAACCTCGGCTTCTCAAAGTTCATCAGCTTCGGCAACAAGGCCGACGTGAACGAGGTCGACATCCTCCGCGCCATGGGCGACGATCCCCAGACCAAGGTGATCTGCATGTATCTCGAGGACATCAGCGACGGCCGAGAGTTCATCTCCGTCTGCCGCGAGATCTTCTGGGAGAAGAAGAAGCCGATCCTGGCGATCAAGGCGGGCAGCTCGGCCGAAGGGGCCCGGGCGGCATCGTCGCACACAGGCTCCCTGGCCGGGTCGGACGCCGTCTACGAGGCGCTGCTCCTCCAGAGCGGCGTCCAGCGGGTGAACACGATCGAGGAGCTCTTCGACCTCGCGGAAGCCTACTCGAACGTTCCCCTGCCGCGGGGCAGGAGCGTGGCGATCATCACAAACGCCGGCGGGCCGGGGATCCTGGCCACCGACGCGGCCGTCAAGTCGGGTCTCAAGCTGGCCGAGTTCTCGGACAAGACGCAGGACGCCCTGCGGAAGTGCCTCCCCCCGACCGCGGCGGTGCACAATCCCGTCGACGTGATCGGCGATGCCACGAGCGTCCGGTACGAGGCCGCCCTGAACCTCGTCCTGAAGTGCGCCCACGTGGATGCCGTGGTCCTGATCCTCACGCCCCAGTCGATGACCGACATCCTCGAGACGGCCAAGGCGATGCACCGCGTCATCGAGAGCACGGACAAGCCGGTGATCTGCTCCTTCATGGGCGGCCACTTCATCCAGGAAGGGATTCGCTACCTCAAGCAGAACGGCATCCCCAACTACATCTTCCCCGAGGAGGCGATGCACACCCTGGGCGAGATGTGCCGCTTCTCCGAGATCCTGAACGTTCCGGACAGGATCTTCCGCGAGTTCGAGGTGGAGAAGAAGAAGGCCGAGGAGATCGTCTGCAGGAAGCTCGAGAAGACCGAGAGCGCCTACTTGACGCAGCACGAGGCGTCGAAGCTCCTTCGCTGCTACGGCTTCCCCCTGCTTCAGAACCGGCTTGCCACGGATGTGAAGTCCCTGAAGAAGATCGCCGCGGAGCTCACCCCTCCCTTTGCCATGAAGATCATGAGCCAGGACGTGATCCACAAGTGGGACGTCGGCGGCGTGATCCTCAACGTTCCCGCCGATCAGGCTGAGCAGGCCTACCGGACGATCCTGGACAACGTGGCGGAGAAGGTCCCGAACGCCCGGATCCAGGGGATCCTCGTGGAGGAGATGGCGAAGAAGGGCGTCGAGGTGATCCTCGGCGCCAACAGGGATCCCATGTTCGGACCGCTCTGCATGTTCGGCCTGGGCGGGATCATGGTGGAGGTGATGAAGGACGTGACCTTCCGGCTCGCACCGATGTGGAAGGCCAGCGCAGAGAGGATGATCCGCCAGATCAAGGGCTTCAGGGTCCTCGAAGGCGTCCGGGGCAAGCCGCCCATCGACCTGGTGGCCATCGAGAACTGCCTGCTCCGCCTCTCCCAGCTCACCACGGATATTCGCGAAATCATCGAGCTCGACATCAACCCCCTCATCGCCCATCCCGAGGGATGCGTGGTTGCCGATGCCAGGATCCTTCTCCGCCGCAGAAGGGACAAGGAGTACCCTTCCATCGGATAGAGCGGAAATAGCTGACAGGCGCCCGGCCTCGGCAGGCGGGAGCCGGGAAACAATACATGAAGCGGCCGCAAGCAGCAGATGAGAGACGAGGTATTCTTATCCTGGGGTTTGCGGCTTTCTTCTTTTCCCTCTTCGGGCTCACCAGCAAGGCTGTTTCCGCCGATATCTCCTCGGTTCAGATGATCTTCGTCCGGTCGGTGATCATGGCGGTCATCATCGGCATCTGGGCCGTCAAGAGGGGGCACAGCCTCCTCGGCAAGCGGCGCGGGATCCTTTTTCTGCGGGGAGCTTTGGGCACGGCGTCGCTCTTCGCCTTCTTCTTCGCGCTGAAGCGCCTCCCCCTGGCGGACACGATTCTGATCTTCCAGGCGCACCCCCTCGTGGTGGCGACCCTGGCCCCGCTCCTCCTCAAGGAGAGGAACAGGGCGGCCCACTGGATTCTTCTCGCTCTTTCCCTCGTCGGCGTCGGTCTCGTGGTGGGGCCCACGGGCGAGGGATCGTGGGAGGGGCGGCTCTCCATCTCGATCTGCTGCGTGCTGGCAGGCTTCGTCTACATCCTTGTGCGCTTCCTGAAGCGGACCGAGCAGACGCTCACCATCACCTTCTGGTTCCCGGCGATCTCCGTGCTCCTGACAGGGCCCGCCTTTCTCCTCGATCTGCCGGGCTTCGAATGGACTCCGCCGACGCAGCGCGACTGGGTGCTGCTGGTCCTCCTGGCGCTCACGGCCGTCATGGGGCAGGTCCTGATGACCCTGGGCCTGGGCCGGGTGCCCGCGGCACGGGGGTGCGCCGTGTCGAACCTGCAGGTGGCGCTGGCCCTCTGCTACGGGATCGTCTTCTTCGGCGAGCTCCCCGGAGTGGTCACCATCACCGGGGCGGTGCTGATCGTGCTGGTCCAGTTTCTCCTGGCCGTCACTCCCCATGCGGGGCAGGAGTCCGGGCGAGCGGCGCCGGCCGGCGAAGAGAAGGGGTCTCCTTCCACCGCCGTGCTGCACTGATCCAACGGCTTCCCGTTCCCGAATCCGCTCCCGCTCCTCCGATCAGGATCCCGCCTTTTCCTTCTCCTGGGCATCCACCACGGCGAGGGCCGCCATCTTGACGATGTCGCTCGGATCGTCGCGACGCTCGAGGATATGGGCCGCCTTGTCGACACCGATCAGCAGCGGGCCGATCACCGTGGCGCCGCCGAGCCTGTCGAGCAGCTTGTAGGCGATGTTCCCGGAGTTGAGGTCGGGGAAGATCAGGACGTTGGCCGCATCCTGCAGCTTGGAGAAGGGGTACCGGTCCTTGAGCGTCTCGGCGTCGAGTGCGGTGGAGACCTGCATCTCTCCGTCCACGATCAGGTCGGGGCGCTTCTCCCGCACGATCCGGGCGGCTTCGGCCATCTTCTTCGTGCTCTCGCTCGGAGCGGAGCCGAAGTTGGAGTGGGAGAGCATGGCGATGCGCGGTTTCACGTTGAACTCCTTGGCCTTCTCGGCGGCCAGGATCGCGATCTCCGCCACCACTTCCGCATCGGGATCGACGTTCATCGTCGTGTCGGCGCAGAAGAGGAACCGGTGCTTCCAGATGAGGAGGTAGAGTCCGGCCAGGCGCTTGGCTCCGGCCTTCGTCCCGATCACGTCGATCACCGGCTTGGCGGCGTCGGGATAGTAGGTCGTCACTCCGCCCACGAAGCAGTCGGCATCGCCCTGGTGCACCATCATGGCGGCGTAGTAGAAGGGATTCATGATCAGGCTCTTCGCCTCGCGGTAGGTGATACCCTTCCTGGCCCTGAGGCGGGCCAGCTCGTCGGCATACTCCTCCCGCTTCGGCAGATTGGCGGGATCGATGATCTCGATCCCCTCCATGCCGGACAGGTGCAGCTCTTCGATCTTGTCTCCGATCGCCTTCGGGTCGCCGAAGAGGATCGGCGTGCCGAATCCCTCGGCCAGGATGTCGCGGCAGGCGCGAAGCACCTTGCTGCTCGTTCCCTCGGGGAAGACGATCTTCTTGGGCGCCATTCGGGCGCGGTTGATGACCGACCGGACCACCTGCCGCGCTCTCCCGAGCCGGCTCTCCAGAGACTCCCTGTAGCTGTCGATGTCGAGCTCGATCCGGGCCACACCCGACTCCATGGCCGCTTTCGCCACGGCAGGGGCTTCCCAGAGGAGCACGCGTGGGTCGAAGGGCTTGGGGATGATGTACTCCTTGCCGAAGTGGAGCGACTCCACACCGTAGGCGTGGCAGACCGCATCGGGCACGTCCTCGCGGGCCAGGGCGGCCAGCGCGTTGACGGCGGCGACCTTCATCTCCTCGTTGATGGCCCGTGCCTGGCAGTCGAGAGCGCCGCGGAAGATGAAGGGGAATCCCAGCACGTTGTTCACCTGATTGGGATAGTCGGAGCGGCCCGTGGCCATGATCACGTCGCTGCGCGCGGCAACGGCGGCGGGGTAGGTGATTTCCGGATCGGGATTCGCCATGGCGAAGATGATCGGGTCGCGCGTCATCGACTTGACCATCGCCTCCGTCACGGCATCCTTGACCGAGACGCCGGCAAAGACGTCGGCGCCCCGCATCGCGTCCTCGAGGGTCCTGAGTTCCGTGTCCTGGGCGTACCGGTCCTTGTACTTGTTCATCCCCTTCGGGCGGCCCCTGTAGATAACCCCCCGGCTGTCGCACATGATCACGTTCTCCCTGTGGACGCCGAGCTCGACGAAGAGGTCGGCGCAGGCGATGCCGGCCGCGCCGGCGCCGTTGAAGACCACGCGGAGGTCCTCGATCTTCTTGTCCACCAGCAGAAGGGCATTGAGCAGGGCGGCGCCTGAGATGATCGCCGTACCGTGCTGGTCGTCGTGGAACACGGGGATGTTCATCGTCTCCTTGAGCGCCTCCTCGATCTCGAAGCACTCGGGTGCCTTGATGTCCTCGAGGTTGATGCCGCCGAAGGTGGGCTCGAGGAGCCTGACCGTGTTGATCAGCTCCTGCGGATCCTTCGTGTTCAGCTCGATGTCGAACACGTCGATGTCGGCGAACCGCTTGAACAGGATCCCCTTGCCCTCCATCACCGGTTTGGCCGCCAGGGGGCCGATGTCTCCCAGCCCGAGGACAGCGGTGCCGTTGGAGATCACGGCCACGAGGTTGCCCTTGGCCGTGTACTTGAAGGCATCCTTGGGATTCTTCTCGATCTCGAGACAGGGAACGGCCACGCCGGGCGTGTAGGCCAGCGACAGATCGCGTTGAGTTGTACATGGTTTTGTGGAAACGACTTCTATCTTGCCGAAACGATCTCTCGAATGATAGTCAAGCGCTTCTCTTTCAGTGGACATGGTTCTCAGTCCTCCTGGAAAATCTGGAAGCCGGCACGTCCGCAAGGCTTCCGAAGTTTCAGTTCGATCCAAAAAGGGGCACCCTATACTTTGAACGGGCAACATCAAGCAAAAAGACTATTCCCGGCGTTCTTTTTTTCGGCCTTCCGAACGTCCATTTCGAGCCGCCGGGCCGCGGCATCAATTCTCCCTTGAAATCGGCCGGCTGCTATAGTTTTCTCCAGATTCGGATTCGACCCGAATGGTCGTCCGCGACGAACCTCGACTTATTTCGGATTACTTGATCTCGAACCTGGAGGAGAACCATGAGGCAGTCTTTTCCGGCCTCGATCCGGCGGCTTCCCGCCCTGATCGCGGCAGCTTTTCTCCCTGTACTCTTTTTGAGCTTCGCGGCCGCAGAGGCGCAGGACGCGACGGGGAACGAGTGCGACGACGCGATCCGCGCCCTGATCACGGAGGCCGGGGGCGCCGCCGACTATCCCGGCGCCGACGTCGTGCGGGTCTTCGACCGCACCGATGTGGATGTGGAGGCCTCGGGCCTGAGCCATACACGTCACCATACGCTGACCAAGATCCTGAACGATCAGGGCTGCCTCGGTCAGGCCGCCCTGCGCTTCGACTACGACCCGACGTCGAACTTCGTGGACATCCTGTCGGTCCGGATCTTCCGCGCCTCGGGCAAGGTGGAGGATGTCGATGTCAGCTCCTATTCCGACGCCTATCAGCCGGCCCACATGCTCTACTGGGGGATGCGGATGAAGGTCGTGGCCCTGCCCAGGCTCGAGGTCGGCGATGCGGTCGAGGTCAAGACCTACATGAAGGGCTTTCTCATCGCATACCTGAAGGGGAGCGACGCGGACGGCGACGAGCGGTACATTCCGCCGATGCGCGGGCATTTCTACGACATGATCCTCTTCGAGGAAACCATCCCGAGCAAGGAGAAGACCTACAAGGTCCACACGATCCGCGACCGTCCCCTGCAGTTCGATATCTTCAACGGCGACTGCTCCTGCTCCCAGACCTTCGATGAGGAGAAGTACCACTACACCTGGAGCAAGAGCGACATCCCCGCTGTCCACCCCGAGCCGCGCGCTCCCGACAACTGGGACTACGTGACCAAGGTGGTGATGGCCACAGTCGGCTGCTGGGAGGAGAAGTCGCGCTGGTTCGAGGAGGTCAACCGCAACCAGTTCGATTCGAACGAGGCGATCCAGGCCAAGACGGACGAGATCGTGAAGGATTGCGCCAACGACGACGAGAAATGCACGGCCCTGCTCCGGTGGGTGGCCAACAACATCCGCTACTCGGGCCTGACCATGGGCGAGGGCGAGGGATACACACTCCACCCCGGCTGGATGATCTTCGAGGAGCGCGCCGGCGTCTGCAAGGACATCGCCGGCATGCTGGTCACCATGATGCGCGCCGCCGGGATCGAGGCCTATGCCGCCATGACTATGGCCGGGGCCCGGGTGGAGTACATCCCGGCGGACCAGTTCAACCACTGCGTCGTGGCAAGGAAGAAGCCCGACGGAACGTACGGGATGTACGATCCCACCTGGTGCCCTCTCTCCATGAACGACTGGTCCCTGGCCGAGGCGGAGCAGCATTACGTGATCGGTTCGCCCGAGGGCGAGACGCGCATGTCGATCGCCTATCATCCGCCGGAGGACTGCCTCATCCGGGTCTCTTCCAACGCCCAGCTCCTGGAGGACGGGACGCTCGAGGGTGTCATGGCGCTCGAGGGCCGGGGATGGAGCGATACCTACCTGAGGCGGATCCTGACGGGCTACAATGCGAGCCGCGAGGTGGCGCGGGTCCTGGAAGGATGGCTTCTCAGGCTTTCCCCGCGAGCCACGCTTGTCTCGATGCAGCATGGCGACTACAGGGACCTGGATACCCCTGTCACGATCACGATGAAGTACACAATTCCTGAATATGCTTTTGTTTACGGCGATCGTATCGAGCTGAAGCCTCCGGCGGCCCAGCTCCTGCTCAACCAGCTGGTCCGTGCTGCCTCGGCGACCCGTTCCGAGACCCGGACACAGCCTCTCTTCCTTTACCTGGCGGCCCGGCACGTGGCCGAGGAAACGATCCGCCTCCCGGCCGGATACAAGCTCGATCATGCAGCCAAGCCGCGATCGATGAAGGAGAAGGCCGGCGACCTGGCCACGAGCGTGGAAAACAAGGACGGCTCTCTTCTCTTGAAGTGCGACATGGCTGTCTACAGACGGTGCACGCCGCCTGACCTGTATCCCGGTCTTTACATGGTGATGCAGGGGCTCAGAAGCTTCACCGGTGAGACGATCACCTTGAGCCGCTGAAACAAGGAGTCGATACGCGGGCCCGTTCGGCGGTCCCGCCTTGCTGATAAACAGGAGAATTGGGAATGAACAATCGTACATTCAGCTTGTTCGCAGGGCTCTTTCTTCTTGCGGGCCTGGTCCTTGGCCTGGCTCCGCAGGCAGGCGGCGCTGCAGCGCCGGGCGAAGAGGTGGATATCGCGGCTCTCATCCGGAAAGCGCCGGGCGAGAGCGATCTCCCCGAGGATGATCATCTCCTCCTCTACGACCACACGGAAATCACGCTGCTGCCTGACGGCCGCGTGGAGCGGCGGTATCGCCGGGTGATCAAGATCCTGACCGAGTATGCGGTGGACGCGGTCTGCGATCCCCGGATCGGCTGGGATTCGAAGACCCAGGAGCTGGTGGTCAACTCTCTCAAGACCTATCAGAGGGACGGCACGGTCGTGGTGCAGACCACGGGCATGCCGGCCGACCACAACCTTTCCCAGGTCACACCCGACGGGCTCGACCTCTGCCCGGATTACATGCACCGGCAGGAGACCGTGGTGGCCTTCCTGGGGATCGAGCTCGGCTGCGTGGTCGACTTCGACTACACGGTGAGGGACCGGGTGGCACGGAAGAGATGGGTTGCCGACGTGGAGCTGCTCCAGGGGCCGGCGACGACCCTCGAGCGGAAGTTCACCCTCCGCCTGCCGGCCGGCGTCGAGGCCGCCTGGAGCTCGGAGAACGGAGCCCCGATCTGCACCCTCGAGGAAAACGACAGGTCGAGGATCATCTCCTGCGCCATGAGTCAGGTGCCCGGTATCAGCACGGAGAGCGACGGAACGGGGGCGGTCGAGTTCCTTCCCTGCGTCTCCTTCTGCGCCTGGCTGGATGACAAGGGAAGCGAGACGTCGTGGTACAGCGCCCTCGTGGCGGAGATCGAAGCCGCAGCCACCGGGCCGGATGCGCAGGGCATGGCCGCCAAGGCGGCCGATCTCTGCAAGGGGCTGCGCAACGACGATGACAAGCTGCGCAGGCTGCACGAGTTCGCGAGAAAAGCGGTCCGTTCGGTCGATTATCCGGCTCTTCTGACTGAGGAACCGGCACGCACGGCCGATCGCATCCATGAGACAGCCTATGCCTCGCAGAAGGACCACACCGTGCTTTTGATGGCCCTCTGCCGCGCCGAGAAGATCAAGTGCTTTCCCGTCTGCATCTCGGACTGCAGCTTCTTCAAGGCCCAGACGGCCGAGGGGCTGGTGCGAGGCGTCCTGCTCTCCGTCGAGCTGCCGCAGGGGCGGTTTCTCGTCGATCCGGGCGCTCCGCTGAGCCGCGACATCGCCCTGGGCCTGCACCCGGACCGCATCCTCGCGCTGACCGAGAGGGGCCACCGGGTGATGTACAACATGATGCCCGTCAACTGCGAGGTGATCGGAACGCTTTCCATCAAGGCCGACCGGTCGATGGAAGGGGAGATGACGGTCCATCACAACGGTCCGGGAAATCCGTTCCTCGTTCTGAGAGGGGATGAGGGTGGGCGCGACGCCTTCCTGAACGGACTGGCCGGAAAGCTGATGCCTGCCGGCAGGATGGTGTCGCACAAGATCCTGGATCTGCAGCGGAACGCAGTTTCCTACTGTCTGAAGGCTGCTGCTCCTTCACTGAAGAAGAGCGCCAACGGCAGTGTTCGCCTCACCCTGATCGATCCGGTCGACCTGGTGTCCGAGGTGCTGCCGCCCGTTTTCGGGCAGCCGGCTTCGCGCCGGAGCGCGCCGGTCTACATCCCTCATCCCGTGGTGCTCACCGCAAGGTTCGTCGTCGAGACTCCCGAGGGGCTCGATCTCCTCTTCCAGTCGTCCGGCGTCCGGATGATCAATGACAGGGGGTCGTGCGCCATCAGCTGCGAGAAGTCCGATGGGAAGCTGGTCATCGACTACATGCTCGACCTGGCCAGCGGCGTGGTCCATCCCGATTCGTACGCGGCTCTTCGCAAGCTCATCCTCGAGGCCGGCCACGAGAAGCACCGTGTCTTCGTCTTTGATAGTGACGGAAAGGGGAGCTGAAGAGCGATGGCTCAAGCGGGAAAAGTGACCGACGAACTCGTGGATCGCATCCACGGGGAGGCTCTTCTCGTCGATTCCCACGTGGACACCACGATGCGTCTCGACGAACCGTGGTTCGACTTCATGACGCGCAACAAGGACGGGCACGTCGACCTTCCCCGCCTCGAAGAGGGGAGGGTGAACGGCCTGGTGATGGCGGTCTACATGGGGAAGCAGGAGGAGGGCCATCCCGAACGGGCCGTCAGCATGGCGCTGAAGAAGATCGACGGGATCCGTTCCCTGGCGGAGAGCCATCCCGATCAGCTGGAGATCGCCCTCTCGGGTAACGACGTGAGACGGATCGCCCAGGAGGGCAGGATCGCCTTTCTCATCGGCATCGAGGGCGGCCACATCATCGACAACAGCCTGGAGGTGCTGCGCAGCTATTTCCGGCTGGGAGCCAGGGTGATGACCCTGACCCATTCCTTCCACCTTGACTGGGCCGATTCGTCAGGTGTGGCGGCCGCTTTGCCGGGAAAGCTCGGCGGCCTGTCTCCCTTTGGCCGCGACGTGGTTGGCGAGATGAACAGGCTCGGGATGTTGATCGACGTATCTCATGTGTCTGACGGGACTTTCAATGACGTCCTGGCGCACTCCAAGGCGCCGGTCGCGGCGACGCATTCCGGGTGCCGCGCCGTCTGCGACCATCCGAGGAACCTGAGCGATGACATGATCAGGGAGCTGGCAGCGCGGGGCGGCGTGGTTCAGATCGTCTTCTACAGCGGTTTCGTGGAT
Source organism: uncultured Phycisphaerales bacterium (assembly GCA_964482235.1). Classification (GTDB taxonomy): domain Bacteria; phylum Planctomycetota; class B15-G4; order B15-G4; family CAYZWU01; genus CAYZWU01. The sequence goes on from CAYZWU010000009.1 coordinate 63,385, forward strand.
CCCGAATTTCCGGAGAAGGAGCGCCCGCTCAAGAAGATGCGCGAGGATCTCTGGAAGGCGGCAAAAGAGAAGTACGGCAAGGACACTCCCGAGGAACGTCGCGAGGTGCGCCGGATCTGGAAGGAGTATCCCGTCGAAGCGACGTCCCTCGACCTGCTCCTCGACCACATCGATCATGTCATCGACCTTGTCGGTCCGGATTTTGTCGGTTTGGGATCGGACTTCGACGGCATCCCCGCCCCGGTGGATCAGGTCAACGACTGCTCCATGTTCCGCAACGTGACTCGTGGCTTGCTGATGAGGGGGCACGACGCCGGAACGGTGAAGAAGGTGCTGGGAGGCAACTTCCTCCGGATCATGGATGAAGTGGCTGCGACCGCCGCGAGCGTCGGTTGTCAGGGGGGGGAGTGATCCCACCCACCGTGCAGGCCAGCTGAAGCAGCTCTTTCGGCGAGGTCTTGATCATGTCGAGCAGCCGGCACTGCGCCGAGCCCTGTTCCGCCCAGAGCTCGATTCCCGTTCCCACGCGCGCGCCCGATGCCGCGGCATGCCGGACGAGGGCGGTGTTCTGTGGAGAGAGCACGCCGTCGAGGACCACCTTCCCCTGCAGACTCACCTTCTCGGGAACAGGGCTTTTCTTTCCTGCCGCTCCTCCGACCGGTGTGGCGTTGAGAATCAGGTGAAAGGGCGAATCGGACAGACTCTTGATCGGGACGCAGTCTTCCCAGGGGCCGGGCTCCTCGCAGAAGGTCCTGCTGAGCAGGGTGACCGACATGCCGAGATCGGCCAGGGCCCAGGCACCGGCGCGGGCGAATCCTCCCGTGCCGAGGATCATGGCACGATGTCCCGCCTTGCCGCCCAGCCTTTCCGCCATGGTCCTGACGGCGTTCATGTCCGTGTTGCCGCCGCGCCAGATATCGTTCATTTTATATAACGTGTTGACTACCCCGCTGTTGCGCGCATCGCGGTCGAGCTCGTCGGCCAGGTGGACCGCGGCCGGCTTGAAGGGGATCGTGACGCTGGCGCCGTTCAATCCCAGCTTGCAGAGCACCTGGAAGGCATCCTCGAGACGATCGGTCACAGCTGCCAGGTAGCAGGCATCGATGCCGTGCTGGCGAAAGAGATGGTTGTAGACCGTCAGGCCGGGAGAGTTCACGATCGAGCTGTTGCCCAGGAGAACGTAGATGCGGCTTTTCGGCTTGAGTGGCAATCCGAGAAGGGCGGCTTGATCGACATCGGGCATGTGGGGAAAAGGGCTCGTCTCCCGGCTTGCGGCGATGTAGGTCCAGGCGCTTCCGAGCCGGCTGTGCAGGGCCCGGGTGAGGAGCCCGGCCTGTCCCGTGCCCACCATGACGGCCGGCCGGTCCTTCGGCGCCTTGAAGAAATAAGCCAGGTCCGCCACATCATTCGTCGGTATCACGATCTTGATCGCATCGCCGGGTATCCCCCTCAGGAGGGTGAAGGCTCCCTGGATCTCCGTGGATCCCACATCGGAGCCGAGATGGATCGAGCGCAGAAGCTTGGTGTGGTAGCGTTCGGCCGATTTCCGGATCTTTTCGGCGAAGCAGTCCGCCAGATCCGCTTCCACGTCGACCCATCCAACACCGAGGGAGCAGGCGGATTCGAGCCTGCTGATCCGTTCTTCTTCGGGGCCCTTGAAGAGCCCGCCGTCCTTTGCCCTGCGGCACGTGGCGATGATTCGCGCCGGATCGCAAGGAAAAAAGCCCGATGATGTGGGAAGCTTGCCGAGTGCGTCGAGGCGGATTTCCTGCAGCGGGGCGGGACGGTTGTCTGCCAGGCGTGCCTTGAGGGCGGTGAGCCCTTTTTCGATTCCCGTGATGCAAAGCATGTGAGCTTCCCTTTCAGGTCACCTTTGTCTTCCAGCCTCCGCGGGGGATCGAGAGATCACCGATACCGCTCAGGCGGCCTGATTTCCAGTGGAAAAACAGGAAAAGAGGCCACCCATCATTTTCGGATTCTTGCTCGAAGGACATGAAGCGATTTCGGGGTACCACGGGGCGACTCCTCTTTTCCTCTAATATCATATCTGCCCTCGAATGTGGATTCTTCTAATCTGCATTTATGGTTTTTAACGGAGGCCAAAAAGGAAGGGGGGACTGTCCGATCAGGCTCGGATGGCTCGGAGGCCCCTGTTTACGGGACTCCCGAAGGATGGACTCATTTTTTTCCATTTTGGGGTTGTAATTTACACAGAATCGGGTGTAATATCTCTACAAGTCAGAGGAACCAAATAAAGAGAGTTCCTTAAGCAGAAAAGATTATCTGAATCAGGAATCTACGGCAGCCTAACTGTTTGATTCCAATCCAATATTGAGACTAATAGGATCTGTCAATTCATAAGATAAATTCGTACACAGGGGAGATGTGTGCGAGAGCAATGCAGGTGTTCTGTATTGCGTTTTCCTCTCTGTTACTTTTCGTTTTTAGGAGGATCTCTGATGAAGAGAGTTGCACTTCTAGCTTTGTTCGTGGCGATTACTGGGTTGGCATTCGGCCAGGGTACCCTGAACACTGACCAGGTCGGCGGCGTCAAGCACGCTTACTATGAAAACGGCCAGGTTTATCAGGGCGTCAATCCCGATGCCGGCGCTGTGATCTGGGACAACAACTCCATCTCGGCATGGTGGAGCGGTGTGAACACCGGTTATATCAACAGTGACTGGTCGACTAATTTCCTGGTGAATCCCAACTTCGCCGCCGCGACCGTTGGTCACCACGTCATCGATGGCGCGATGTTCGCCTACGGTACCAACAACATGGATACCGCCGGTGAAGACTTCTCCATCTTCTACTTCGATGACTGCACTGGCTGGGGCAACCTTGGTACCCAGCAGGCTGGTTTCCTTTTCGCCGCCCTTCCCAATGGCGCCTATCTTCCCACCCTTCCTCCGGGATACGGTTGGATCTGGACCATCACCTATGACCTCGAAGGTGGCGGATACGAGTTCCTGCTCAACGACGATTTCGGTATCGGCCTTGCCCGTAACAGCGTTCCCACCATGGGTAGCACCGGTCTCGCCCTCGGTACCAGGATGTTCAACGGTACCCAGAACGCCTTCGACATTTTCTATCCGAACGGGACCTACAACGGCACCTGGTGGTTCGGTAGCTCCTACTGGGCTACCTGGACCGGCCAGCTCATGGGTAATGAGGGCCAGGGCAATGGTACCTTCTACGGTATCGGCTCCCAGGGTAACGACTCCAGCCTCTACGTCCAGGGTTCCTTTGGTGCCAACGCCACCGTCCACTTCATGGGCGACAAGGCCGGCATCTCCCTCGCCGGTAACCTCATTGCCTCGACCCAGGCCATGAGCCAGTACATCGGCAACCCTTACGATGTTACCCGCCTGATCGGTAACTTCGTTGCCGGATCCCCCTGGATCATGACCGAGATTCCCTACATGGCCGGCAATGCCGACATGTACATCCACGATCAGACGATCCCGGCTCCTTACGCTGGCATGACCGCTTACTTCCAGATGATCCTCAGTGACGCTCCTCTCACCACTCCTCCGCTCGACGGCTCGAATGGTCTGAGGATGAACTGATCCGATCCTGACATTCTCAACGCCATGGACTAATCCAGCCCGTGGCGCTTGATGAGACAACAAAGAGAACAGCCGATCTTTCGGGATCGGCTGTTTTCTTTTTGGCGCGCCTGGCAGGGCTCGCATCGCCTCGACCGGCGCTTTCATCGGGAGAGCGGAAGCGATCCGCAAAGCTCCGGTAAGAGGTGCTTTAGGGGGCTGTCTCGGGGGGCAGCCAGTGAGAGTGACCGGTATGTAAAGGGTTGCCTTCCGGTCGGCGTAGAGTGCTCCGTTGCGGAGCTGGGACGTCGCTATGAAGCTCCTTTTGCGCGGACACACCCCGATGCTGAACGGGACACAGGAGCTGTAAGTCGAACCGCGCAAGGCGAGCCAGCTTGTCAGCATCCGACCTGTCCGTCTTGTTCTGGCTCTTGAAGATCAGGAGAACCTGTCTCGGATTCGCCACGATGGTCTCGTGCCCGCACTCCTCGAGCACGCGCCTCACCCAGTGGGAATGGGCGCCTACCTCGAAGGCGATCCGCGACGGCTTGTGGGCGGAAAATTACTTTTTCAGTGCAGCTGCCGTCGTGGTCACACAATCCTCCCTGATCACTTTTCCATCCTGCCCGATGCAGACGATGTGGCTGCTTCGGTCGCCGAGATCCAAACCAAACGTGAACTCTGAGGCGGTTTTGGTAGAATTCTTCATGGTCAGCCTCCTTTTGTTTGGGCCCTCGAGCCCGTGAAAAAACTTGCAGACCACTTTAGGTGCTGCGCCGGGAGGCTGGCCTTCTCATTCCATCTTTACAACTCCGCAACGGTGCTCTCAACGCCGATTGGAGCTGGATCTTTTCAGCAGATCGAAGTTGAAGAACTCTCCCCGTTTGTAACGTCAATCATCTAGCTGACAAGCGCCGTGAGTCCGTCGGTCGAGGACGCGTCGATCAGGACGGATATCGCGATGTCCAGGGCGTAACCGAAGCCTCGAAAAAGGACCGAGAGAACCGGCTGTCTTTTCTGCGTGATTTCAGGAGCCGCGGCCTGAATGGTGTCCGTCTCATAATCTCGGACTATTGTCCGGGGCTCATCGAATCTATCGGAGAAGTCTTTCCCGCGACCAAATGGCAGCGGAGTGTCGACCATTTCTACAGGAATGTCTTCACAGCGACACCGAAAGGCAAGGTGAAGATGGTGGCTGCCATGCTCAAGGCGATTCACGCGCAGAAGGACCACCAGGCGGCTCGTGAGAAGTCCAAATCGGTCGTATTGAACTCGGAGTTGATGACTCTCGGTAAAGCAGCAAAGATCGTCCGTGAAGGCTCTGAGGAGACGCTGTCGTACTTATGCCTTCCCCAGTGAACAGTGGCGCAGCCTCAGAACGAATAATCCGCTGGAACGGATCATGCGTGAGAACCGACGCAGAACAGGTGTTGTCGTCAATTGTCCCGACGGAAAATCAACGCTGATGCTCGTCGACGCCAGGTTCGGGCATATCCTCGGCACACGCTGGGGAATCACGCGATATTTGAATATGAAACGATTACGGCAGAAAGAAATGGGAGTGCAGGCCGTGCAGAAAGTGCGAAAGATTCTGGACACTACCGAATTGCAAAACGTGCGCACGGCGTCTCGTTTCCTGTGGGGTCGCTGTTGGTTTTAACCGACCATAATGAATCATGTTATGGTGACCCAGATGGCGAGGGGACGGCAATCTCGGGATAAGAAAAGCCGCCCCGGTATTCCGGGGCGGCTTTTATCAGTTGCCGGTCAAGACCGATCAGATCGGTTGACCATTAGAGGAAGAGTATCACGTTGTCGTAGTGGTAGTTGTGGTCGTAGACACCGGAGCCTTCGCCGCGGAGACCGACCTTACCAGTTGTCCAGGTGCTGTCCGTCACGCTGAACTCGAGGCCGCCGTTGCAGTAGAAGTCGAGCTGCGAACCCCTGGCATCGACACCGAAGTTGTTCCAGTTGCCCACACCAGTGGTCATGTTGAGGAACGAGCCGCCATAGAGGTAGGTGCTGATTCCACCAACATAGGCATACACGTAGCAGGAGCCGCTGTTCATCGTGTACATGGTGTAGCAATTGGAGAGCGTGCCGTCGGAACGGAGCAGGAAACCGAAGTAGTAGTAGTCGCTCGTGTTCCCCGTGTCTTCCATCCGCATGTCAGCGCTGTAGGTGAAATCAGAGTAGTCGAAGTCGTAGTAGCTGATCCACTGCGCAAAGCTGGGGCAATCGTTGACATAGACGCCCTGGTCCACGAACCAGTGGGTTCCATCAGGTACCCAGTTGTCCGCAACGCCGTCCTCGAAGTCCTCGGAGAAGCCCGAGACGCTCATGCAGGTGAAGTCGGCCCAGTCGTGGAGCAGGAACGTGGCCATGTTCATATCGAGCATGCCGTTCATGTTGGTGTCGATGATCGCCTTGAGCTTGTAATTGCCCAGCGGCACCGGCAGGTCGTAGACGGTCGCGCTCATGTCGGCCAGCTGACCGGAGAAGTAGACGCCCGCGTCGCCCGGGGCCCAAGGCACGAAATCGGTGCCGTCGTGGGCGAAGAAGCGGCCGCTCTTGTGGACGCCGATGAAGATGTCCACATCGTCGCCCAAGTTCTGGTTGGCAGCGATGTCGAGGGTGAAGGTGGCGTTTGCGCCCTCAGGGACGATGACGCCCGTGTCGCCGCCATTGACCTTGAGGTCCATGGTGGGAGGAATCATGGGAGGAGCGTCTTCCATGTGGTAGACGGCCACGACATCGGGAGAGCCCTGATGCATGCCGCCCAGGACTGTGCCGTTGGCCGGATCGGTGAAGAGGTCGGCGCCGCCGGCAATACCGAGGGTAGCGTCTCCGTCCCAGGTCACGCCGGTGAAGGTACCGGTGAGCGGATCGAACTGAGTTGCCTGTGCGCCGGAACCGTCCTGAGACCAGATCCAGAGCATCGGAGCCACGGGGTCGCGGCCGTCCCAGGCCATGCCGTAGACACCGGTCAGGATGTTGGCGAAGCTGTTGTAGCTACCATCGCGGAAGACCTGATAGAGGTCGCTGCTCCAGGAAGCGGTCCAGAAGCAGTCGAGGTCCGGATCGTAGGCCATGGCGCGGGCCGGGATGACCGGCGAGGGGATGGTCACGCCGGTACCCATTCCGGTGGTCCTGTCGATCTGGTCGATCACACCGGAATCGCTGGCATAGAGGAACGCGCCGTCGAAGCAGAGATCGCGCCAGGCCCAGCTCGTGTGACCGGTGACAAACGAGTTGAGGAGATTCCAGTTCTCGTCGAACTCGTACAGGTAGGCAGTGATCATGTCATTGGCACCTGTGCACCAGAAATGGCTGCCATCGTCGCAGAAACCGAGCATCCTGACGTCGCCCGTGGGAGTTTCCACATCAACGGAATAGAGAAGATCTCCAATGTAATCCGGAGAGCCGTTCGAGGGGACGCTCTCTGCGGGAGCCGCCTCGTTCACCTGAGCCGTAGCCAGGGAAACGCAGAGGCAGAGTCCCATGAACAATGCGAGAGTAACTTTCTTCATAACCGAGTCCTCCATGATGAGAATTGGAAAAAGAGACGAAAAGTTCAAAAGAACAGTAGCATTCCCAATAGCTTTAAAGGATCTACTTGGGTTGATATGCGTATCTGGATTTCCGCAGTGAAAAAAACCGTTAAGTCGCTTTCTTCCTTGAGTTTGAGTAAATTAGGTGCCGAATTCCTCGCAAATCAGTAACTGTTAACTTTATCAAAATGCGCAAGTAGTAGAAAGAAAAAAAGTAAAATTCGTTTATATTGTTAAATAACATATGTTTGCAGTTGATTGATAGCTCCCCCCAGAACATGCCTTATGCTAATCCTGGCGGTTTCCAATGATAAAGAGAACTGTTTTCCATCGTCTGCCGGGTCGTATATGATGCGGCGAAGGAACAGATCGCCTGTAAACCCGGAAGTCACTCCCTGCCGATCGGTGTAAAAAGGAGAGCATCCAAGAGGAAAAGATGAAAAGAACCGCTGCTTTCTTTGTCCCTGCATCGCTTGCCGTCGCGGCCTTGATCCTGGCGCTTCTGCTCGGCCCCGGCTCATGCTCCAACGGTCAGCAGAAGAACGTGATCCTCGTGGTCATCGATACTCTCAGGGCCGATCGCCTCGGCTGCCTGGGCAACGATGCCGGCATGACGCCGAACATCGACTCCCTGGCATCGGAGGGAGTGCTTTTCGAGAACGCCTTCTCGCACGCCCCCTGGACTCTCCCGTCCTTCGCCTCGCTTTTTTCATCCACCTATCCGCGTCAGCACGGCGCAGGCGCCTTTCTTCGCCTGGGGAGCTACACCACGGCTCACGACGGCTTCCGCACGATGGGGCACTGCTTCCAGGAAGCGAAGTACCGGACCGCTGCCATCGTGAACGTGCTCTTCGCGTCGCAGCACTTCCGGATGGACCGCGGCTTCGACAAGATGGATTACGTGGCGAACGAGGGGAACCATCTGGTGCGCACGGCCGACAAGACGACCGATGCGGCTCTGGAGTGGCTCGAGAAGAACGGCGATGAACCGTTCTTCCTCATGGTCCATTACTTCGATCCGCATCTCCTCTACGAAGCCCCGGCCGCTTTCCGCTCCACCTTTGCCATGGAGGAGGACAAGCAGTCGGACGATCCCCTCTTCGGCCAGCCCCAAGAGGTGGCCTCCTTCAGGCAGGGGACGCTGTCGCTGGACGAGGCTCTGGTCTCGAGGCTCGAAGCGCTCTACAACGCCGAGGTGGCATTCACGGACAGGGAACTGGGGCGGCTCATGCGCCGCATCGGCGAGATGGGGCTCGACGATTCCACCATCGTGGTCCTGACCGCGGACCACGGCGAGGAGTTTTTCGACCACGGAGGATTCGAGCACGGACACTCCCTGTACGATGAGCTGATCCACGTCCCGCTGGTGATCCGCGATCCCGGAGTCATCCCGGTCGGGAAAAGGGTGGAAAGCGTTGTACGACATGTAGATGTGGCGCCCACCATCTGCAGGCTCGCCGGGATCGCCGCCGATCCCGCCTTTGTCGGCGACGACCTGTCCCCGTACTGGCAGGGCGGCGCGAGGAAGCGCAACCGCCCCGTTCTGGCAGAGGGAAACTTCTGGGGCCCGAACCGCCTCTGCCTCCGCGACGACGGCCTCAAGACGATCGTCCACCTCAACAACCAGGGGAAGGTGGGCAAGGTCGAGCTCTATGACCTGGACAGCGATCCGGCAGAGCAGCACGACCTGAGCGGAGAGAGCGTGGAGAAGACGAGCCGGCTCGTGAAGGAGCTCAATATCATCTACAGGAGCCTCGTTCCCGGAGAAGCGCGCGAGGCCGAGCTCACCGAGGAGATGCGCCGCACGCTCAAGGAGCTTGGCTACTGAGTCGCTTCGGCCTCGACGATCAGGATCATTTCTCCTTCGCTTTTCCGATCCGCTCCACGCCGGCGGCTCCGCCCAGACCGACGAGCAGCGTGAGCAGGCAGCGCCCTGCCAGCCACCAGTCGCCCTCCTCGTCTCCGGGCAGCCGATTGGGCGCCGTGGCAATGACGATGTCCTTCTTCTCCTCACCGCTCGAATCGCGGACGACCGTTCCGGCCGTGAAGTCCTTGACCGGCCAGAGGATCCAGAACGAGCCGATGATCAGGCCGATCAGAAAGGCGAGCGTGGCGGAGCGGCAGCGCTTCAGAAGGAACGACATGATGCGCGAGAAGGCCGCCATGCCCGCGACAAGGCCGCCACCCAGGATGCCGAGAAACGTGGCCGACTCCATGGCGGGGGAGCTGGTCATTGCCTTGATGTGCTCCAGGGTGGGCTGATAGAGCCCCAGGACCAGCAGGCAGAACGAACCGGAGATCCCCGGCAGGATCATGGCCGAGATGGCGAGCACTCCGCCGAAGAAGATCACCAGCGTCTCCGGATCTCCCCCGGCTCCGGACACGTCGCAATGGGCGATCCAGATCGTGAGCGCCGCACCGGGCACGATCCAGAAGAGCTGCAAGGCGCCGCGCTTCTCCATCATCCGCCACGGCACGGCGATCGACGGGATGATGAGGCCGATGAAGAACGCCAGCGTCTCGCTCGGATGCTCCTTCAGCAGGAAGTCGAAGAGCCAGGCGCAGCTGACGATCGAAGCCACGGCGCCGATGCCCAGCAGCATCAGGAACGTGGCGTCCGTCCGCTTCCACTCCGAAGCCAGCTTCTGCCGCGATTCGGCGGAGAGAGGGCTCTTGAGGCATCCGAGAACCGTCTTGATCAGGGCCAGGTCGATGCTTTTCAGGGCATTGACCAGACGGTCGAAGATGCGAAGGATCAAGGCGAAGGTACCGCCGCTGACGCCGGGGATGATGTTTGCTATCCCGATCAGGAATCCTTTGATGAGCAAGATGATGGAGGTCAACAGTCGTTCTCCCGGAACAAGGAAATAAAGTGGAAGGGCAACCGCCGTTGCCGCCTCCCCAATACTTCGCCAGAAGGGGTTCAAAAATCAAGGCTCTGTCGCCCTTTTCACAAGGGCTGGGCACAAATGCGGTTCTCTGCCGGACAGCCTGCATACGGTGTGATATAATTAGCCTGGATTGATTAATTTCCCGGCCCTGACTGTCGATACGATCTCAGGATCCGGTCGATTTTCCGGCCGGGCGCATCGGGCCGGGAGCGATGTTGGGAGTGATCGAATGAACATCCCGCCGTTTCGGCGATTTCGGATTATCCTGCTGGTAGCCGGCATCTTCCTCGTCGGACCGGCAGATGCTCTCCTCTGCCAGGAGGATGATGGGAACTGGGCGACCAGGTTCCGGAGCGGTTTGACTCCGGCTCTCGAGAAAGCTCTTGCGGACCTCGAGTCCGGTGAAAAGCTGGATGTCTATGCCGTCATGCTCGACCGTCTTTCGCCCCATGATCTCGAAAGAGGGCTCGCCGGGCTGTCGCGAAGAGGCCGGGCCCGCGAGGTGGCGGGACAGCTGCGCGCCTTCGCGGAATCGTCGCAGACCGGTCTTCGAGCCTTTCTGAAAGAGCAGCGAGGAGCCGGGAAGGCGACTCGACCGAGAATCCTCTGGCTGGTCAATGCCGTCCGCTTTCAGGCCACGGGCGGCGTGATCCGTCGAGCGGCCAGACTCCCCGGCGTGGGTTACCTGGGCTTGCTGGAGGCCCGGCCGGCAAAGGCCTATCAGGATCGCGGCCCCTCGTCAGGCAGCCGTCCCTCTCTCCCTGCTCCGTCACGGCCGGGCGGGACGCGGTCAGGACCGCGGTCGATCGGACAGAACCTGGTCAAGCTTCAGGCGTATCTCTGCTGGATCAACGGCTTCACCGGGCAAGGGGTGCTGATCCTCAACATCGATTCCGGCGTTGATTACACGCACCCCGATCTGGTCAACCAGATCTGGTCGAATCCCGGCGAGCTTCCCAACGGCCTGGACGATGACGGGAACGGCTACGTGGATGATTTCATGGGCTGGGACTTTCTGGCCGACGACAACGATCCCTATCCCTATTCGTGGGACGAGCATGGCACGGCAACGGCCGGCATCGTCTGCGGCGATGGGACGGGCGGGATCGCCACCGGAATGGCGCCTGACGCCCGGATGGCCATTGCCCGCATCAACAACGAGGCCGATTACTGGGAAGCCCAGCAGTATGCCGTGGCGATCGGAGCCGATGCGATCACGTCGAGCTATTCCTACAAGTGGGATTTTTCCAAGCCCGACTACCACATGTTCCGGACCTGCGCCGACATGGAGCTGGCCGCCGGTATCATCCACGCCAACTCGATCGGCAACCAGGGCGACAGCACGATCGTCTACCCCATTCCGTGGAACATCAGCACGCCGGGCAACTGTCCAGGACCGTGGATCCATCCCGACCAGGTGGAGGGCGGGCAATCCTCGGTCATCGGTGTGTCCGGCATCTATCTCGACGACACGCTCTACACCGGATCGGGGCAGGGTCCTTCCGCCTGGGAGGATGTCCTGATCTACGATCCCTCCTACAAGCACAGCCAGAATCCTCTCTACTGGGATTATCCCTACGGTGGATTCAGCAACGGCCAGCCAGGTCTGCTGAAGCCCGACCTCTGTGCCTACACCTATGTCACCACGACTGATATCGGAGGGGGGTACGACTACAACTTCGGCGGGACATCGGCCGCCACGCCTCACGTGGGCGGCGCGTTCTGCCTGATGCTCTCCGCCAATCCGCACCTCTCGCCGCGCAAGATCGCCCAGGCCCTGCAGGAGACGGCCGAGGACATGGGCAGCCCGGGAAAGGACACGCGGTACGGTGCGGGCAAGATCCAGGTTGCCGCCGCCATCCTGAAGACGAGGCACAACGTTCAGGCAGCGACCACGCGGCCTTCCCTGAACAGCACATTCGATCTCGGAGTGAGCGGCATTCCGGGCGAGACCTATCGCATTCTCTGCGGCCTGAATCCGGGCAGGACGTTCATACCCTGGATCAACCAGGCCGTTGATCTCGCCTACCCCTTCAAGCGTCTCTTCTACGGGGTGATTCCCGCGAGCGGCGAGACGTTCCACACGATCTCCGTTTCGGGGAACTCCTCCCTTGTGGGACTTTCCGTATACTTCCAGGGGATCGAGAACGACGTCGCCGGGCCTCACCAGAGATGGCTCGTTTCCCTCGTTGAAAAGGTGACGGTGCAGCCCTGAAGAACAAGACCTCATTCAAGGAATCTGCCCTGCTGTTCGACAGGTACGTGGACTGGGACCGGAGGCTGTCCCGCGAGATCCCCTTTCTCCTCGGTACGCTGGTGTTGGGGAAGGAAGGAGCGCGGATCGCCGACGTGGCCAGCGGCACGGGGATGCACGCCATCGCGCTGGCCGGGGAGGGATTCGATGTCAAGGGATTCGATCCCGATCCGGTCCTGCTCGGCGAGGCGGCCCGCCGGGCTGCAGAGTCGGCCGGTCGGGGCGGCCGTCCACTTTCCGTGGAGTGGGCCGCGGCGTCCTTCGCCACCTTGCCCGAGGCAGCTTCACCAAAATCCTTCGAGGCTGTTTTCTGCCTCGGCAATTCCATCGCCTTGATACCGGGCAGCGAGCTCTCCTCCGCCCTGGCGAACATGGCCCTCCTACTCGGGATGGGCGGTCGTCTCGTGGCCCATACGATCAATTTTCCCAATCTTGCCCGACGCGGCGACGAACCGTGGGGGCCCGTGCGGAGGCTCGAGGATGGCACGCTTCTCCTCAAGGGCTTCGTGCCCAGGGGACTCGATCCCTGGGACGTGATCTTCATCTCACTGGAACCACAGGAGGGAGCCGCGCCTCCGGTCCGCACAGTGTCACGTTTCCAGGTCCATCCTCACACGAGCGAGGAGGTCGTCGCAGCCGCGGAGTCAGCCGGCCTTGTCTTGCGCGAGAGGCACGGCGGATTCGCAGGCGAGGAGCCGGACGATTTTCGGTCAGCCGATCTCGTCTATCTGTTCGAGCGGTCCTAGGCGGCCTGCTATCGAGCCCGCGCAATCTCCATCACATTCGCACAACGCCGCGTTCAATTTCGTGATGCCGAGCCCGCGAATGTGGTGGAGATTGCGCGGGCTCGGTAGCACGGCATCAGCCGCTGAGGATGGCGAGAGCGGCCTTGATCAGCGCTTCGAGGTTGTCGGTCGAGGGATTCTCGCTCAGGGCCTGGGTGGCGGCCTCCACGACCTGGGCGCGTGGATAGCCGAGTCCCGTGAGAACGGTGACGAGATCGTCGGCCAGCCCGGATCCTGCCGAGGCAGCGCCTCCGGTCTCGTGGGCGTGCACCCCGGCAATAAGGCCGAGCTCCTCCACCTTGCCCTTCAGCTCGAGAACGATCCGCTTGGCCGTCTTGGCGCCGATCCCTTTCACCTTCTGGAAACGGACGGCGTTGTCCGACATGATCGTCTCGATCAGCTGCTCGGGGGTGAAGTCGGAGAGGAGCCGGAGCGCCGTGGCGGCTCCCACTCCGGCAACGGAATTGAGCTTGCGGAAGATCTCGCGCTCGAAAAGGGTCTCGAAGCCGTACAGCCTGACCGTGTCGTCGCGCATGGCGAGATGGCAGACCAGGGTGGCCTCGCCCGATTCGGGGAGGCGTTCGATGACGCCGCGGGGAGCTTCGACGCAGAAGGCCACCCCGCCCGTCCGGACGATCACTGCGGAGGGCTCCTTCCTGACAACTTCTCCGGTTATCGAATCGAGCATCGTGCCCTTACACTTTGATCGAAAGGCCGTGATCAGCAAGCTTCTTGCGGATCTCGTTGAGAGATGTCTGTCCGAAATTCTTCATCGTCAGGAGGACCTGCTCGCTCGTATCGACGAGCTGGCCGACCGTCTGGATGCCGAGAGTGTCAAGGCAGTGTCTCGAACGGACTGATAGGTCGAGCTCGTCCACCGGCTGCAGGAGTAAATCGTCTCCCGTGCCTTCCGTCGCTCCGGATTGAGGAAGCTCGGGAAGCTCGTTCGATTCGGGCATGACAAGGCCGAGGCGGAGCCCCTTGGAAGCCAGGATCTCCTTGATCTCCATCAGCGAGGTTTCGCCGAAGTTCTTGAAGGCCAGAAGCTCGGCTTCTGTCCGCTTGATCAGGTCGCCGAGAGTGGTGATGTTCATCTTAGTGAGGCAGTTGCGGCTTCTGACGGAGAGCTCGAAGTCGGATACGGGGATCATGAGGATCTGGCTCTGCTTGTCCTCCTTCCGCTCCTTCTCCTCGTCGTAGTACATCTCGACGCTGGCCCTGGCATCCCTCAGATACCTTGCCGCCTTCTTGTTCATCGGGTAGTAGTGAACGGCGCGCTCGAAGCAGTGCACCGCCATGTCGTATTCCTCGTCATCCTCGTAGAGGACGCCGAGGTTCATCAGGGCGGCCAGGTTGGGGATGCCCCCCCTCAGGGAGCGGGAATAGAGATCGATCGCACGGTCCTCGTCAAGCTCGATATCCGCCCTGAAAGCAAGGCGGAAAAGGGCTCCCGAGTGCTCGGGATCCTTATCGATCACGTCGAGATAGAGCCTCTTGGCGGCTTCGTACTCGCCGTCCCTTTCGAGAACCCGGGCCTTGAAGTAGATCGTCTGGGGATGGTCGGGCAGGGCTTTTTCCAGCTTCTCGAGCTCCTTCTTGAAACCGTCCAGATCCTCGCCGGACTCGAGGGCCTCGCAGAGGAGGAAGTGGTACCCCGAGACCTCGGGGACGCGCTGGTGCACTTTCTTCAGAATATTTATCGCTTCTTTCCGCCTCCCGGTCTCCATGCAGATCCTGGCCAGCAGGCATCCCACGATCGGGAATTTTTCGAACTTCTTCAGCTCCTCTTCCGCTTTCTCGTAGCTTCCGAGAACGGCAAGTCCGATGGCGTACTTCAGCTCGAAGTCGGGTTCGCTCTCATCGAGCACCGAGGTGACGAAGTCCTGGAACTTCTCCCATGTCTCGGGATCGTGGAAAATGGCGGCCCTCAGTTCGTGGATGTCTTCGAGAGTGCTGGGAAGCCTCTTCAAGATCCCCGAAGCGATCTGAGCGTAGTCGATCTTCTCCTGGCTCTTCTCCACTTCCTTCTCCGCGATTCCTTCGGCCGCATTCCCTGAGCTGATGTCAATATCTTGGTTCAAAATGATTTCTCCGTAACTTAGAATAACCTCTCTCGTGCCGGGCCACGGCACGATCGGAATTCCCTGCTGTATGCAGAAAAAGAAGAGACTAACAAAAAAAAATTGAAAATCAAGTTTTCGCCCATTCCGTCGTTTAATCGGATTTTCAAGGAGGCAAGATGGCTCACGAGAAAGACTGCATCTTCTGCAAGATCGTGAACGGAGAGATTCCGTCGAAGAAACTCTATGAAACCAATGAGGTTATGGCATTCGAGGATATCAATCCCTTGGCTCCCATTCACTATCTGATCATTCCGAAGAGGCACATCGCCACGCTGAACGACCTGGAAACCGGTGATGTTAACCTGTCAGGAGAAATGATCCTGGCCGCCACGAAGCTCGCCAGGGACTCCGGGGTGGACGAGAGGGGATACCGGCTCATCATGAACTGCAATCGGGATGGAGGTCAGGAAATCTACCACATCCACCTCCACCTCCTGGGCGGAAAACAGCTTGGACCGATGCTTGCCCGGTGATCGACCGGCCCGCAGCGGAAAAAAGAATTTCATCGGATCAACAACATCGAGGAGAAGACAGTGCCTTATTGTCCCAGTTGCCGAGAAGAATATGACCCGGGAATCGAACAGTGCGCAGACTGCCTCGTTCCTCTCGAGGAGACCCTGGCGCCGGAGCAGCAAGAGGAGGAAAAGGCCGGGAGCAAGGTCGATGTTCCCGGTGCCGCGTGCCCCACGCAGCTGAAGAACCGGATTCCCGTCCCGGACACCGAGGAGGCCGTGAGCGGTGAGATCCAGGAGTCCGACCTGATCAACCTGCCCCTGGCCGAGATCATGAGAATGGGGGTCGAGGTGATCGACGAGCTGATGCGGCTCGTTATCAACGGAACGCCGGTCATCTGCAAGAGAGCGGCAACCCTCCTTTCCCTGATGGGCTCGAGCGGCGCGGAAGCCCTCCAGAAGCTGGTCAAGGTGGCTCTCGAGAAGGACAGGACGACGATCGTCACGATCGTTGGCGGCACCTTGCGCGGAACAGAGTTCGACACTGACCTCTGGAAGGAGTTCGTTCCTTACCTCGAAGGATCTAATTCTGTTCGAATCAAAGCGCTGGAGCTCATCGGCCATTTCGGCGACCTGGCTGCCGTTCCCCTGGTCATGCCCTATCTCGACGATGCGGATCCAGAGGTGCGCGATGAGGCGGACAACACGCTCTGCGTCCTGAGCGACGAGGACATGGGATTCGAGACCGATGCCTCGCCCGCAGACAGGCAGAAGAAGATCTCGATGTGGCAGGAGTGGTGGAGAGCGCAGGAGATGGAACAGGCTTGATCGTGCTGCCCGGTCGCGGAAAGGCTGCGGCATCGGAATGGAAACCCAACGAGAACGAGGAGATTCATGGATAGACTGCTGATACAGGGAGGAAGGGAGCTCAACGGAACGATCCGCGTGAGCGGCGCGAAGAACTCGGTGCTCCCGATCATGGCCGCCTCGCTGCTGACCGATGACGAGGTCGTGATTCGCAACGTTCCCCGGCTTCGCGACGTGGTGACGATGACCAAGGTGCTGCGTGAACTCGGCATGGCGGTCGACTTCGAGGAAAGCGTGCTGCGTATCCGCGCCGGTGAGGGGAAGCCGTCTTCCACGGCTCCCTACGAGCTTGTCAGCACGATGAGAGCCTCGATCTCCGTTCTCGGCCCTCTCATGGCGCGACGGGGCGAAGCGGCTGTCTCCATGCCGGGCGGCTGCGTTCTCGGCGTACGCCCCATCGACATGCACATCAAGGGCCTCAACGCCCTCGGTGCGGGGCTGAAGATCCGGAACGGCTACATCACCGGCGAGTGCAGCCGGCTGCGCGGCACCGAGGTGTTCCTGGGATCGTCCTTCGGCAGCACCGTTCTCGGTACGGCCAACGTCGTGTCGGCCGCCACGCTGGCTCACGGCGTCACGGTGATCGAAAGCGCCGCCGTGGAACCGGAGATTCACGACCTCTGCCGGTTCCTCACGAGCATGGGGGCATCGATCTCGGGCATCGGATCGCACAGGATCGTTGTGGAAGGCGTCGATCGCCTCCACGGCTGCGATTACACGGTGATCCCGGACAGGATCGAGGCCGGCACGTTTCTCATGGTCGGCGCCGCGGCAGGCGGCACGGTCGATGTGGAGGGGGCCGAGCCGGGGCATCTCCTGGCAGTGTTCGATCTGCTCTGTGCGGCCGGCGTCGAGCTGGAGCGGCGCGGCAACGTCATCCGTGTCACCGGCTGCCGGCGGTTCCGGCCCGTCGACGTGACGACCCATCCCTATCCCGGCTTTCCCACGGACCTCCAGGCTCAGATGATGGTGCTCATGACCCTCTCGGAAGGATATTCCGTTCTTACCGAGCGGATCTATCCCGACCGGTTCATCCACGTGGCCGAGCTGAACAGGCTGGGCGCGGAGATCCGCAAGGAGGGCTCACAGGCCATCATTCACGGTGTGAAGTCGCTTTCGGGCGCCCAGGTGATGGCCTCCGACCTCAGAGCCAGCGCCGCCCTGGTGCTGGCCGGGCTCGTTGCCCAGGGGGAAACGGAAATCCACAGGGTCTACCATATCGACCGGGGATACGAGAGGATCGACGAAAAGCTGCGGCAGATAGGAGCTTCCATCGAGAGAGTGAGTCCGGGATCAGAGGGGGAATGAGGTATTTTTCTCCGGGGGAAAAGGTCGTGGTCGAACCGATTTCACTGCTTGTAAAGGCCGTGACGCTATGGTATAAGACCCGATTCTCAAGGGATGGTCCCTTCCTGGGTGAAGGTCTGTCCACCGTTTTCAGAACGACTCCGGAGTAAGGAGTTAGAGCGATTCCGGAACGAGAGGCTGCTGCCGCGGTTCCGTTGAATCGAAACAGGTAACAATCCATGTTTGACACGATTTCAGGATCGTTACAGAAAGTTTTTCAGAAGTTCGGCAGCCAGAGGCGGCTGACGGCTGACAATATCACGGACGGGCTCCGCGATATCCGCGCCGCCTTGCTCGAGGCGGACGTCAACTTCAAGGTCGCCAAGGACCTGATCAAGAAGGTCTCCGAAAAAGCAGTGGGCGACGAGGTCGTCAAGTCCGTGACACCTGGCCAGATGATCGTCAAGATCTTCCAGGATGAGCTCACCGCGATGATGGGAGGGGATGACAAGGGCATCACCTTCGCTTCCTCTCCGCCCACGATCATCATGCTGGCCGGCCTCCAGGGCTCGGGTAAAACGACCACCTGCGCCAAGCTGGCCAGCCTGATGAAGAGAAAGGGGCGAAATCCCCTTCTGGTGGCTGCCGATATCCAGCGTCCTGCCGCCGTGGAGCAGCTCAAGATCCTGGGCCAGCAGATCGACGTGCCCGTTCACAGCGAGCAGGGGCTGCCTCCCCCGCTGATCTGCTCCAACGCGGTCACCGTGGCCCGCACCAAGGGCCGCGACGTGGTGATCCTCGATACGGCAGGCAGGCTTCACATCGATGAGCCGCTGATGCAGGAGCTCTCCGAGATCGCCAGGCTGGCCAAGCCTCACCACACCATCCTCGTCAGCGACTCCATGACCGGCCAGGATGCGGTCAACTCTGCCAAGGAGTTCAACGACAGGCTCGAGCTCGACGGGATCATCCTCACCAAGCTGGACGGCGACACGCGAGGCGGCGCCGCCATCTCGATCCGCGCCGTGACCGGCAAGCCGATCCGCTTCGTCGGTGTGGGCGAGAAGATCGACCAGTTCGAGGAGTTCTATCCCGATCGCATGGCCTCCCGGATCCTCGGCATGGGCGACGTGGTCAGCCTCGTGGAGAAGGCCCGCGATGTGATCGACCAGGACGAGGCCGAGGAGCAGGTCAAGAAGCTCTTCCGCGCCGAGTTCAGTTTCGAGGATTTCCTCTTCCAGCTTCAAGGCATGAGGAAGATGGGACCGCTCAAGACGATCCTCGAGCACCTGCCGGGCGGCATGGGCAGCGAGTTCCTCGATGCCGGCGTGGACGACAAGAGCATGGATCGTCTCGAGGCGATCATCAGGTCGATGACCATGGAGGAGCGCCTCAAGCCCGACCTCTTCAACATGAGCCGCAAGCGCCGCGTGGCCAAGGGCAGCGGCGTCGCGGTGGCCGACGTGAACGATCTCCTGAAGCAGTTCCACCAGATGCAGCAGATGATGAAGAAGATGGGGAACCAGGGCGTCATGGGGAAGATGGCCCAGAAGTTCATGCCGGGCATGCGCGGCATGAAGAAGCACAAGGAGATGATGCTCGACAAGCTGGGAGAGAGCGGCAAGCTCAAGACACTGGCCTCGACGAAGGCCAAGAAGCTGCGTGACAAGAAAAAAGCGGAACGCAAACGTAGAAAAAAAGGACGTTCCCGCAGGTAGATTGGAATTTTTAAAGGAGTCTAGTTTTGGCAGTCAGAATCCGGTGCAAAAGAATGGGACGGAAGAACAGGCCTTTTTACAGGATCTGCGTCTTCGATGGCAGGACGCGGCGCGACGGCCGCTCGATCGAGGATATCGGCCACTACAACGTGATGAGCGACGACGAGAAGGAAGCCTACAAGATCGACGTGGACCGCCTGAAGTACTGGTTGAGCGTGGGCGCCAAGCCGAGCGAGACCGTGGCCAGCATCATGAAGAAGATCGGGATTTCCTAGATCATGGCAGCCGCAGCGTCTGGATCGAAGGCCAGAGTCAAGAACATCCTGGCCGCAATGGAGAAGAAGTACGGCGCAGTGAAGACCATCGGTACGGGTTCTTCACTGAGCCAGTGCCTTTTCCAGATCTTCAGGCAGGGATGGGATTTCAAGAAGGCTTCCCGGGCCGTCAGGATCCTGGAAAGCAGCTTCATCGACTGGAACGAGGTCCGTGTCTCGCCGGTCAGGGAGCTGATGGAAGCCCTGGACGCGCTCGGGTGCGCGGACATGGAGAAGCGTGTCGATCGTGCCAAGGGGTTTCTCCAGGAGCTTTTCGACTCCTGCCAGAACCTTGACGAGAAGCTGTTCGGCGACAGGGACTTCGAATCGATTCGAAGGCTTCTCGTGTCGAACGAATCGCTCGGCAGAGCGGCTGCAGGGGTTTTGCTCCAGATCCTCAGGCTCGAGATGGCCAAGGATCCCGCGGTGGACGAGAGCGCCAAGGTGCTCGTCGTCCTGCCCGAGTCGATGCGTGTGGCGATCAGGATGGGTTTCCTGAAGAAGACCCAGTCGAGCAACGTGGCCCGCCAGGAGTTCATGAAGTCCATCCAGCCTGCTGAATACCTCCGGTTCCAGTATCTGACCGTGATGCACGCGGAAAAATACTGTTTTTCGAAGAACCCTGCCTGCGCCGATTGCTTCCTGAACAAGTCGTGCACGTTTTTCAAGAAGACATGATCCGGGCCGCTTCTCTTGCTGTTGCATTTCGGTATCGCCGCTTGTGAAGAGACGGACTCAAAATGCAGATTCACAACTCGCTAAGACCTCTCATCCTGGCATCGGCCTCGCCCAGGCGGCGGGACATTCTCCGCAGGCTTGGGCTCGAGTTCGGAATCATCCCCTCCTCGGTGGATGAAGATCTCGTCATGCACCGCGGTGAAGGGGATCTCCCCGGTCCGGCGCAGGCGGCGGAAAGGCTCTCCATCCTGAAAGCGCGCCACGTGGCCGCCGGCTGCTCCCGGGGAACGGTCATCGGATCGGACACCGTCGTGGCCGTTGGAGAGACGATGCTCGGCAAACCGACTTCGGCCGAGGACGCGCACAGGATCCTCTCCTTTCTCAGCGGGAAGACGCAGGAGGTCATCTCCGGCCTCTGCCTGATCCACAAACCGTCGGGCAAGGAGTTTTCCGGCTTCGATGTGACGCGCGTCTTCACGAAACCGATGTCGGACCATGAAATCGAGGAGTACATCGCCACGGAGGAATGCTTCGGGAAGGCGGGGGCCTACGCCATCCAGGAGACGGGAGACCGCTTCGTGGACAGGATCGAGGGTTCTTTCGACAATGTCGTCGGATTTCCGACGGAGCTCTTCATGAAGATGATCAAAGACTTGAACAAGTGGGTGAAGGAAGAAGCAGATGTTAGATCGTGACAGATCGTTTCGCACATTGCGTTGCGCCGCGATTCTTCTTCTCCTCGCACTCCTGCCTGTCGGGTGCAACGGGGAGAAGCCTCTGAAGGATGCCAAGTGGGCCGAAGAGGTGCGCCTCACCATGGGCGGAGTGGAAGTCCTTCTGGAGACGGCGCTTACAGACCCGGAGCGGACAAAGGGCTTGATGTACCGCGAACAGCTTGCACCGAACGGGGGGATGCTCTTCGTCTATCCGAGAGTGAAGACCCTCTCCTTCTGGATGTCGAACACCTGGATACCCTTGTCGATCGCCTTTCTCAGGGAGGACGGGACGGTCATCAACATCGAGGAGATGGAACCCCTTCGCGAGATCGTCAGCTACAGATCGGAAGAGCCGTGCCGGTTCGCCATCGAGATGAACAGGGGCTGGTTCGCGACCCGTGGGATCAAGAAGGGCGACCGGATCGCCCTGACATCGGAGATATACGGGCTGGAAGCCCGATGAGACGGTTTTCGCTGGAGCGGGAATCGGGCCGCCCATTGATTTTCGATGAACGGCTGATAAAATGTGACGTTTCTGTATTTACGGTGAAAACCGGTAACCCGGTTCAAAGATACCGGTAGGGCGCGATAGCAAGGCGTCCTTGGAGGATTGTGCTCAAATGAAGAAAAAGATTCATCCCAAATACTTCGACTGCGTCGTCACCTGCGGTTGCGGGAACAGTTTCGAGACTCGCTCCACCCGCGAGAAGATCAACGTCGAGATCTGCTCCAGCTGCCATCCCTTCTACACGGGCAAGCAGAAGTTCGTGGACACTGCCGGCCGCGTGGAGAAGTTCCTCCGGAAGTACAACCTGAAACAGCAGGAAGAATAAGAGGAAGACCCTCCCCCTGTTGCCATGCTGGACAAACTGAAAGAACTGTGCGCGCGTTACGAGGAACTGGAGCTAAAGATCCAGGATCCCGACTTCATGTCGCGTAGGAGCGAGTACACCGCAGCCCTCAAGGAGATGGGCAGGCTGGCCGGCCGCGTGGATAAATACAGGGAATACAACAGCCTGTTGAAAAGGAAGGCCGAGACTCAAGAGCTGCTTTCCATGGAGACCGACAAGGAGATCCTGGAGCTGGCTCGTGAAGAGATCGACGAGATGGAGGGGCAGGAGGAGGCGCTTCTCGAGGAGATCAAGACGCTTCTCTTCCAGGATGACACCCACGCCGGCAGGGATCTGATCGTCGAGATCCGGGCCGGGACGGGGGGGGACGAGGCAAGCCTCTTTGCCGGCGATCTCTACCGGATGTACCAGAAGTTCGCCGAATCGAAGGGTCAGAAGATCGAGATCCTCTCCTCCTCCGAGTCGGAGGTTGGAGGGTTCAAGGAGTTGATCCTGTCGATCACGGGCGCGGAGGCCTGGGACCTCTTCCGCTTCGAGAGCGGGGGGCACAGGGTCCAGCGTGTTCCCGTGACGGAGTCCCAGGGCCGGATTCACACCTCCGCAGCCACAGTGGCCGTTCTGCCCGAGGTGGAGGAAGTGGAGGTGGACTTCAACGAGTCCGACCTGAAGATCGACACCTACCGATCCAGCGGTCCCGGGGGGCAGAACGTGAACAAGGTCTCCTCGGCGATCCGCATCACCCATCTCCCCACGGGGCTCGTCGTGCAGTGCCAGGACGAGAAGTCGCAGCACAAGAACAAGGCCAGGGCCCTCCGCATCCTGAAGGCGAGGCTCCACGACATGGAGCTGAACCGGGCGATGAGCGAGCGCGCCGAGGAGAGGCGGGGGCAGATCGGCACCGGAGACAGGAACCTCCGGATCAGAACGTACAACTTCCCCCAGAACCGGGTGACGGACCATCGAACGAAGAAGAGCTACTCTCTCGAGACAGTGATCGAGGGACGGCTCGAAAAGACGATCGATGATCTCCTCCAGTGGGAAGTCCAGGAGAAGATCAAGGCTCTGTAACGAGCCCCGTGCTTTCATTGTTTTGGATATTGAACGGCTGATTGAATACCGTAGAATTTCGTGAAAACCGCTTCAAGCGGCCTCATCCATACCAGCACTAAGGAGGAATCGAATGGCATCTGAGCCTGGAAAATTCGACGAATTCGAGGAGTTCGAAGCATCCGAATTCGAAAGCGAGACCAAGGAGAATGCCGGGGATCAGGCCGGTTTCGAAGAGCCTGTCGGTGATCCTGGCGAAGGCGAAGGAGCTGTCGATGGCGATTCGGCCGGCAGCGCCGATGTCGATGAGGCCGCAGCGGGGGGGGGCGATAAGGAGGATGCTCCTGCCGAGCTGCTCTTCTCCAAGGACAAGCAGCAGCAGGAGGAGACACAGGGGATCATGGTCAAGTACTGCATCTTCTGCAGGGAGACCATCCTGGCCGACGCCATCTGCTGCAAGCACTGCGGTCATGTGGTCCACATCTTCGAGGGCGCCGTCTTCAAGCAGCTCTACTGGTTCTTCTGGGCTGCCGTGATCACCTTCATCGGCTGCATGCTGCCCTTCATGTCCTTCGATCCGGGCGCCTGGCAGGATTCCTGGGAGCTTGCTTGCTCCAAGACCGGCGTCGAATTCAACGACGGGAATCCCGTTGTCGATCCCAGCGATCAGAAGCTCATCACCGAGATGATCATCGAGATCGAGGGCCTCGAGGCGGTGGCGAAGTCGGCCCCCGCCGCAGCGACCCACAGCTTCGTCGGCTCGATGTACATGATCTTTTCCCTTCTCCTCATCGCGGCCATGCTGTTCAGCATCTATGCCAAGCGGCTGGTCATGTCGCCGGTGTTCCTGATGATCATTCCGGCCGTGCATTCATGGTGGATTGTGGTGAAGACCGTGCCGACCTGGATGGCCACCGTGCCCTGGTCGACAAAGGAGAGCGTCGAGTACCTTCGTCCCGGCCCAGAGGTCGACTGGTTCGCCGTCTACACCCTCAAGTGGTGGGAGAGGCTGAGCGACGATCTCGGTTCGGGCATGATCCTGATCCTGCTCGGTTCGACGATCGTCACGCTCACGTTTATCTTTTCCCTCTTCAGCGCCGTTGCCGGCGGCAAGGGCGGCTCGAAGCAGCCGGCCCGCGGCCGTAGGCGGGGCAGGTAGAGGCGGGCGGCCGATCCAGATGGGGGAAGGAGCCGGACGACAAAGCGGCAGGCCGGATTCCTCCCTCTGGAGGATCGGCAGTCTTCTCAAGGAGGCGGGCCGCTTCCTGGCGCGGAAAGGCATCGCCGAATCGCGCCTCGAAGCGGAGCTCCTCCTGGCCCATTCCCTGTCACTTGACCGCGTGGCCCTCTACGCCTCTTTTTCCAAGCCGCTGGAATCGACCGAGGTCGACGCGTTCCGCGATCTAGTGAAGAGGCGGATTGCCGGCGAGCCGACGGCCTACCTCGTCGGGGTGAAGGAGTTCTTCTCCCTCGATTTCCATGTCACGCCGGCCGTCCTGATCCCGCGCCCCGAAACCGAGGAGCTCGTCCAGTCGATCCTGGACGTCGTCCCGGGCGACGGTTCGGGATACCGCCTGGGCGATCTGGGGACCGGCTCGGGCTGCATCGCCGTCACGGCGGCCAGGCTGTGCGGGAAGATCGAGGTCGAGGCGACGGACATCTCCGAGGAAGCGCTCGTCGTGGCGGCCCGCAATGCGGAGCGTCATGACGTGGGCGGGAGGGTCGCCTTCCTGCAGGGAGACATGGCCGAGCCTCTTTTCGAGGCGGGATCGCCCGGCCGATTCCAGGTGCTGGCCTGCAACCCTCCCTACATCGATCCCGAAGGCCCGCTCGATGTCGATCCCGATGTCGCCCGCTTCGAGCCTCGCGAAGCCCTTTTCACTCCGCCCGGCGATCCGCTTCATTTCTACTGCCGGGTTCTATCGCGTGCAGGGAGTCTTCTGGCTCCCCGGGGCGTCGTCTTCTTCGAGATTGCCGAGGGGATGGAGGAATCCGTGGAAGAGGCCGGCCGGCGATTTGAATTCGAACCTTTCTTCAAGCGCAGGGATCTTGCCGGAAAATGGAGGGTCGTGGGTTTCAAGACTGCCCGGGGGGGGCGGATGTAACCGGGGGACGGTTTGCTCGTCAACAGATTGAATCAAAAATCGATTTCTGCTTTCAGCCGCTCTTTGATGTAGTCGTCGAGGAGATTCGAGGCTTCCGTGTCCAGCTCGGTGAAAAAGACACCGATGTCCCACTTCCGCCTCGAGTTGGTTCTGACCACCGGCTCGCAGCGGACAACAACGCCCTGACACTTCAGGAGGTAATATTCTTCCTCCTGCTCGGGGAGAGCGGGAAGACGGATGGCCATCTTCACCTGTGTCATCTCGGGTATCTCTGTCCGTGCGAGGCAGCAGAGACCGTTACGGCTGATGTTTTTGAGAAATGCTTCCTGGCCATCGCCAAGGAGATCTAGGGCAACAGGTCCTACCGCTTCGATCCGTTTTTCTTGGCGTCTTTCTTTTTTTCCAGAAAATACGGTCATGGTGGCTTCTGTTCTTTCTGATTGTCGAGATGAGTCTCGTCAGCCGGGCCGGCTTCGACTCCTCAGTTTGTTTGCTGGACTGTCCATTTTATCGGAAAAGAGGCCGTCCCGGGTTGAGGGGGAATAGAGGTTATTTACCGAAATTCCGATCGCCCTTCGGAGAGTTCCGGTAGGGAGAACCCGACGTGCGGTTTTCTTTCCGGAGACACGGTGCTATATTGACTGAAGCGGCTGTGTTGACAAAGACACCTGCGGACTCGCTCCGCAGCCCAATGCGGCCCCGGAGATGACTCGGGGCTCGAAAAGAACGATGCTGCTCTCGGAGAGGGCAAGGAGGAGAGATGGCGAATCTGAACAAGGTGATGCTCATCGGTCGCTTGACTCGCGATCCCGAGCTGAAGTACATCCCTTCAGGCGCGGCTGTGGCCGAGTTCGGCTTTGCAGTCAATCGTGTCTACTACACGAATGAAGGCGAGAAGAGGGAAGAGACCTGCTTCCTCGAGGTGTCCGCCTGGAGAAAGCTGGGGGAGATGGCCCACAATTACCTGAGCAAGGGCAGACAGGTCTTCGTCGAGGGTTATCTCAAGTTCGAGCAGTGGCAGACCCAGGACGGCCAGAAGCGGTCGAGGATCAGCGTCGTGGCCATGGGACTGCAGTTCCTCGATTCGGGCCGGGGCGAGTCGGATGGCCGGCCTCCGATGAGTCAGAAGGCGCCTGAAGCCAACGCCGGCGGCGGCTCCGGCGGCTCAGGCGGACCGGAGAGCTCGGGGATGCCGATGGACTCCGTACAGGACAATGCTGATGAATGCCCCTTCTGAGGGGTGTGGCCCTTCAGCACAGGAGGAAGTCCTGGTTTCTGTTCGGCCGTCGCGGCGTATCCTGAGCCTTGGCGGATATGCCTTCGACGAGATGGATCGGGAGGTGGCGCGGCTTCGCGACGCCGGAATCCAGCCGATTGATTTCGGTGTGGGCGATCCCACCATTCCCACTCCGGAGTTCATCCGCCGCGAGGCGGCCGAGGCGATCGAGCGGCGACGATGCAGCGGGTATCCTGCCTATGTGGGCGACAGGACCTTCCGGCTCGCGGCAGCACGCTGGATGAATCGCAGGTTCGGTCTCGAGGTGGATCCCGACTCGGAAGTGACGGCCACCGTGGGCTCCAAGGAGGCGGTCTTCAATGTTCACGAGGGCTTCGTGGATCCCGGCGATCTGGTGATCTCCCCTTCACCGGGATACCCTCCCTACGCGCGGGGCTCTCTCTTCGCCGAGGGCGGCAACCGGTTCTATCCCCTCGACGCAAGAACGGACTTCCTGCCCGACCTGGACTCCATTCCGTCCGATACGGCTCGAAGAGCCCGGATCTTCTGGATCTGCAATCCCTTCGTGCCGAAGGGGAACATCATCCCGCCCCGGATGCTCGACGACCTGGCCGCCTACTGCCGCGAGTACGAGATCCTTCTCTGTTCCGACGAGGCCTACTCGGAGCTCTATTACGCGGAGGCTCCCCGCTCGATTCTCCAGCACACCCGGCAGGGGGTCCTTGCATTCTTCTCACTCTCCAAGCGATCAGCCATGACCGGTTATCGCTGCGGCTGGGTTGCCGGCGACAGCGAAGCGATTTCCGTGTTCAGAAAGGTCAAGACCAACATCGATTCAGGAACACCCACCTTCATCCAGGACGCCGCGGCCGCCGCCCTTTCCGATGAGACGCACGTGGAGGCGATGCGCGATGCCTACAGGGTGAAGAGGGATCTCATGGTGTCGGCGCTCACGGCGGCCGGTTTTCCGCGTTGCTCCCCCGAGGCCGGCCTCTACATCTGGCAGCGCGTGCCGCCCGGGCTTTCGGGGCTCGAGACCGCCCGGCTTCTGGCTGCTCCGGATGTCGCCGTGCTGGCCACACCGGGAGAGTGGCTTGCAGAACCTCTCGAAGACGGGCGCAATCCGGGTCGGGATTACATCCGCTTCGCCCTGGTCCCGCCGCTCGATCAGGTCGAGAAGGCGGCACGGCGGCTCGAAAAATGGAAAGGTTGGCGATGAGGTTTCCTTTTCCGCTCCTCTTTCTCGGTCTGCTCGTCGTGGCGCTGTCAATGCCTGCCCCACCGGCTCTGCCAGCCTTTCAAGAGCAGGATCAACCGGTCGAAACGGATGACGACCGCGCCTTTCTCGAGAGTGCGGTATCGGCAGCCTACAAGGGCCGCTACCTCAAGGCGAGACAGGATCTCAACGACTACGTGCTGGACTTTCCCGAATCCGCCGGAGCTCTGGAGGGTCTGGCGCGGCTCGAGTTGATGTACGGCAAGCCCGAGGAGGCCGAGGCGCTGGCCTCGCGCTGGCTCGCGCTCGATCCCGCCGGCGAGGCGGCTGCGATCGTGCTGGCCGATGCCCTCGAGGCTCGAGGAGAGATCGACAGGGCGGAGCATGTCCTGAAGAAGGCTGTCGTCCGCAGCGAGAAATCCCTGGTTCTCCGTGCCTGCCTTGCCGATCTTCTGCTGCAGAGAGGCAAGCGGAAGGAGGCGCGCACCCTGGCCGGGGAGTCGCTGGAGCTCAAGAGCTTCCGGACCCTCGACGGCGGCGGGAAACTGGCTGTGGGACAGCTCCACTTCGTGCTTGGCGAGCTCGAATCGGCGGCACGGGCCGCCGTCTATGCCGATGAGGAATTCAACGGCAAGGTCGGACCGAACTATCGCCGGGAGAGGTACGAAGCCCTGCTGCTGCTTGCGGAGCTCAACAGGATCACGCGGCTCGCTTCGGGCAACCGGGCTCTGGCTCTCTACAACGACATCCTGAAGATCAACCCCAACCACACCGACGCGCTGGCAGGCCGGGCCGCGACCCGTCTCTACGGAAACAACATGACGGGAGCGATCGAGGATTGCGACAAGACGCTCACACTCAATCCGGCTCATGCCGGCGCCCTCGATCTGAAAGCGAGAATCCTGATCAATGCGGGCCAGTTTCGCGAGGCGCTCGGCCTTGTCAAGAGGGGACTGGAGGCCAATCCATCGTCCAGGAGACTCCTGGCCCGAAAGGCAGCGGCTCTCTACATGCTGGGCAGCAGGCGGGAGAGCAGCCGAACCGTCGAGGAGGCTCTCGCCCTGGATCCCCTTTTCGGCGAGGCCTACGCCGCCGTGGGCGAGGGGCTTCTTTTTCACCACAGGCTTTCCGAGGCCAGGGAGAAGTTCGAGGCCTGCCTCCGAGTGGATCCCGATTTCAGCGAGGCCTACGTTCTTCTGGGCCGCACGCTGGCCAACCTGGGTCTCGAGGAGGAAGCAAGGGGGATGCTCGAGGAATCGGTCCGGCGCGATCCCTTCGAGTATCCGTGGCGCTACAACATGCTGCGGATCCTGAACGACCTCACGGAATGGAAGCGGGTCAGGAAGGGAGAGAACGTCCTCTTCGCCTTCGACATCGAGGAAAGCGAGGTCCTCAAGCGCTGCATGCCCGACTGCTTCGACAGGAGCTGGGACGAGTTCGTGGAGAAGTTCGGCTTCAGCCCGAGCAGGCCGATTCTCGTCGAGATATTTCCCGATCATGACGACTTTGCCGTCCGGACCATCGGCTTCACCGGTCTCGGCGCCCTGGGAGTCTGTTTCGGCAAGGTGATTACCATGCTCTCGCCCCGGGCCGGCGGCGTGCGCGGGCAGTTCGTCTGGGCTCGTACGCTTCACCACGAGCTGGCTCACGTCTTCAGCCTGGAGCTCTCCAACTACCGGGTGCCGCGCTGGCTGACGGAAGGCATCTCCGTCCACGAGGAGTTCTGCAACCGCGAGGGTTGGGAACGGGACATGCAGTTCGAGCTCTTCAACGCCTATCACAACAACGACCTGTTTACCATTGGCCGGTTCAATGTGGCCTTTCAGGGCCCGCGGGTGTTGATGGCCTACTACCAGTCCGGATTGCTGGTGAAGTACATCAAGGACAACTATGGCTGGGAAAGCGTGATCGCCATGCTGCAGGCCTATGCCGAGGAGAAGGGGACCGAGGCGATCATCGGCGAGATCTTCGGGAAGAGCAGCAGCGATCTCGATGCCGAGTTCCGCGACTGGGTGGGAGGTTCCTACCTTGCCGGTATCAGGATGCATCCCTTCTACAATGCGCAGCAGCGGCGTCGCTTGTCCGATCGAGTCCGGAAGTCTCCCGGCGACGCGGGCCTGCTGGCCAAGGCGGCCTGGGCCAGCTTCCGTCAGAACAAGAGCGTGGATGCGCGATACTATCTTGACCGCCTGATGAAGATCGATCCGGACAACGCATCCGGCCTGATCCTTACCGGAGAGATTGCCCTGACCCGGAACGCGGTCGATCGGGCCGCCGTGTTCCTGCAAAAGGGAATCGAGAAGGGTGGGGGAGACTACCATGCCCATCTCCACCTCGGCTTGATGGAGCAGAACAACGGCCGGCTCGATAATGCGATCCATCACCTCGAGAGTGCCCTCGACTGCTTTCCAGGCCATGTCGGGCCGGATAGCCCATACCATCTTCTGCCTGCCCTCTACCTGAGCCGCGGCGAGACGGAGAAGGCCATGGCGCTGGTCGAGAAAAAGGCGAAGTATATCGAGACCGACCTGCCGGACAGGCTCGAGATCGCCCGCTATCATATGGACGCCGGGCATCATGGCGATGCCGTGGAGATTTTCGAGGAGGTCGTCGAGATCGATCCCTTCATCAGGACGGTCCATCTCGATCTGGGCCGCAGCCTGCATGCGCTGGGCCGCCTGGAGGAAGCGCTTGCCGCGCTCGACACAGCCCGCCTGGTCAAACCTGCCATGGAGAAGCAAGGGCTGGGCGAGGGCGGCCAGGACCAGGAGGACTACTGGATCCTGGCCGACGTCCACGCGGAGAAGGCGTCCGTTCTTCTCGATCTCGATCGGGTCGACGAAGCAGGAAGCGAGGTGAAGAAGGCTCTCTCGTGCAATCCCGATCATGTCCAGGCCCTGTCGCTTCAAGAGCGCCTGAAAAATCGTGCCAGGTGAGCCGGCCTTCTCTTCCCTAGCAGACCGTTGAAAAAGTCATTCGGCACGAAAAGCCCTCTTTTCAGCCGACTCCGCGTTGCCGTATCCTCGTCGAATCCACCGATTCGCCTGCGGTTCGGCGCCTTGATTCGGCGGAAAAGAGAACTTTTCGAACTCAAAGCACTTTATCAACGGCCTGCCAGCGTTGCTCGAAGGTCGCTGATTTCGATGATCCCATTCTTCACTGGAAACGCTTTTCTTTCCGATGGGCATTGTATTGACTGGAGAACTTCTGGGACTTACTATCATCCTGCAAGGATGAGGAGGCAGAATGTCCCGACGGTTGGAGCAGAATCAGGAGAACGGTCATGAGGCGGGTCTCAATCTGCTCAAGCTGAAAATCTGGAGCCAGGTAAGGGACGGATTCGCCCGGCGGCACGGCAACGCGATCAGGGATCTCTGGCTGAAGCACACGCGGCCGCTCAGCTTCTCGCGGGGATTGTTCGTTCTCGGGGTTCCCAATCTTTTCATCAAGGAGTGGATCGAGAAGAAGTACGTTGCGGAACTGGAGGAGATCTTCAAGGAGCTGACAGGAAGCCCGATGAGGATCCTGGTCCGCACCGACGGACACACCTGCACTCTCCTGAAGGAGACGGGCGACGAATCCAGGTTGAGAGCCGAGGCGGGAGTGGCGCTTGACAGTGACGATCCCGTCGCGGCTGAACCGCGGTACTCGCGATTCGTGGTGCGGCCGGAATGCAAGATCGCCTGCTCGGCCTTCGACAGGATCCTGCGCGATGCACCGGGAAGCACGTTCAATCCTCTCCTTCTTTACGGACCGGCCAAGGTGGGAAAGACGCACCTCGTCCGACATTTCGTCGAGCAGGCCAGGAAGTCCGCCTTCTTCTCCGAGGTGAAGGTCATCGATGCCCTCCGGTTCGCGAGCGAATTCAGCAGAGCCGCCAGGGTCGGCGACCGCGTTCGGTTTCGAGGCTCGATCCTCAGGGGCGACCTGCTCGTAGTCGAGGAAGCCCATCGCCTGAAGAACAAGCTGAAGACGCAGCTCGAGCTTCTCTCCATCCTCAAGTATCTCGTGGAGAGGCAGAGGCAGGTCGTCATCACGTCGCGGCATCATCCGAGGGATATCGATTTCTTCGAGGATCCGCTCTCCTCCTTCTTCCTGTCCGGCATGGTCGTCTCGATCTCCGGCTACAGCGTCGCTTCGCAGATCGAGATCCTCTCGCAGAAGATCGCCCGGGAGGTCACATCCCTTCAGCCGACCCTGGTGGAGGCTGTGGCCCGCATCGGATCGATCGACCTCCGGCGCAAGCAGGATCTCCTCCGGAAGGTTGTCGCCATGGCGAGGGAGAAGGACGAGGCGCCCACATCGTCCTTTTTCAGGACGTACTTTCCCCAGTACGAGGTCAGCGTCGCCGGCGAGGACAGGGTCGAACGAATCATCACCCTGGTGTCCCGATCGCGCGAGGTGGACAAGGATCAGATCGCTTCGAACTGCAAGGTCAGGAAGGTGGTGGAGGCTCGCTATCTGGTCATCTATCTGGCCACGACCCTGTTGAAGATCTCATCGCGCCGCATCAGCCGATGGCTCGGGAACATCTCTCCGTCCGTGGTGCCCTATGCCAGGCGAAAGGTGGAGAAGCGGCGCCAGGAAGATCCGCTCTTCGATAACATGGTCCTCGATCTCCAGTCCGAGATCGAAGGAGGCCAGCGCTATCTCTTCTGATTCTTTTTCTTTTCCCGGTCCGGCCCTATCCGTCGCTAGCCCATTTCCCCTTTACCGACTTCCTGATTCCGGTACTTTTCCACAAGTTGTTCACAGTTCTTAACTGCCGGAAAAAAGAGGAACTTATGTTAGCAAATCATTAGCATGCTTTTTACTTTATTTTATACAGTCGGTTAGGGCGGCATGTCCAGCCACTGCCCAGGGAGTGGTGAGAGAGTTTTCCACACATTCTGAACATTGCAAAAAGAGTGTCATTTCTTCAAGATTCCTCTTTTTGCTGATGAACTTCATCCCCGGGCTGGTTCACGCCAGGAGACTCGGATAGAATGAGCGGCCCATGAACAGCAAGCTGATCATATTTGAAGGCGGTGACGGAACCGGCAAGTCGACCCAGGCGCGGCTGCTCTGCCGCCATCTGGAGAAGACGGGACGGCGGCACGTTCATCTGAGGGAGCCTGGCTCCACCGATCTCGGCGAAAGGATCCGCCGTCTCCTGCTCGAGATACCTCCCGAGGAGTCGGCCGATATGTCGGCCAAGGCGGAAGTCCTGCTCTACATGGCCAGCCGGGCTCAGCTCTTTTCCGAAAAAGTGGCGCCAGCCCTGGCAGAGGGGGCTATTGTCGTTTTAGAGCGATCGTATTTCTCGACTTATGCCTATCAAGGGCACGGCCTCGGTCTCGATCTCGAAAACATACTCTCCATGGGAGAATGGGCGACCGAGCCGGCCCGTCCCTGGCGTGTCATTCTGCTCGACATGGATCCGGAGGAGAGTTTCGGCCGCATCCAGCAAGAGAAGGACAGGGTTGAGAGCCGCGACCTCGAGTATCACAAGCGAGTGCGCGCAGGCTTTCTCGAGCTGGCGAACCGGTTTCCCGATTGCTTCCGGATCATCAGCTGCGCCGGGAGCATCGAGGAGGTTCATGCCCGGGTGCTGGGAGCGTTCGGCGATGATCTGTAACGATCTT
This sequence comes from uncultured Phycisphaerales bacterium, assembly GCA_964482235.1. GTDB lineage: Bacteria > Planctomycetota > B15-G4 > B15-G4 > CAYZWU01 > CAYZWU01. The sequence goes on from CAYZWU010000009.1 coordinate 96,649, forward strand.
GTTGGACATCAGCCGGTGATGGAGAGAATCCGATCTCTCATTGCAGCCGGCTGCCTGCCTCATGCGGTCCTGCTCACCGGACCATCAGGCGTGGGGAAGTCGATGGCAGCCATGTCCGTGGCTGCAGCCTATCTCTGTGAACGGCACGGCTGCCTCGAATGCGCCGTCTGCAGGAGGGTTTTCAGCGAGACGCACCCCGATCTTCATCTTCTGCAGCTCGATCCGCGCCGGCGGGACATCCTGATCGAGCCCACACGGGAGCTGATGGAAGAGCTCGCCTCAAAGGCGATGGAGGGGAGCAGGAAGGTGGCTGTCATCGATCCTGCCGACCGCATGAACGTGCAGTCCCAGAACGCGTTCCTCAAGATCCTGGAGGAGCCGCCCGACGGCACGCTTCTCGTTCTCGTGTCGTCCCATCTGGAGCGCCTACTGTCAACCGTTCGATCCCGCTGCCAGAGCTTCCGCTTCGGCTGTCTGGGCGAGAAGGAGATGGAGTCGTTCATCAGCAGGACCGACGAGGGCGATGCCGATCTCCCCATCACTCTGGCTGCCGGGAGCCCCGGCCGCTTCCGGGCGCTCCGCGATGCGGCCATCGGAGGGCCGCGCGCCATTCTGATAGAATTTTTCACCACCCGGGCGACACCGTCGCCCGTCAAGTTCACTCTCGATGTCATGAGCTGGGCCGACAAGGCGGACAACAAGCAGGAGGTCAGGACCAGGGTTCGCCTTCTCCTCACCCTGGCCTTGTCCATTGTTCGAGACATTCTCGTGCTCGATGCCTGCGGCGAGGAAGCTTCGGTCCTGAACTCCGACTGCCTCTCGAGCCTGAAGCCGGCTGCGACGCTCTATGACACGGTTTTGTTGACCCATTCCGTAGACGAACTTCTCGACATGCTCGAGCTGATCGACGGTTATGTGGATCCGGGGCTCGTCCTCGAAGAGGCGGCCGTGGTAATCAGAAAAGCAAGGAAATGATCCTGATATGCGATATATAGTAGCTCGCTACAGCGTGATGAACTACAGGGGCAACTTCCAGGTCGAGGATGACGAGGCCGTGGCAGGGAGCGAATGGTGCCTGATTCGATCGCCGAGAGGGATCGAACTGGGCAAGGCGCTCTGCGATCCCATCGAGTACGACGGGAAGGTCTCCTGGGTGAAGGGCTCGAAGAAGCACGATGACGGAAGAAAACAGGACAACGGAAATGTGCTCAGCCTGTCCGGAACGATTCTGCGCCCGGCGACCGATGCCGACCGCGAGAGCGTCTCGCACCAGCGCAGGCTCGGTACGGAGGAAGAGATAAAGTTCTGCAACAGCCGCATCGAAGCCAACAAGCTCAACATGAACCTTGTCGGCGTGGAATATCTTTTCGATGCCGAGAAGATCATCTTCTATTTCCTGGCTGACGGCCGCGTCGACTTCAGGGCCCTGGTGCGGGACCTCGCCAAGAAATACAGGACGCGGATCGAGATGAAGCAGATCGGCGTTCGCGACGAAGCGAGGCTTCTGGCCGAATACGAGCACTGCGGCCGCCCTCTCTGCTGCAAGAGCTTTCTCAGCAACCTCGAGCCCGTGACGATGAAAATGGCCAAGTGCCAGAAAACAACGCTCGATCCCTCCAAGATATCGGGCCGCTGCGGCCGGTTGATGTGCTGCCTGCGGTTCGAGGACAACGTCTATCAGGATCTGATGAAACAACTGCCCCGCAGGGGCGCCATAGTGAGGCTCAAATCGGGGCTGAGCAGGATTTTGTCGCAAGATGTTCTATTGCAGAGGGTTGCGGTTGAAACCGAGGCGGGGCAAAGAATGGTCGTCCAAGTCTCTGAAATCGAGGAAGTAATCCCTGCCGATGCCCGCCCCCAGAGGCAGAAGCAGCCTCCCAGGAAGGGGAAAGAGGATGTCAGGAAGCCTGAAAAGGACTCCGATAAGAAGTCCGAGAGAAAACCGGACAGGCGCCGACGCCCCAGAAAACGCAGGTCGCGGTAAAGATCCCTCCCAACACAACCGATAGAGAAGGTGATGGAAAAAGGGCTCCCGATCAGCCGGAAACCATTGAATCAGGCTGATTCGCGGAGCTGTCGGACCGCACGAGCGCGACGGGGATCCGGCGGCCTGGCCGGATGACTGGCAGCATGACCAATCAGGACATCGACAGCAAGTTCAGAGCGCTCGCCAGAAATGAAAGGCGGTTCAGGCCCGGAGCCTATCACTTCATTCTCGACTCGCTGGACTATGTGAGCCAATACCTGGGAAAGAACAGGAAAAGCGGCCTCTCACGCCATGTGTCCGTCGAGGAGTTCCTTGAAGGGATCAGGGAATATGCCCTGGACGAGTACGGCCCTCTGGCGCGGGTCGTCCTCGAATACCTGGGGATCTACTCCACCGAGGATATCGGCGATCTGGTCTTTCAGCTCGTGGAGCTCGGATACCTCAACAGGCAGGACACGGAGCAGAAGGAGGATTTCTCGAACGGCTTCGATTTCAAGGAAGTCTTCGAGGAGAACTTCAAGGTGGTCATTCCCTGGTGACGGCCGGGGTTCCCGGAAATCGAATGTTAAACGCTGGCCCGGTGCTCCGAGCCAGCGTTTTTAGTTTTTGTCAGTACTCAAGAAGGGCGATGATCGGTATCAATCGTTGTCCTGGGCTTCCTTTTTCGCCCTCTTCTCCTTGTACGCCTCGCACCTGCTGAAGAACGCTTTCTGGGCATCCTCGTCATTGATCTTCTTCTGCCAGATCTTGTAGACGCTGGTGATGGCCGTCCTGTTCCACTTCAGGTTTTCCTCCATTTGCTGGGTGTCGCCCTTGACCGGCGTGTCCACATGTCCGCCCGAGACCTCGGCGTTCCACATCTCGGCAATCCGGAAGGCCAGGGCCACTTGGTCACGCTTGAGAAGGTCGACGCCGTTGAAGGCGTTCAGGTAGATCGGCACACGATTACGCCAGTCCGATTTCTTGAATTCCTTGAATAGCCTGCTCCTCTTGAACTTGGGCAGATCTTCCCTGACGAATCCGTCCATGTAACACTCGGTGAGACGGTCGAAGGTCGCCTGGTCGCAGCCGATGATCGGCGGCAGCGGCTCGAGGTTGATGATGGGGTCGATGACCTCAGGCTCCTCGGGCTTGCTGGGCTCTGGAGTGGTCTCGGCAGTATCCTCCGGCTGCGTCTCCTCGGGAGTCGTCTCATCGACAGGGGTCGTCTCATCGACAGTGTTCGTCTCATCCTCGTCGGGCTGCACGGCAGTCTTTTCCGGCTCGTCAACGACTTCGTCGTCGCCGTTGTCGCCCATGACGACGAAGAGAACGATGATCAATGCCACGGCAGCCACGCCTCCGGCGATCCAGATCCACATCTGGTTGCTCGATTCGGCTTCGTCATCATCCCGGGAGCGCCTGGAGCTTCTTTTCCGGGTTGCCGCGCCTCGTTTCCTGGCTGCTGCACCGCCTCTTCGGGCTCGGACAGCATCCTTGCCGGCCACACCGGCCTTCTTTGCCGCAGGAGCGGCGGCCGGAGCCTCTTCCGTCACTTCCTCTGGCTCAGGAGCAGGGGCTTCGAGCGGGGGGATGACGACCGTGCCTCCGCATTTCTTGCACTTTCCCTTGGTGCCGGTGAAAGTGGGGGGGATCTTGTACTTGGCGTTACACTGCGAACAAGTGCCAGTCCGTTCGGTCATGACTTCTCCTCTTTTTGGCGAGATCGATGAGAGCGCTGAAAGTGGCTATTGTTCTTATCTTATGTCTCCAATGGACCGAAGCAAGGAAAAATGCTCTTCCAGGGAACAAGGTCTGCGCCCTACCAGTCTTCCTTGTTTTTCTTGTCCTTCGTCGGTTCCCAGTGATCCTTGTTTCGCCTCCACCAGCCGAACCAGAGGCTCACGGATTTTTCCAGGGCCGCCTCCATGGAGATGAAATCGCCGCCTGAACGGAATCCGGGAGAGAATCCGAACGACTGGTCCGTGATCTCCCTCAGGATCCCGATGCACTTGTTGGCCCGTGCCACATGGTCCATCTCCTTGAAGTCGAGGTCCACCAGCAGGTTGAGGACAACGGGGATGGCCGGCTTCCCCATGGTGATCAGCCTCTCCTTCGCCTCGCGCGAGAGCGAGCGGTCCGACGAGCAGAGGTCGTCGGCAAGGCGTTCGAACTCCCTCTTCTTCTCCTCGCTCGTGTCAGGCAGAAGATCGACCTTCTCGATCTCCGCCTCGGGATTGATCCGGCGGGAGTACTTTTCGTCCAGGGTCTTTGGCTTGTTATCCGCCACCTCGTCGAGGTCGCCGCCGTATGGCTGGCCCAAGGTCAGGCTGGCCATGAGCCAGTTCTTCCCGATCTTCACCAGGTGGAAATCCCTCTGCTGGCAGCGGCCGTTCCGGTTGTTGCGGAGCAGAACCTCCACGTGGGCCTTGCCTCCCTCGCACGACGTCTCCAGCGTCTTCTCGACGGTGGCGCCCGAGAGGAAATTCTCGCTTTCCTCGGAGCCACCGGTGAGCTGTTCGATGTATTCCTGTTTCTTGAAGATCCGATCCGTCTCGCTGAAGTCGTTCCAGAATGTGCCGTCCGCCTCGGTCAGCGAGGCGTGATATGCCGGAAAGTTGATCATCTGCGTGAGCTTGTCGATGTTGTTGTCGATCGATGCGTTGATGAAGTCGACGCAGAACTGCTCTCGCTCGGTGCGAATCACCTGATCCGCCTGGTCCTCGACCTGGTCCGTTTTCGGTGACGGATCCTCCCTCTGAACGGTTTTCTTCTCATCGGCCTTGGCGGAATCGTCCGACCTGTCGATGTTCGCCTCGACGATCAGGATGATGACCACGAAGATCCCCACGCCCATCCCGATGAGCGGCCAGAACATGGGATTCTTCTTCTTCGACTTCGCGGCCGACTTGCGTGCCAGGGCCCGGAAGAGATTGCCGCATTTCTTGCAGCGGATCTTCTTCTCGAGAACCTTCAGCTGGACATCGTACTCACTGCGGCAGTTGGGACAGACAATGACGGGCATAGCGCAATTCCCGGGATGAGAGGACCACGGCCAGGAGAAAGGTGCCGGACTCCTGGAAATACAATTTCCTCAGGCAGAAGCAGCCTGAGGGTGCGTGCCATCTAAATATAATGGAGCATTTCTGTCAAGGGAGGGGGAGCGGGCTTGCAGGATCGCTGCCCGGGCCGTTCCGCTCGACGCTCCATGCCGCGGTGAGGTATAATCCTCATTTTGCGGCTTAGGTCCCGCACCCTGGAGAAGAGATGCCAAAAGCCTCCTTCAAGCTTGTGAGCGAGTTCAAGCCTGCCGGCGATCAGCCCGATGCCGTCGACGTGCTGGCAGAGAGAGCGAAGAAGGGCGTGAAGGAACAGGTCCTCCTGGGGGTCACCGGATCGGGGAAGACGTTCACCATGGCCAACGTGATCCAGAAGGTCGGCCGCCCGACGCTGATCATGGCCCATAACAAGACGCTGGCCGCCCAGCTCTACGGCGAGTTCAAGGAGCTCTTTCCCGAGAACGCGGTCGAATACTTCGTATCCTACTATGACTACTATCAGCCCGAGGCCTACATCCCGCGGACCGACACGTTCATCGAGAAGGACGCCTCGATCAACGAGCGGATCGACAAGATGCGCAACTCGGCGACCCGCTCCCTTCTGACGCGGGACGATGTGATCATCGTCGCGTCGGTCTCGTGCATCTACGGCCTCGGCTCGCCCGATGCGTACGATGAGATGGCCGTTCCGGTGGAAAGGGGGCAGTGCCTCGATCGCGACGGCCTGCTTCGCGACCTCACGATGATCCAGTACCAGCGCAACAACATCGAGCTGAAGCGGGGATCGTTCCGCGCCCGCGGCGACGTGGTGGAGATCTTTCCCGCCTACGAGGACAACCGGCTCGTCCGGATCGAGTTCTTCGACGACGAGGTGGAGAGCATCGTGGAGGTGGCTTCACTGACCGGAGAGGTGCTGGAAGAGAAGGACTCCGCCACGATCTTTCCCGGCAGCCATTACATCACACCAGCCGAGCGTCTCAAGCGCGCCGTGGACCTCATACGCGGTGAGCTCCAGGATCGGCTCGAGTTCTTCAAGTCGAAGGCCAAGCTCCTCGAGGGCCAGCGCCTCGAAAAGCGTACCCTCTTCGACCTGGAAACGCTGGAGGAGAACGGATTCTGCCCCGGGATCGAGAACTACTCTCGCCACCTGGACGGCAGGGACGAGGGCGAACCGCCGGCCACGCTGATCAACTACTTTCCAGGCGACTTCCTCCTCTTCATCGACGAGAGCCATCAGTCCGTTCCGCAGATCGGTGCGATGTACCGCGGGGACAGGTCGCGCAAGAAGGCGCTGGTGGAGCACGGCTTCCGCCTGCTCTCCGCCCTGGACAACAGGCCTCTTCGATTCCAGGAGTTCGAGAAGCTCCTGCACCAGGTGATCTACGTTTCGGCCACGCCCGGTCCGTACGAGATGGACCGCTGCACCGGCAATGTCGTGGAGCAGATCATCCGGCCCACGGGCCTGATCGATCCGGCGGTGGAGGTGCGGCCGGCCGAGGGACAGGTGGACGACCTCATGTCCGAGATCCGGGAGCGCGCCGGCAAGGGGGAAAGGGTGCTGGTCACCACCTTGACGAAGAGGATGTCCGAGGAGCTCACCGATTACTATCTGGCGGCGGGGATGAAGGTCAAGTACCTCCACTCCGACATCAACACGATCAAGCGCACCGAGATCATCCGTGAGCTCAGGACGGGACTCTACGATACCCTGATCGGCATCAACCTTCTCCGCGAGGGCCTCGACATCCCCGAGGTCTCGCTCGTTGCCGTGCTCGACGCGGACAGGGAGGGCTTTCTTCGTTCCACCACATCGCTGATCCAGACCTTCGGCCGGGCGGCGCGCAACGTGAACGGCCGCGTGATCCTCTACGCCGCCGAGGTGACGGGCTCGATGCGAGCCGCCATGGAGGAGACCGACCGGCGCCGCGCGATCCAGGCGGAGTACAACGAGCGGATGGGGATCACTCCGGAGAGCGTTCGCAAGAACATCGGGGAGATCCTCGATTCGGTCTTCGAGGCCGACTACGTGACGCTTCCGGAGGCGAAGGAGGCGATCCCCGAGGGGGCGGACGCGGCATGGATCGGAAAGGCGATCGCCAAGACCCGCGGGGAGATGCTGAAGGCGGCCCGTGATCTCGAATTCGAGAAGGCCGCCTCCCTGAGAGACAAGATGATCGAACTCCAGGAGCTGGAGTTGAGGTTTCTGTAATCTCGCTAGATGATTACTTCTGTAATCTCGCTAGATGATTACTCCGGTAGCGGACGCGAGGGAGAGGCGGTTGCGCGGAGGCAGGAGATGAATCCCACGCTGCGGAGAAAGCTCGATCACATCCCCCTGTCTCCCGGCGTCTACCTGATGAAGGACGGTGACGGCGAGGTGATCTACATCGGCAAGGCCGTGTCTCTGAGGAACCGCGTGCTCTCCTACTTCAGGGATTCCATATCCGACACACGGCCGGCGGCGCGCCACATCGGGACCAAGGCGGAGGACCTCGACCTCATCGTCACGCGCAACGAGACCGAGGCGTTTCTCCTGGAAAACAACCTGATCAAGAAGTTCAAGCCCTGCTACAACATCCGCCTTCGCGACGACAAGTCCTTCCTCAGCATCAAGGTGGACTTGAGCCACCCCTTCCCGGCCGCGGTCCCGGTGCGCAAGCCGCGGCGGGACAAGTCCCTCTATTTCGGGCCGTACACGTCAGCGGGCGCCATGCGCTCGATCCTTCGTTTCCTTCGCACCGTCTTTCCCCTGCGGATCTGCTCGGACAGGGAGTTCAGGAGCCGGTCGCGGCCCTGCATCCAGCACCAGATCCATCGCTGCAGCGCGCCGTGTTGCGGCCTGATCACGGAGCAAGCCTACCGGAAGGACCTCGACGCGGCTCTCCAGATTCTGAAAGGCAAGGTGGACGATCTCAAGGAGAAGCTTCGCCAGGAGATGCAGAAGGCGGCCGATGAGATGCGGTACGAGGATGCCGCCCGCGTGAGGGAAAGGATCAAGCATCTCGATACCTTCACCAGGACGCAGAAGGTGGAGCTCCTGCGGTTTCGTGACGCCGACGTGATCGGCTTCCACAAGGAAGGGCGGTTCTTCGAGGTGGCGGTGCTCTTCTTCCGCGACGGCAAGCTCGTGGCGTCGAGCCCCTTCTCCTTCGAGCTGGCCTTCGAGCCCGAGGAGATGATCTCCCAGTTCGTGCTCCGCTTCTACGGCGACAGGCGCCACATCCCTTCCGAGATCTTTCTGCCTGTTGCCCTGCCGGACATGGACTCCATGGAACAATATCTGAGGGACCGCCGGAAGGGAGGGGTGCGGCTCAAGGTGCCCAGGCGCGGCAACGCCCTGAAACTCGTGCAGATGGCGGAAGAGAACGCGCGCCTCGCCCTGCGTGCCTCGAGGGGGATCCGGGAGGTGGCTGCCTCTGTTGCCGAGGCGCTCCGCGTCACCCTGAAGATGACGAAGGCCCCGCTGCGCATCGAGGGCGTGGATATCTCGAACACCTCGGGCAACCAGGCCGTGGGCTCTCTCGTCCATTTCCGAGACGGCGAACCGCTGAAGAGTCGTTACAGGCGCTTCCGGGTGAAGAGCGTGGAAGGGGCGGACGATTACGCCATGATCCGCGAGGTGCTGATCCGCCGGTTCAAGAGGGGCCGGGCCGAGCGGAATCTACCCGACCTCCTTCTCGTCGACGGCGGACCGGGGCAGGTGGCCCAGGCTGTTCGCGCCGCCGAGGAGGCGGGCGCTGCATCCTGTGCGGTTGTCGGGATGGCCAAGGGAGAGACGCGGGCGCGAGCGGTGAAAAGCGAAAAGGGCAAAACGGACAAGCTCTATCTGCCCGGATCGAGGATGCCGGTGGACATCGATCCCGACTCGGATGCCTTCAAGCTCCTGCAGCGCGTCCGCGACGAGGCACACCGCTTCGCGCTGGCCTATCACCGGCTTCTGCGGGGGAAGGCCACCTTCTCATCGCCCCTCCATGCCCTGGAGGGACTTGGCAAGGAGCGGCGGCGGCGGGTCCTGGAGCGATTCGGCGGTTTGCGCGGGCTGAAAGCAGCCTCGCTGGAAGAGATCATGTCCGTCAAGGGGATAGGTCCGCAGCTGGCCAGGCGGATTCTCGATGCGGTGCGGGGTGAGCGCCGTTGACCGTCCTCGGGCGAGGATGGAATTTTTTTTATTTTTCCTGAACGATCCGCGCCTGATTTCCGCTTTTCCTAATAGCAATGATGTCTCGGAACCTCCGTTCCCCGGAAGCGGAGAAGTATAGACTTTGGGAGCTGGTGAGTCCTGGGTTTTTCTTCATGAAGAAGGGAGAGGGCCAAAAACCCTCTCCCTTCTGCTTATTACGGCAATTATCCAGTGATCGCCTCTGTAATCTCGCTAGGTGATCACCCCGGTGATCTCGTTAGATGATCACCCCGGTGATCTCGCCCTGGAATACGAGGTCGTTTCCCACCAGGCCCTGAGCCTTGATCGAAAAGGTCCTCGAGCGAAGCTTGTACAGCTCGGAGACCATGTAGAGATCGTCGCCGGGAACGACCTGCTTGCGAAACTTCACGTTGTCCGTTCCGGCGAATCCGAAAAAGCGATCCCGCACCTCCTCCTTGACCATCTTGATATGAATCGTGGCCATCTGCGCTGCCGTTTCGATCATGAGCACTCCCGGCAGAACGGGCCGCCCGGGAATGTGTCCGCGAACCCAGAACTCGTCATCCCTGACCTTTTTCAATCCCACGGCAAATTGCGCTTCGCGATTGAAATCCATCACGGCATCGATATGGAGCATCTCGAACCGCTGCTGCAGGTATGTTTTCACCTGCTCCTGGTCGAGCAGGATCTTTTCTTTCTCGATCTGTTCCGGCTGCAGAATCAACTTCACAGGCATGGGAATCCCTTTCTCTGATGGGGGGTCAATTCGGTTCCATGTACTTGCTTACCACGTGGCTGCCCGAGGTTCCAACAAGGGTGTACTCCTCCTTCAAGGTGCCGTAATATTTTTTCGAGATCGTGAGCACGTACTCTCCCGGCGGGACGCGATTCAGCAGGGCCCACCCCATCAGGTCGGTCTTGGCGCTGAACCGGTGCTTTTCCGAGCGAAGCCGAATGGTCGCGTTCTCCAGCGGGGCACCCGTTGACGCGGTAATTCGAAACTCCATCCGGTTATAGGACGGGATGTCGAAGTTTATGTCAAGCGACGAGCCCGAGGCCAGAAATAGGCCCCGTCTCTGATCGATCGGCTCCTTGACCGAATCGAGAAAGATGTCGTACGTGCCGGCAGGGAGGTCGCCGAAGAGAAAGAAGCCGCTCCTGTCGGTGGTGGTGCTGGTCCGCCGCGGTGCCGGATCGTCGGGATTCACCGGAGTGTAGGTGATGAAGACCATGATGTTCCGGACCGGATTGCCTCGGTCATCGATCACCTTGCCGCAGATGTGGGTACCCCTATGCAGCCGAAAGTCGAGAAATTCCTCCTTCTGGGGAACCCGGAGGCCTGGGACGACGAGATCCTTGTACCCCGAGCAGCGGATCAGGATGGAGTATTGCCCCTTCTCGAGTCCATTGAAGGTGACCATGCCGAACTGGTTGCGGAAGACCTTTCCCGGGTCGAGACGCGTCTTCTCGCGGAGGCTGCCGTCGCCGTCACGGCAAACCCAAGCTCGAAATGGGTTTAATGGGATTCCCGAGGTGCTGTCCACGGCTTTTCCCCGGATTCCCGGGAAGGGCGGTTTCTTCGGCTGTTTTTTTATTTTCGTTCCTGTGCGCTTGCTGCCTTCCGAGACCCGATCGTCCGACGGGCCGTCGATCCGGCTGTTCGTCACCTTGAAGCCCTTTGTTCGCGATTCAGGCGGACCGGCAGGGACTCTCTCCTCATCGAACCCGGTTTCGAAGAATCCCAAGAAGTGGAGGGTGAACAGGGCGAGGCAAACGCCGATCCCCAGCAGGATCGGAAGAAGAATCGGATTGAAGCTCTTTTTTTTCAACATAAGACGTGTTAAGCCGGTAATACACTGTAATCGCTAGAGCAGTGGTCACTATAATCCGATTATATGGCTCGACATGCCTGTCAGCAACAGCTGGGACGGCTCCGATCCCGGGCCGTACCGTTGCCGCATCCCGGCGTCGAGCCAGCGAAAAGGTACTCGAGAAGGTAGCGTAAGGAAAATGAACATGAAAAAAGCGGTCAACACGGTCCTGAGACCATCGGCACTCTTCATCCTCGTTCTGGCTGTTGCCCTCTGCCTCACACCGATCCTGGGCAGCGAGGCCCTGCCGGATAAGAAAGGGGACAGATCCAAGGTGATTCTTCTCGGATTTGACGGCCTCGATGCCTCGATGACGGAGCAGTTCATGGCCGACGGCCTCCTTCCCAACTTCAAGGAGCTCTCGGAGACCGGAACGTTCCAGCCGCTCTTGACGACGAATCCGGCCCAGTCGCCCGTGGCCTGGGGATCGATCGTCTCGGGCAAGAACCCCGGAAAGACGAACATGGGCGGCTTCGTCCGCCGTGTCTGCGGCGACTATGCGCCCACGCCCGACCTGGCCATGGCCGAGGAGTCCTACGAAGGCGTCTCCCATACCGTGCCCTTCGCCGACTACTCGTGGATCAACAGGGATACCAAGTGGCTTATCGTTGGCGGAGCCGGCCTGATCGTCCTGATCGTCGTTTTCCTGCTTCTCAAGGCCGCGCTCGGCCAGAAGGCCTGGATCGGCTTCAGCGTGGGGATCGTGCTCGGCGGAGCGGCCTGCTTTGCCTGCTGGACCTTTCTCGGCGATCTGCCCGAGGAGATACCCTTCCCCTACAACCTGCAGCAGGGCGGCTTCTTCTGGGATACTCTCGGCGACACCGACGTGAAATGCGTCGGGCTCTACGTCCCGGGCGCCTATCCTTGCTTCTGCAAGGGCGACTCGCGGATCGTGGGGGGGCTCGGGGTGCCCGATATTTCGGGCGGCCAGGGGGTCTTCTACATCTACACCGATGACGACTGGGTCATCCAGGACCAGACCACCAATTCGCAGGGCCGTGTGATCAAGCTCCGCGAGGAGGACGGCAGGATCAGGGGAGTCCTCTTCGGCCCGAAGAACTTCGTGCAGCAGGAAGAGTTCGAACGGCAGAAGAAGGAGCTGGAAGACAAGATCGCTTCCATGAGGGGGTCGGGATCGGATACCGCGAAGGCCAGCGAGGATCTCGAGACGATGGATCGGGAATACGCCGAGTGGAGGCGGGACAATTACTCGAGGAAAGCAACGACGGAGTTCTTCATCGATGCCGACAGGGAAGCCGGAACCGTGACGCTGAACGTGCAGGAGACGTCGCAGACGATCGGGGTGGGGGAATGGAGCGACTGGTTCAACGTGACCTTCGAGCTGGCTCCCTGGGTCAAGGTCAAGGCCATCGTGAGAATGAGGCTGCTCCAGTGCGACAACGAGTTGATCAAGATCTTCGTGCCTGCCATCGACATCAGCCCCGAGGATCCGCCTCCCTACTTGAAGATCGGGGCGCCGGTCACCTACGTCAGCGATATCTGCGGCAAGGTCGGCCTGTTCGAGACGGTGGGATGGTCGTGCATCACTCACGGGCTCAAGGATGAGAAGATCCCCGAGGAAGTTTTTCTCGAGGACATCGAGTTCACCATCAAGAGCCGCGAGAAGGTGATGAACAGCCAGCTCGACGCCGGCGACTTCGACGTGCTGATGGCCGTGTACTACTCGCCGGACCGCGTCCAGCACATGCTGTGGCGCATGTTCGACGAGAACCACCCGCAGCAGAAGAAACCGCCCGTCGAGGGCGAGCCGAGCGTGAAGGAAAGGGCCGAGCAGACCATGACCTTCTTCGGCAACGAGATCAAGCTGAAGGACGTGATTCCGGAGGTCTACAGGCAGGCTGACAGGATCGTGGGCAGCGTGCTCGACAGGATCAAGTCGGGAGACCTCCCCTCCGACACCGTAGTGATGGTGGTGAGCGATCATGGCTTCGCACCCTATTACTACGGTGTGGCCCTGAACAACTTCCTGATCGAGAAGGGCTACATGACGTTGCAGCCCGGATCGGACGGCGAGCCGCTCACGCCGGACAGGATCGACGACCTCTCGCAGGCGGACTTCCTGATGCTCGTGGACTGGAACGAGACCGTGGCCTACAGCCTCGGCTTCGGCAAGGTCTTCATCAACCTCGAGGGCCGGGAGCCCACGGGGATCGTGTCGCCCGAGAAGTACGAGGCGCTTCGTGACAGGATCATCAAGGACCTCGAGGGAATCGTGGACGAGGAAAGGTCGGTCAAGGTCGTTCAGAAGGCCTTCAAGCGCGAGGAGATCTTTTCCGGAGACTTCTGGAAGGAAGGCGAGGCTGAATTCAAGTTCCGCGGCGGATCGGTCATGGAAACGCGAAAAATCGACGGCTTCGCCGACATCTACCTCGGATTCACCAGGGGCTACAGGATCTCGTGGGGAACCGGGATGGGCGGCCTCGATGAGGCCGTGATCACCCCGAACGAGTCGAAATGGTCGGGCGATCACATTTCCGTCATGCCGGGGCAGGTGAGCGGCGTCTTTCTCAGCAATGCAGCAGTCGAGAAGGATGGCGGCGAGATCGGCGTGACCGATATCGTTCCAACGATTTTCAGCCTCGTGGGAGAGGAGATACCTGCCGACGTCGATGGGAAGCCGGTTCCCTTCAGCAGGTAGCGTTCAATGAAGAGACCGCTGCTCCTCCGGTCACTTCAGGAAGCGCTGGAAGATCGTGCGGGCTCTCTGAATCGTCTTCAGGTTGACCTCGAGGCCCTTCTTGGCATCGATGCAGGAGATCTGGGGCCGGCCTGTCGATTTTCCGTCGCTCATGAGATCTTCCGGATTGGCAATACAAGGCGACAGGTCGGTGTTCTGCGCCGTCGGGCCTTGTCTTTTTTGTGGCTCGAGCTGTCCGACTTTCTCGGAAACAACCTTTCTGAACTCGTTCAAGGTATTGTCGATCGTGAACTGAATGATGGAACCTCCCCGTAATAACGACCTGATCCCCCCGGATCATTCCATTCCTATCGTCATATATCGTCACATTGCGGCGAGAAAATTGGAGTCAAAACGAGGGTGTGTCAAAATCAGCACATATCCCGATTGGGCGTCTTCCTCTCTTGATTTGAGAAGGATTTCCGAATATTTTGTCTCGTGCGGTGTTTACAGCCAGATTGGACTCAAGTCATCGATCAAGATGGCATAATTTATTAAGGGGGCTTTTATTATGAGCTCCAGTGATGACAGGGGGCCGGACAGGGAGAGGGATGAGGAGGCGATACCCGTCGACGACGGCGCTGCCACGATCATCGAGGCCGATGGCGAGCCATTCGACAGCACGGATATCATTCCGCGCGAGGAGAAATATCCCCAAAGTCTTTTCATCGTTCCTCTAAAGGATTTTGTCGTTTTTCCCGGGTTGATGATGCCGATCCAGCTGAGCACCCAGCGGGCTCAGAAGACGGTGGAGCAGGCCGCATCGCAGTCCGAATATCTCGGATTCCTCACGACGCGGGACGCGGAGCTGGAAGCCAACGAGCCGAGCGACCTCTTCCATGTCGGCACCCTCGTCAGGGTGGCCAAGACCCTCAGCCTGCCCGATGGAGGTACCTCCATCCTGATCCAGGGAATCCGCAGGTTCCGCGTGCATAAATTCCTGCGCGTCAGGCCTTATTTCATCGCACGCGTCCGGTTTCTCGAGGATGTGATCCGCGAATCCGTCGAGCTCACGGCCCTGGCCCGCACGGTGCAGGATCTGGCCCAGAACATCGTGAAGGCAAGCGATGCCTTCGGCGACGAGTTCCAGGGCGCTCTCTCCAGCATGGACAGCCCGAAGACGATCGTCGATTTTACGGCCGCCTACTTCGTCCGCGACTTCCGGGACCGTCAGAAGATCCTGGAGATCGACGATATCGAGAAGCGCCTGCTGGCCGTGGCCGAGATCCTGACCCGCGAGATCGACATGATCGAGGTGGGGCGCAAGATCCAGGCCCAGATCCGCGAGAAGATCGAGAAGAGCCAGAAGGAGTTCTTCCTCCGCGAGCAGATCAAGGAGATCCGCAAGGAACTGGGCGAGTCGCTGGACGAGCAGGCGCTGGAGGAGGAGAAGTACCGCAAGCTCATCGCGGAAGCCAAGATGCCCGAGGAGGCCGAGGCCAAGGCGGAAGCGGAGATCGACCGCCTGAAGAGGATGGCCATGGAGTCGGCGGAGTCCGCCGTTATCAGGAACTACCTCGACTGGCTGACCTCGCTGCCATGGTCGATCACGACGAAGGACAACAAGAGCATCAACAAGGCGGCCAAGGTCCTCGACAAGGACCATTACGGACTGGAAGAGGTGAAGGCCCGGGTCCTCGAGTTCCTCTCCGTGAGGAAGCTCAAGCCCGATCACCGTGGCTCGATCCTCTGCTTCGCAGGACCTCCCGGGACGGGAAAAACCTCCCTGGGACGGTCGATCGCCGCAGCCCTGGGCCGCAAGTTCCTGCGGATCTCCCTGGGCGGCATCCGGGACGAGGCCGAGATCCGCGGCCACAGGCGCACCTACATCGGCGCCATGCCGGGCCGGATCATCCAGAGCCTGAAGCAGGTGAAGTCGGCCAATCCCGTCTTCATGCTCGACGAGATCGACAAGGTCGGCCAGGACTTCCGCGGCGATCCTTCCTCGGCTCTTCTCGAGGCCCTCGATCCGGAGCAGAACTCCCTGTTCTCCGATCATTACGTGGAAACGCCCTTCGATCTCTCGAGGGTTCTCTTCATCACAACGGCTAACAACCTGGCCACCATTCCGCCGCCCCTCCTCGACAGGATGGAGGTCATCGATCTGAACGGCTACACCCACGAGGAGAAGAGCGAGATCGCCAGGAGATATCTGCTGCCCCGCCAGATCGAGGCCCACGGCCTCACTACGAAGCAGCTGAAGATCACCGACGCGGCGATTCGCACCATCATCTCCAGTTACACGCGCGAGGCGGGAGTGCGCAACCTCGAGAAGTCGATCGCCAAGCTGGCCCGGAAGTGTGCCGCGCGCGTGGCGAAGAAGAAGAGCGAGACGTTCTCGATCTCGGCCAGGAACCTGGAGAGATTCCTGGGGCCGCCTCTTTTCTACAACGAGCTGAGAGCCCGCGTGAAGTCGCCGGGTGTTGCCGTGGGACTGGCATGGACGCCAGTTGGAGGCGAGGTCCTTTTCGTGGAATCGCTCATGATCCGCAACGGAAGGGGAGGGATCCAGCTGACGGGAAGTCTCGGCGACGTGATGTCCGAGTCGGCGCGAATAGCCTTCTCTCTCGTCAGGGCCAATGCCGGGAAGTTCGGCATCGACCCCGAGGTCTTCACCAATTCCGAGCTCCATCTCCACGTGCCTTCGGGCGCTGTCCCGAAGGACGGCCCGTCGGCCGGGATCACGATGGCCGTCTCCGTCATCTCGCTTCTCACCGGAAAGAAGATGCGGCAGAAGGTGGCCATGACCGGCGAGCTGACCCTGACCGGCAAGGTGCTTCCCGTGGGCGGCGTTCGCGACAAGATCCTTGCAGCCAGGAGAGCGGGGATCAAGGAGATCGTGCTGCCCGCATTCAACAAGACGTCGATCGAGGAGGTGCCCGACGATCTGAGGAAGGGATTGA
This sequence comes from uncultured Phycisphaerales bacterium, assembly GCA_964482235.1. Lineage (GTDB taxonomy): Bacteria > Planctomycetota > B15-G4 > B15-G4 > CAYZWU01 > CAYZWU01. The sequence goes on from CAYZWU010000009.1 coordinate 113,287, forward strand.
CCTTCCGGTTCGTCGAATGGTTCCATGATGTCTACGATATTGTTTTCTGAACACTGGAATAAACGTGGCGAGAGGCCGTCGAATAGCAACAGGGAGCCATGATATGAGAAACATGCTGTTAATAGCCGCGGCTTTTCTTCTTGCTGCCTGTTCGGCCGGGATCCATCGGGAACGGTCCGCCGGGATCGATCTGACCGAGGACAACCTGCTGTCCCGGAAAGCGAAGATCGTCAAGGAGATGGAATTCCGCATGCGCGTCGTCCTCGGGGAGAGCGTGCGTCGCTTCGAGAAGATCCACGAGAGCTTCGAGAAGGAGATCGATGCGCTGGACAACCCCTTCGTCCTCGATGCCGTCGAATTGACTCTCAAAAACCTCTATGACAAGGAGGAGAATCTCTACGAGGAGCAGGTGGGCTTGATAACGGAGAGGCATCTCGCCGAGATCCAGTTCATCCTCGACTACCTGATGCCCGATGACGGCAAGGTCTGGCAGATCGCTTTCGAAATCGTCGGGAGCGAGGATATCGGCGCGAGTTACGATACGCGCACGGGGATCAAGGACGTGGACGAGATCGCCCGGGCAACGATCGATCGGATCCTACTGAGATCCCAGCGCGAGGGGATCAAGGACGACGGGAACTACCTGACCAAGAGGCGGACGCGTCTTGCCCGGACCTTCAAGCATGATATCGACGGCGTGGGGCGGTTTTCGATCTACACGTCCGACACCCTCTTTCACTACTACTCCCAGAAAGAGGACGCCATTGCCTGCACGGTCGTCTTCCGCAAGGAGGACTTCCCGAGCGACAAGCCGCTCGAATTCAGGCAGGCCGTCAGGAACAGGGTGACTCGCGGCGGAACGACCCTCTACGATTCCCGTTTTCACTGGGACGACCAGCTCGGCGACGAGCAGGGCCGCCTGCCTCTCAGGAATAATACCGAAGATGCCGACTACATCGTCAGCACGCTCCTGATGCCCCGGTTGAACCGCGAAGCGCCTTACTTCGAGGACCTCCACGACTATACGGCCATCAACGATTTCAAGACAGCCGTCGTCGAAGCCGACACCGGAAAGGTCCTCGGCTCGGTCTCGTGGCAATATGTCTGGCTGATCTCCCACATCGGCGAGGTGAGCGTGGACAAGGGTTCGGACTTCCAGTTCGACTCCGACTCCAGCGAGATCATCAATCTTCTTTCCGATTCCTAGCCGCTGCGGGCCTGGCCTGAATCAAACTCCGGGGAACCATCATTCTGGAGATCCGTGTTGATCGCCTGCAGGTCGGAGTTGTGCGGTCCTTCAGAGCCTTCGGACGTCGGGGGACCTCTTTAGGCGGCTCTGAAGGACCGCACAACTCCGATTGGATAGACTGTATTGCCGAGCCCTTGCATTATCCGGCACTTGGAAGCAGATCCCTATAGGCGAAAAGCCTGTCGTCGAGCCTGCGCGATCCTTGCCTGCTTTTTTTTTACTCGGAAGTTTGATAACGGGGATTCCGAGGGGTCAAAATCGAGCAAGTCGTCGCATGCAATCCCAGTCTCTTTGTTTGAGATTGTGCGGGTTTACTATGTCAAGCCTCGCAGACTTCTCTCAATAATTAAAAAGTTGTGGTGCGACTGGTAGATATCGATATGGCGTTCATTGAAAGGAAATGAAACCAGCGCTCCGTCGGAGGCGCTTTCCATAACTCGAAATGCCAACCGTCCGTGATCTCTATCCAATCTTTCTGCAGTTGAGATCCCCCCAATCGGCGTAGAGAGCTCCGTTGCGGACCTGTAAAGGAGCTTCTCAGCGACGTCCCAGGTCCGCAACGGAGCTCTCTACGCCGACCGGAACCCTCACTCCGAATCCAGCATCTTCAATGCGGCCTGAAGGACGGGCTCGACATCCAGGCCTGTCATGCAGATGGGGTCGTCGCACTCTCTCCTGTTGCACGGCGTGCAGTCTTTCTCGTCGCGCCGGACAACGACGGCTGGCTGGAAGTAGGGTGAATAGAGCGCGGGGTCCTTGGGGCCGAAGAGGGCCACGCAGGGGATGCCGAGGCAGTTTGCCATGTGCAGGGGGCCGGAGTCGGCGGCCACGAAGAGCTTTCCCTGCGCGATGAGTCCGAAGAGCTCCTGGAGCGACCGCGTTTCCGGAGCGACGACGGCGCAGCCCTCCGAGGCTGCGGCCGCCTCCTCGGCCAGTTCCTTTTCTCCCGGTCCCCATGTTACCAGCGATCGAATGCCCCTCTCGGCGTGAAGGCGCCGAGCCAGCGAGCCGAAGCGCAGGGCCGGCCACCTCTTGAAGGCGCCGAATTGGGACGTGCCCGGATGCAGCACCGCAATCGATGATCCCCCGGGAAGAAGCTGCTCCACATCCGATGCCGCCCGCTCGAGGATCTCGTCCTTCACCTGGAGGTCGGGAGGGAGGATCTCTTCCTTCCTGAAGTCCGGGAAGGGAAGGGAAAAGAACTTCTCCATCCTGTGGATAGCCTGCGGCGGAGGGGTGCGCTTTTCGCCGTAGAAGAGGTGGCTCATCTCCTTGACGTGGGCGCGAGAGAATCCCACCTTTTTCCTGCTTCGCGCGATAAGTGTATGGATCCCGCTTTTCAGGTTGCCCTGAAAGTCGTAGAGGATATCGTACTTCTCCCTGCGGATCTCCCTGAAATAGCGGAGGAGAAGGAGGATCAGGGCCGGCCATTTCAGGGGATTGGGCCAGAGCTTCCTGAGCCTGCGCCGCGGGAAGACGATGATCCTGTCGAGCTCCCTTCTCCCCTCGAGGATCGTAGCGGCCTTGTCCTCGACGATCCACGTGATGGCTGCGTCGGGCCAGCGGCGGGCCAGTCCCTCCACGGCAGGGAGGGCAAAGATCACGTCGCCGAGGGCCGACAGTCTGATGACAACGATTTTCTGCATCACGTCGCGATTTCTTTCCTTGAACCGACGATCCGGTCCCGGGCAACCTAGCAAAGCGAGTGCTCATCGTCAATCGAGCCGGGCGCGGGCTCCTCTTGTTTCCCCAGGCCTCGAGGGATAGAATGGCCAGCTCGACGCGGGTGAGACCGGATGAGGATGTCGGGTTTCCGAGGCGTGAACCGAAAAGGGGCGGACCGCTTGAAGATCCCGGAACGATTCCAGAGCGTGACGATGAATCGAAGCCTGCTCCTCGTCCGCTCCGACCTCGAGGAGAGGGCTCTCGAGGCCGGCCTGCTCGAGTTTGCCGATCCCCGGCTCTGGCAAGGGGCTGCCGGCTCGATCGTGGGGGGGCGCGGCACCCTGATGCGGCTTCGGCTGCCGGGCGATCCCGAGATCACGATCCTGGTGAAGCTGATGAAGAGGGGCGGCATCTACAGCCTGATCAACCGTCAGCTCCACCTCTCGATGTCGCGCCTTTTCCGCCAGGCGCGGCTTTCCCGGTTTCTCGAGCGCCACGGGGTTCCCTCGGCCGAGATGCTCTTCGGCCGGGCGGAGCGTCTGGCCGGTCCCTTCTACCGTCTCCACATGGGCACGATGGAGGCGCCCAACACCCGTCCTCTCCTCGAGATCCTCGAGGAGGAGCACGACTCCCCGTCGAGAGGGCGGAGCAGAGAATCGGCCCTTGCCGCATTCCACGATTCCGGGCAGCTGATCCGGGCCCTCCACGAGGCCGGCGTCCTGCATGCCGATCTCAACCTGAGCAACATCCTGGTCACCGGCCGTGATGCCGGCAGCGAGGAGCCGAGGGCGCGGATCATCGATCTCGACGGTTCGCGTCTCCCACCAGTGGGTGCGGCGGGGCCGCTGGTACCGTTGCGGACTCTCTCCGACGCCCGGCGCGCCGGAAACCTGGCGCGCTTCCTCCGCCATGCCGTGAAATCGGGGTTGCTCGACGGCACCGGATTCAGCGAGCTTTGGGATTCCTTCCTGAAAGGCTACTGCCGCGATGGCGGCATCGAGGAGATGAACCGGCGCGTGATCAGGAAATACAGAGCCACGCTGCCCTTCCACTCCGTCTCGTGGCGTCTTCAGGGTGTTCGTGTTCCTCTGGATCCCTTCAGGAGTTGATATGGCGGAACCCTCCTTCACGACGATCGACCCGGAACAGATCGACACCCGCTTCGGCGGCTATTCGATCTCGTGGCCCCCCGAGTCGCCGCTTCTCGAGGAGTCCGTGGCTCGTGTGGGCCTCATTCACCCGCCACTTCTCGAACGCCGGATGGGAAAGCACGTCGTCGTCTGCGGGCTGCGGCGCGTCAAGGCCGCGATCCGGGCCGGCTTGAAGAGGATCGACTGCAGGATCGTCGAGGAAGGAGAGATCTCGGGAAAGGAGCTGTTCCTGCTGAATCTCGAGGACAACCTGTCGGTCAGGGATCCGAGCCTGCTGGAGAGAGCACGGGCCGTCAGGCTGATCGCCAGGATGCAGCCCGACGAGAGGGAGTTCATCGTCGCCCGGGCGGGGAAGCGGCTTTCCCTGCCGCGGAATGCGCGGGAAAAGGAGCGCCTCCTCGCCCTGGACGCCATGCCGGAGCCGGTCAAGGAGTTCATCCACAACCGCCGGCTTCCTGCCAGACTCGCTCTCGACATTGCCGATCTCGGTGCCGGCGATGCCGCCTGCCTCGTAGCCCTGGCAACGCGATTCGGCCTGTCGGCCGGAGCGACGGGCGAGTGCACCGTTCTTCTTCGCGAGATCATGCTGCGCGATGGGAAGACCTTCGAGCAGGTCTCGACCGAGGCTGCCGAGGGAATCGATCCGGACGATGCGAAGGGCGTCCAGGCCAGGGACCGGTTTCTCGAGCGGGTTCGCGAACTGCGGTTTCCCGCCTGGAAAGGCATGGAACGCGAGGTGCTGGCCTGTCTCGACGTGATCAACGGCATCGACGGCATCCAGGTGTCGCCTCCTCCCTGCCTGGAGGGGGACAGCTACAGGATCCAGCTCGTCTTCGGATCCTGCGGCGAGCTCTCGGAGAGAGCGCAGGCCCTCCTTCGCTTCGCCGAAAGCCGCGCGGCCCAAAGAGCGCTGGAACTGCTGTCAGGAAGTTGACCGATGGATCGTGCGATCTCATTTCACCAGGTGGTGATCGAGGAGGGGGCGCTTGGCACGCCCCTGGCGGAGAGGGTCCGCCGGAAGCTTCCCGATGCCGCGTTCGAACTGATCCCTGACGTTGCCGATCCAGCCTTTCTCAATCAGGGCGCGGACCGGGATCCCTTTCGCCCTGTCCGCGACTCCTTCGGAGAGCAGAAGAAGCGGTTGATCATCGCCCGGGAGAAGAGAGGCTTTCTCAGGCAATGCCCCGGCACGCCCGGAATGCTCTGCTGCAACCTCCATGTCCTTGATCTCGTTGTGGGCTGCCCCTATGACTGCTCTTTCTGCTTCCTGCAGTCGTACCAGAATCTGCCGGGCATCGTGGTCTATGCCGACTACATGAATGCCGTGGCGGAGATCGGCGAGGCGCTCCGGTCCCGCGTGGGAGATAGGTCCTGCTCTGCCGGACCGTTGATGCGCGTCTGCACGGGCGAGCTCGGCGACTCCCTTGCCCTGGAGCCGCTTCTCGGAACGGGAGCCGAGCTGGTTCGCGCTTTTTCCCGACTCCGCGGCGCCGTCCTCGAGCTGAAGACGAAATCGGCGAACCTCGACAATCTCCTGGAGCTGGATCACGGCGGCAACACGGTGATCTCCTGGTCGATCAGTCCGGCGGATGTGGCGAGGCGGGAGGAGCGCGGCGCTCCGTCCGTCGAAGAGCGTCTGATCGCGGCGGAGCAGGCCGTAGCCGCCGGGTATGGCGTGGCCTTTCATCTCGATCCCGTTTTTCTCGTCCCGCAATGGGAGAGCCTCTATGTCGATCTGATCGATGAGCTCTTCCGCCGCATTCCCGGAGAGGCGGTCCGATGGTTCAGCCTGGGAGGATTCCGGTACGCTCCCTCGTTCAAGGGCATCGCAAGAGCCCGCCAGCCGGAGACCCGGATCTTTCTGGACGAGTTCGTGCCCTGCCGGGACGGCAAGTACCGCTACTTTTCCTCGCTCAGGGTGGCGATGTACAGGACCTTGAAGAACGCCATCGAGAGCCGCGCCGCCGCGGTGCCGGTCTATCTCTGCATGGAAGCGGCTCATGTCTGGCGAAAGGTCTATGGCGGGCTGCCCTCAGGGGACGGCAGGCTCGGGCCCTTGTTCCGGCGTCATTGCTCCTGAATCTCGCTCTCCCACCATTCGTTCCACTTATCAACGTCGAACTCGTAATTCTCGCCTGAAAGGGTGCGCAGCGATTTCAGGGCATACTCCCTGACAATGGGCTCCTTCGAGTTCAGCTTCGGGATGAGGTACGAGCAGAGCGAGATGTCCTTCATCACTCCGATGGCCCGGGCTGCGCCGGCCTGGTTCAGGGAGTAGGGATCGTCGAGCAGTTCGAGCAGGGCGTGGATGGCGCTGTCGTCCTCGAGCTTGAGGACGGCCAGGGTGCAGTGATCGCGGACCTTCGGCTCGTCGTCCTTCATGGCGGCCAGGATATAGGGGAGCACCAGATCCGCATCGCTGGAAGTGACGCAGGCCTGGAGGGCGAGCGCCGCGTTGCTTCGCACGTCGGGATTATGATGATGAACCATGATGTCCATGATCCTGTCGAGCTCCGTGTCCGGGTCTCCCAGGATGTAGAGGCCGAGAAGGGCGTTCATCACGATCGAGTCGCTTCCGCAGTCCAGAACATCCAGGAGCGCTTCGACCGCCTTGGGGTGCAGAGCCGGAAGGTTCGGATTGGGATTCGTCGGATCCACGGGAATCCTGGAGAAGCCGAGAGCCGCCGCGGCGATCGACCGGTTCGGCATGGGGCCGTTGTGCAGCTGGTTCATCACGGTATCGAAATTCATGTAGACCGTCTTGGTGATGACCTCGCCGAGGTTCTGGTAGATCCTCACGTGCTTGGGGCTGCTCTTCTCCCTGTAGGCCTTTTCCCAGTGCGAGATCATCGAGTCGAGACTCTGGAAGAGAACGGGCACATCTTGTTTCAAGGAATAGGTTTCCGGGTCATCCAGGCTTTCGAGCAATGCGATCTCCTCGTGCGTGAGCGGGACGGGATCCAGCTTTTTCTGTCCTGATGAGCATGCCATCGAGAGAAGTAGCAGGACCATGAGGGAAAAGAGAGGAAGGTATTTCATGAGAGTTCCTCAAATGGTTGATCAAGCGCTGCTGCGAACGGGGCTGTCCCGAACTGCTCTGCTTTGGACGACGCTTGCTGAAGTGGTATTCCACGGGGATTCCGCTGTCAACTCGTAATGAGCGAATCGATCGGTTCTTGCCAGGGATCCGACCGGGCGATGGCATGGCCCTCGATGGTTATGGACCGCCCGATGCCCGGTCAGAAGATGAAAAAGGTTCTGTTCTTTGAATTCCGGATCTGTATCATATCGCGACTATCATTTTGAAAAAATCCTCGTAAAACAACCAGGAGTGCAAAGGTTGAGAGGAAAGAATCCCATTATCGGTCTGGTGATGACCTGGCTCGTTCCCGGCGCGGGACATTTCTATATCGGGCGCAAGGCCAAGGCCGCCTATTTTTTCTTCCTGATCACGGCCGCCTACTGCCTGGGGCTGATCCTGGCCGATTTCTGCTGCGTGAACATCGATCGTTTCCCCTGGCACTATGCCGGCGAGATCTTCTATGGCGGTGCCACCTTCCTCACCCAGAACCTGACCCGCGATCTGCTGGTGGGGGATTTCAACCGGTTCCTCGAGCACGGCACGCTCATCACAACCGTGGCAGGCCTCCTGAACGTGGTGGTAATGGTCGACTTCTACGAAACCTGGGCACAGAGAAAATGACGATTACGCTCTGGGAACACGTTCTTCTGTTCGCGGTGATCTCGCTGATCGTGTCGCTGGTCTACAACGCCCTGCGCCAGGACGACCTCAAGGTGGCCGTGACGCTCGGACTGAAGCGTTTCGTCTATTTCATGATAGCCGGCCTGATCCTGGCCGTCAGCACCTACTTCCTGGTCAGGAGCCTCTGACCTGCCGGTATTTAATGGGCCAGAAATCGCGGCCCGGCGAACCTCCTCAAAAAACCTCCTCTCTCCATTCTTGAAACGATCTCGAGCAGGTCCTTGATGTCGAGCCCCGCCTTGACGGCCAGCAGATCGGGGGTTTCTGCCCTGTGGCGGCAGAGGTCAAGCACCCGCTCCTCGTCGTCGGACAGGGCGACTGGACTCGGCCTCCGTGCCGGGCGGGCCGTGGCGGGGACACCGAGGGAAGCCAGGATGTCCTCGGGAGTAAGGATCACCTGCGCTCCGTCCCGGATCAGGCGGTTGGTCCCCTTGTAGAATTCGGGTCCCACGGGTCCGGGAACGGCCATGACGGTCCGGTCCTGCTCGATTGCGCAGTCCACGGTGATCAGCGTCCCTGATCTGTCCGATGCCTCCACGACGAGGACCGCATCGGCCAGACCGGAGATGATCCTGTTTCGTCTCGGAAAGAGATGCCTGCGGGGCGCCTCCCCCAGTGGGAATTCGGAGATCAGCCCCCCGGCACCGGCCACCTGGTCGAAGAGGCGCCTGTTTTCCGGCGGATAGACATGGTCCAGTCCGGAGCCGAGCACACCGGCGCAGCAGCTGCCGCCGGCGAGGCTCCCGCGAAGGGCGGCGGAATCGATGCCGCGGGCCAGCCCCGAGATGACGGACACTCCGGCCAGGGCCAGCTCCCTCGCCATTTCGAAGGCGAGGCCCACGCCTTCCGGTGTACAGCTCCGCGAGCCGATGACAGCCACTGCGGGCCGGTCATGGGGCGGTAACCGTCCCCGGATGAAGAGGGCTGCCGGAGCGTGGGGGATGGCCGCGAGCCGCGGCGGAAAACCGCTTTCCCCGTTGACGATCGAGTGGCAGCCTCGCCGATGGAGTGCCTCTTCGTGGCAAAGATGCGCCCGGTTCGTGCGGAGTTCCACGATCCGCCGAGCCATCTTTTCGCCCAGACCGGCCTGCTCCAGCTCGTTGCTCGTGGCCTCGAGCACCTGCTCGACACCGGTCAGCTCGCTCTCGATCAGCTCTGTCGCCTCGAACGTGGCGCCGGCGTAGGCCAGCAGGAGCATGGCCTGGCGTTTTCCGATCGATGGATTGGGCTGTTCCATACCTGATAGGACGGTTCGGTCCAGCGCCGGTTACGTCGCATGACTCGCTCAGGAACCCGGCCCGCGCTGCGGTCGGTACGCCATCGATAGACAGGACAACCTATCGGAGTGAACCGAAAAGGCCCGTTGACGTTACTAGACGGTAACCCCTGTTCGAGATCCATTCAGTCTGACTGGCTCGCTTCTTCTGGCAGGTTTGGTTCGAGATTTTTAACTCTTTGATTAACTATGAATTACGGTCTGGTTTCCTGATTTGTGCCTCCTTTCGGCACCCTGTTAGCATAGTGCATTCATCAGTGCTGATTTCTGACAAAAGGAGGCGATCAAAAAGGAACCTAACCGTGAAAGCAACAGTGACAACTATTCCGATCCTGCTGATTTTACTTTTCTGCGGCTGCTCCGTGGTGGATCCGGCACCGTATTCGATGCCGATTGCGGACAGAGAGCTCGCTCCGCCCGCCGGAGAGCCGGCCATGCCCGGCCAGGCTGCGGAACCGCAGGAGGAGCCTGAAAAAGGTGCTCCGCCCGTTGCGGGCGGCACGGACGATATCATCGTGACAGCAACGCGAACGGCCCGGAAGGAGTTCGATACACCCCGGGCAGTGACGATCGAGACGAAGGAGTCGATCGAGCGCAAGAACCAGCCCACGCTGATGGACTGCCTGGACGAGAGCATCGGCGTCTGGGTCGAGAAGCGCACCATGACGACGTCGGATCCGGTCATCCGGGGATTCGCCGGCGGGAACCTGCTGGCGCTGGTGGACGGCTGCACGCTGACCACCCTCTGGGGCGAAGGCGGCTATGCCGGCGACGACATGTACGGCAAGGTCGACTCCGAGTCGATCGAGCGGATCGAGGTGATACGCGGACCTTCATCCGTCCTCTACGGATCGAACGCCCTGGGCGGCGTGCTCAACTTCATCACCCGCTCCTCGCCCATCGACTATACAACGTCGGGATTCGAGGTCGGCGGGCGGACGAAGCTGTCCTACGGCTCGGCAGCGGATCATTACATGGCACGCCAGGAGTTCTACGGAGCATTGCCGCGTTTCAAGTTCTTCATCGGCGGTACATCGCACAAGTTCGGCGACACCGAGGGCGGCCGCGGGGTGGGGACGCAATCTCCCACGGGCGGCCGCGACTACAACTGGGATTTCAAGGGAGAATATCTCATCCAGGACAACCAGGAGCTTTCCCTGTCGATCCAGGACGTGAAGCGGCACAAGGTAAGGCGCTACTACAGGCCCACCCAGTACAACTTCAACGACCGGGAAGCCATGACGCTGACCTGGAAGGCCACCGATCTGGGAGACCTGTTCGAGTCCCTCGAGGTGAAGGGCTACTTCCAGGACAAGTTCGACCAGAGAGACGACCTGGCCAACAGGCGGACGGGTGAGACCAAAACCAAGACCTGGTCGGGCGACGTGCAGGCCGTTTCCGCTCCGGGCGAGGCGCACCGCCTGACCTACGGCCTTCATTACCAAGAGGATCGCGGAGAGAGTCCCGATGACGAGCAGTTCACCTGGACGATGTGGGACACCGGCGTGAAGGCCAAGGATGCGCCGGACTCCACGTGGAACGACTTCGGCCTCTACATCCAGGATGAGTGGGATTTCGCTGAAAGGTGGACCGCCATCGGAAGCGTGCGCTACGATGTCTTCCACTTCAACTCAGACGTGGACAAGTACTACACTCCCCCGGGCGCGGGCTACGATCCCTTCCTGGACGACTACTCGGACAACCACGGCGTCTTTTCCGGCGGACTCGGCGTGGTCTATCACCTGAACAAGGAGATCAATCTGGTGGCCAACCTGAGCCGCGGCTACCGCCTCTTCGCCCCGAAATTCGGCCTCACCCAGCATGGATACGGTGTCGTGGCGCCCCACGACTTCCTCGATCCCATCGTGAGCCACACCGTGGAGGTGGGCGGCAAGATGCGGTCCGAGCGGTTCTCGGCCAACTGCTTCACCTATTATTCTTCGATTCGCGACTGGCAAACCAACGTGCCCGGCAGGTATAACGGCTCGGACTGGTACGACTTCAACGGCAACACGCTCCGTGATGCCAACGAGTCGATCTACGTGACCGAGACCGGGCGGGCCAATGTCTACGGCCTGGAGATCGAGACCGAGTCGAGGCTCGATCTGTTCCACGACGATCTGCCTGACGACTGGTTCTTCAAGGCCGGGTTCGCCTGGAACTACGGTAACGACTATGCCAACGACGAACCGCTCCGGCACACCCAGCCGGCCCGGCTTCTCCTGGCGATCAGATGGCAGGACCGCGATCAGGAGCGGAACGGATGGTTCGAGTTCAGCGCCGACTGCGTCCGCCAGTACACCCGGATCCCCTCGGACCGGCTTGACAACGATGTGGGCTACTTCACCGATCCGCAGGATCCGACGAGCGGCAAGCTGAGAGAGGACGGCCTCCCGGGCTACACGGTTCTCGATGTGAGAGGCGGCCTCGATCTGTGCGAGGACCTCTCCCTCACCATGGCCGTGGAAAACATCGGAGACAAGAAGTATCGTCGGGCCCATTCCCGGTGGGATGAGCCCGGAGTCAATTTCCTGGCATCGCTGACGTACAGGTTCTGATGAACATACTGGTGCACATATCGACACGAACGGAGCTGATCGCCTCGGCGATCGCGGCCCTGGTCTGCCACGCGGCGCTCTTCGGATTCCTTTCCGGAAACGGCGAGCCCGCGTCGCAGGCCTCGGCCGAACCGGACCTCCAGGTCACCATGGTATCCACCGAGGAGCTGGTGACCCGGGAGCCCTTGCCCGAACCGATAAGGGAGAAGGAAGCTCTCCCCAGTCGCGAGAAGGTCGCTGCCCCGGTCCGCGAATCGATCACGCCCGCACCCCGGACCCGCGTATCCGAGGAGAGGCGGACCGTTCGTGAACCGGTCAGGGAGAAGGAAAGGAAGATCCGCCCCGAGGAGCGCCGCGAGGTGGAAACCCCTCGGCGGAAGATCGAGCAGCCCAGGCGGGAGAAGGTGGCGGTCGCTCAGGAGAAGCCGGCGAGGGGGACCGATCTCTCGCGCCCGGCAAGGATCCTGAACAGGGAGGAGTTCGGGAGGCTTCTCAACGAGGAATACACCAGGCTGGCCGCCTTCAGGAAGGGATTCCAGGGAAAGGTGGTCCTCAAGCTGCTCGTATCGGCAAAAGGCGAGGTGAAGGAGGTGTCCCCGATCCCTGCCGTGTCATCCGGTTTCAAGACTCTCGACAGCGGAGCAGTGCGTATCGTGGACAGGCTCAAAAAAGAGTTCCTTTGCAAGCCGGCACTGGATAAAAAAGGAAGGGCCACGGAGGGTTGGATCGAGCAGACATTCACCTTCAGCATCGAGGATGGCGAGTAGCCTCTGAGACCGGGCTCTTGAGAGACGGGATCGCACATGTTTCTTGATTCAGCCGATTTCTTCCGAGAAGGGGGTGTACTGATGTACCCCCTTCTTTTCTGTTCCTTCGTTGCCCTCACCTTCATCATCGAGCGGGGCATCTTCTGGGTGCGGTTCAGCGTGAGCCGCAACAGGAATGGCGTTGGCGAGGTCCTGGGGCTCCTGCGCCGGAACGAGCGCAAGACCGCGCTCGAGCGGACGCGGGGAGCCCGTGATTTCCTCCTCAAGGTGGTGAACGTGGGGCTCCGGTCGGACGGGGCCACGCTTCGCGGCAACATGGAGATGGCCTACGCCGAGGAGGAGAAGCGCACCACGCGGTTCATGATGGTCCTCGACACCATCGTGACCCTCGCACCGCTGCTGGGCATCCTGGGCACCGTCCTCGGCATCATCGAATCCTTCGAGGTCCTCGGAACGGAGTCCGGCCGGGCCGATCCTCTTGCCGTGACCGGCGGCATCGCCAAGGCCCTGATCACCACGGCAGCCGGGCTGATCATCGCCATCTTGACCCTGATCCCGTACAACTACTACCGTTCGCGGGTGGAACGGTGCCTCACGGAGATCGAGGAAGTGGCCACCTTCATCGAGGTGGCTCTCCACGGAACGGAAGAGAGCGGGGATGACTCCCCATGAAGTTCAAGCGGCGCCAGAAGAATCCTCCCCGCGTGGAGATGATTCCCCTCATCGACATCGTTTTCCTGCTCCTGGTGGTCTTCATCTTTGCCATGCTCTCGATGACGGTGCACAAGGGGATCCGCGTCGAATTGCCCGGCGCCGCAACGGCCGACGCCAACAAGGACGACTACTTCTCCGTGACCGTGACCGCCGGGGGCGATCTCTTCGTGGGACTGGATCCCGTGACGCTGGAGGAGATGACGAGCCGGGTCCGCCGGGCCAGGGAGCGGCTGGGACCGATACGGGTCTTTGTCAACGCCTCCCGCACAGTGCCCCACGGCAAGGTGGTGGAGGTGCTGGACGGAATCCGGGCCGGCGGCGTGACGGCCGTGTCCATTCAGACGGAGAACAAGCCGTGATCGAGAAAACAAGGAGTACCCAGCCATGAACAAGAAGCTCTGGATCGTGATGATTCTCTTTCCGGTCCTTCTCGGCGCATTCGTTCTTTCCGACGATCAGGGTCGAAGGGCTTTCATCGAGGACGAGAACGGGGTCACCTTCTTCGCCACCGGGCTTCACTACTGCTTCAAGGAGGAGGAAGGAGAGGATCTTTTCCTCAACAAGTACGACGATCTCTTTGTGCGCCGCGGCAAGGCCGAGATCCGCGTGCGCCTCGACAGCCTCGCGGAGCTGGAGTTCCTTGGCAAGACGCGACAGGACGGTGCGGTGAAGCTGTTGGAAGCCCGCCTCGTGACAAAGGACGGGCGCGAGGCCAAGGGAGAGGTGGTCTGCCATCAGGGCGGCTTCATCACGGGCCAGGTCGATCTGGGGGACATGACGATCGAGCTCGGCGACATCAGGAAGATGGTCTTCAACAAGGGGCCCGACACGCCGCACTCGGCCCTTCTCTGCCACCTTGCCGGCAAGGATGCGCCCCTCCCGGCCCGGGCCGTGAAACTCGACGTGGGCGAGGCCGGAAAGCTGATCGACGAGAGGGGGAGCGAGGTCGGCCTCGCGGATCTCAAGGCGATGAGGGGATCGATATTCGTTCTCAGGGCGGCTTCCGGCCTGCGTTACGAGACCATGAGAAGCGTACTGGAGCTGATCGAGAAGTCGGGTGCGCGCGAGATCATCTTGGCGCGGTGATCCGCTATCGGTCGAGCATCGAATCGCCTGATGCAACGCAGTCCACATCGGAGCTCATGGCGCCGCAGTAGGAATCGGATGAAATATCCGGGCTATCCGCCGCGCAGCACCTTCTCCATCGAGGCGATGTACTGCAGGATGGCGTTGACGGCCGAACGGCTCTCCACGTTGCGGAAGTGGTCGACGAACTTCACGCCGTAGCAGTAGTGTCCCTCTTCCTGCACCAGCCTCACCACGACGGCCGACAGAGCGATTTCCTTCTGCCACGAGGGGAGCTCGAAGCTGATCTGGATGCGAGTCCCCGGCTCGAGATAGTTGACCGGCGCCTTCACCGTACGGATCGCCATGCCCCCGCCGCTGATGTCCCTCACCTTGCCTTTCATGGCAAAGGTCTCGTTCTGGATTCTCACCTTCAGGTCGACGTTCGTGTTCGAGTCCGTGGGCATGGGGACGCGGAAGAAGTTTCGCCTCTGAGCCAGATGAATCTCAGTGGGGTAGGCCAGGTTCACCATGCCGTGCTTGGGTGTGTCGTGCGACGGCTTCCACCCGAGTACAACGCTCTCGAAGGAGTAGATCCCTTCGGCATCGAGAAAGAAAGCGAGCACTCTCGTTCCCTCGCTGGGGGGGATCAGGCTGTCGTCGGGCAATCTCACCGAGGCTCTCACGCGTAGGTGTTCGCCGTCATCCACCACGGGAAGCAGGTTGCCGGAATATTTCAGGGTACCATGCTTCTCCTGGGACCATAGCTCCACGGGGAAACAGCGGCTGCACGATTCCTTGATCAGATTGTCCAGGCTTTGATTGGTGGTCATATCGGATTTTCCCGCGTTGAAAAAATGATTCACACCGTCACGATAAAGAATATACCGCCATATCTTTCGGCAATAGCCAGCCTGGACTTGATGTGTTCTTCCAAACGCGTGCCGTCGGAGTGTGTTATCCGTCGCTGCCGGGCGCCTCGGCTCCCTCGCTGCCTGCGGACACCTCGCTCATGGCCTTTGCGAGCTGCTTCTTCTTCTTCTCGATGAAGCGGGCGTGGAGCTCCTTGCTCTTCTTGCGGTCCCGGAAGAGAATGAGGACGAAGAAACCGAGCATCAGGACCGCCATCCCCAGGAAGATCGCCTGCAGGTAGGCGATGCTCTCGTCCTCGGGGATCACGAACTCCTCGATGTCGGTGATGATCAGGACGGGAGCCTGGGTGGGGTGTCCTCTCTGGTTCGTGTAGATGTAGTTGCGGAAGAAGATCCCCTTGAGATGGACGAAATCGTTGATGTCGAGCCATTCGGGGAGCTCGGGCGCGATGAAGTAGCACCAGCTCAACCCTCCCCTGAAGTTCGCGGCCACTCCGTGGTGCACGTTCTTGAGGCCCAGGGGATTTTCCCCTTCCGGACCGAGCTGCCTCATGCGCAGCCACTTCACGTAGCCCACGATGTCCAGCGGCTTGCCGCGGTTCTGGAACGACCGGGGAATCACCTCGCTGGGAGTCTTCTCGATGTACTCGAGCCCCTTCTTTGTCTCCTCGTCCATGTTCACCACGTAGGAGAGGAGATGGTAGAGCTGCTTCTCCTGGAAATCCCTGGTGGCGCTCTCGGGATCCATGTCGGCGATCACTTCGAGGAGGTCGAAATCGAGGGACGTCACCGGATCTATCGAGTAGAACGAGGGGACGAGCCGGTTGCCCACGAAGAAGAGCGCGTTGCTGCTGATCCGCTCCATCTCGTCGGGCAGGGTGAAGGAGAACAGCTTGAAGAAGAAGCCGCGAAGCTTCATCACGCCGCCGTACATGAAGCTCTCGGGCATGTTGAGCACGGTGAAGTAGACCGTGTCCCCCTCGAGGGTCGTGAGGTAGCCGTTGGTGATCGTGTGGTTCTTGAACGTATCCTGGCCGAAGTACTGGATATTCCCCTTGATCTCCAGCGGCTTGCCGCGAAAGGCGGCCGGATCGGCGAGGATCGCCTTCGGGTCGGCGAGCTTCGTATCAAGGAGCTCCATGTCGCCGGGGATCAGCTTGGCCGCCTCGTTGATGAGGTGGGAATAGGGCTCGCTCTCCTTCACGACACGCTCGGCCGGCGTCCCGTCCCGGACGGACGTAAGGAGCGCGGGATCGACCTTGGCATAGACCTCCCTGACGGCGGGCGGCGTGTCGAGCAGCGTCTCGGGATCCACGTCCAGCTCCTGCTGCTGCTTCATGGAGAGGTTCTGGAAGTAGAAGAACAGGGCGATGATCACGAGGGTCAGGATGACGAGAAGGGTGATCCGGGTCCTGTCGGAGAAGGGGCCCGTCGGTGTGGCGAGCTTTTGAATTTTCGAGACATCCAAGGAGTTTCCTCCCTTCCTGCAGTTTCGTCGCGTGTCGAACCGTGGGAAGTATAACGAAACACGGCGCGGCCGGTTTATTTTTTCTGCCGCCAGTCTGCCGCCGCCTGGACGAACCGCCTGAAGATTTCGACCTGTTTCCTGTCATCGAGCATCAGCTCGGGATGCCACTGGATTCCCACGGCAAAGGGGCGGCCCGCGATCTCCATCGCCTCGATGACACCGTCGGGCGCCCGCGCCGTGACGCGCTGCCCCGCTCCCGGCATCGCCACGGCCTGGCGATGGGTGCTGTTGACCGGGGCCTCGGGACCGAGAATCGTGTGAAGGATCGAATCGTCGGCCACGACTATCTCGTGAAAGGCGATCTCGTTCTGATCGGCCCTGTGCCCGAGGGGATCGGTGATCTCGTCGGGTATGTACTGGATGATCTTGCCGCCCGCGGCCACGGCCATCTCCTGGATCCCGAGACAGATGGCGAGAAGGGGGATCTCGCTCTCCAGCGCCTTCTCCATGAGCCCCAGGTCGAAGGCCTCCCTCATGGGGTGGAGCGGGACCTCCTCGGGGTGCCTCCTGACCTTGCCGTACCGCTCCGGATCGAGGTCGTCCCCGCCGGCCATGAGAAGGCCGTCAAGCCCCTCGATCGAGCCGGAGGGGTTGCTCCGTCCCACGGGCGGCACGAGGATCGGACGTCCGCCCGCCTTCCAGATCGCCTTTGCATAGGGGACCCGCAGCTGGAAGAGCAGGGTTCCGTCCTCGTGGACCGTCACGTCGCAGTTGATGCCGATGAGAGGACGATTGCCGTGCCGCATTTGATCTCCAGGCATTTGCCGACAAAGAAGGTGATGGTAAACTCTTTTCCCATTCGAATGCAACGGAAAGAGCAAAGGCGATGCATGGCTGAACTGGAAAAACCCCGAAGCGTCGACCACCTGGTTCGAATCCTCTCGACCTTCACGGATTACGAGAAGATGGCGGCCTTCCACTCCGGCGCGGTGCGCTGCGATCTCGAGACGATTCGGCGGCTCTCGGCCCGGTTGGGAGAGCCCCATGCGGCACGACCCTGCATCCACATCGCCGGGAGCAAGGGGAAGGGTTCCACCGCCCTCATGACGGCTTCCCTTCTCGAGAGCGCCGGATTTCGCACCGGCCTCTTCACATCGCCTCATCTCGTCGACCTGCGGGAACGGATCGCCGTCCGCGGCGTGCCGCTGGCTGACGAGCCCTTCCTGGCTGCCGCCGATGAGGTGCTCGACTGCCTTCGCCGCGACGGGAGCCTGCGTCCCACCTTCTTCGAGTTCATCACCATGACGGCCATGATCGCCTTTCGCGATGCGGCCGTGGATTTCGCCGTCTTCGAGACGGGACTCGGCGGCCGGCTCGACGCGACAAACGTGGTGACGCCCGAGGTCGCGGTGATCACCGGCATCGAGATGGAGCACGTGAAGCGCCTCGGCCCCGGGCTGGCCGATATAGCGGCGGAGAAGGCCGGCATCATCAAGAACGGAGTGCCCGTCGTGACGCCGCTCGCCGAGGGCTCCACGGCCCGGCAGGTGGTCGAGAGGACGGCGCTCGAGCGCGATGCGGCGCTCGTCGCCCCGGGAAAAGGCCTCGAGATCGACGAGAAGGATGGCCGCTTTGGGATTCGCGTGCTCGATGCCGACCCCATCCTCATCAGGCCGCCCCGGCCGGCCGCGCTCCAACTCGGCAACGCGGCCTGCGCAGTGGCCGTTCTCCATATCCTCGGGCAGAGGGGATTCGAGAAGCCGGGATCCGGGCCGATACACCCCCTCATGGCCGATCTCGGCGGGGCCCTGACCCGCCTGCGCCTCCCCGGCCGGTTCGAGATCGTGCCCGGCGCCCCGCGGATCGTGCTCGACAGCGCCCATACACCAGGATCGCTGCACGTCACGACGGACGAGGCGCAAAAGATCGCTCGCCGGGACCGGCTGGTCATCCTGTTCGGGTTGGCGCGCGACAAGGATGCCGCCGCCTGCATCGAGGCGGTCCGGCGGCCCGGAGCGGCAATGATCTTCACACCCTATGACAGCAGCCGCTCCGCCTCTCCCGGCGACCTGCTCGCCGCGGCGGGCGGGGAGGGCCGGACGGTCACCTCCCTTTCCGATGGCCTTTTTCTGGCGCGACGCATGGCCGGCCCGGAAGGCCTGGTGCTGGTCACAGGCTCTTTCTACAGCACGGGCGAGGCCAGGGCCCTGCTGCTCCGGGAGGGGGCGGTCGAGGATTAGAGAGCTCCCCTTTTCCCGAAATCCGGAAATTGAGCGGAAGGAAGGACGTTTTTATGCCGAAAAACAGGGAGGTTTTGTATCCGGAATATTACATACCGAGCCAGCGGTCGCTGCTGAGCACATTTTGAGGAGTGCCGTCTCCATGGAATATGTGAAAGACGTTCTTGTCACGGATCGTTACATGGTGAAGTGTCTCATCAACACCGGCGAGCGCCGCCTGACCGATTTTCTATCCCTGTTCAAGCGTGACTTCATTCCCGTGAACAATGTCACCATGATCGACCTCCGGAACGGCACGACATTCTCCTCTCACCGTGCCATGGTCCGGAAGGAAGACATCGTCGTGGCTCACGAGCTGCTCGATCTCGCCAGCGATGCCAGCCTGAGGAACCTTCAGTCCCAGGAGGTCTGGACGCATCAGGTCGACATGTACCATACGGGCATGACGGACCTGGAGATCTCGGGCCTGGTGCGGCCTGGAAGCCTGGACAGGAGCGATGGAGGCGTCGGTTTCTTCGTGATCCGCGACGCCAGGATGCAGGGTGTGAACGTCTCTCTCAACCCGGAGCTGAAGATCCTCGCCAGCCTGCCGTACCTGATCGTGAACAGGAAACAGATCAGTCTCGTCATGACCCACTGCGGCTGACTATTCTTCCCCAGTTCCCATGGAGCTTGAATTGAAGGGCGGTTTATCCTTAAATCGCGCCTTTACCATGTGAATGTGTAGGTTCCAAATGATCAATCTCAGGTCGATCACCTTTCCGCTCTTCTTCTTCTCCGGCTTCGCCGGACTGATCTACGAAGTCGTCTGGGTGCGTCAGTTCGCCGGGATCTTCGGGAGCTCTGTCTACTCCACCGGCGCGGTCACGGCGGCGTTCATGGGAGGCATGGCCCTGGGGAGTCTCGTCCTGGGGCGCGTGGGCGACCGGAGCAGCGACAGGCTGATCCTCTTCGCGATCTGCGAGACCGTGATCGGCATCTACGGCATCCTCTTCTCCTTCGCCTTTCCGCTTCTCGAGGATCTCTGCATTTCCGGATTCTCCAGCAGCATTCCCCTCATCGGGGAGATCCGTCTGTTCGGAGGCGCTCCGGGGACGGCGATCAAGTTCGTGATCGCCGGCGGGTGCCTCATCATTCCGACATTCTTCATGGGCGGAACCCTCCCGATCCTCTGCCGCTTCATCGTGGCCCAGCCGGGCGGCGTTTCCGGGAGGGTGGGGCGCGACTTCGGCCGGTCGGCCGGCGGCCTCTATGCCATCGGCACGCTGGGCGCGGCGGCCGGAACGCTCGTGGCCGGTTTCATATTCCTGGAGAGCCTGGGAGCCTTCGTGACGCTCTGCGCCGTGGGCGCCGTGAACCTGGCCGTGGCCGGCACCGCCGTGAGCGTGAGCCTGATCACCGGAAGGAAGAAGGCCGTGGCCGACGAGGCGGCGAAGAAAGCGGCGGCCGATCCGACCGAGGAGAATCCCGATCCCGAAAAGGAGCCTGCCCCCGAGAAGGAACCCTTACCCTTAAAGAAGACTGTCCCGAAGCAAGCGGCAGCCCCAACCGAGCCGGCCAAGGCGGAGAGACCGGAACCTCCCCTGCGTTCCCCGTCCCTCTTTCTCCAGCTGCCGACCTTCCTGGCCTTTTTCCTGTCCGGAGCCGCCGTTCTCGGCCACGAGGTGCTCTGGACCCGCCTGCTCTCCCAGTTCTTCAGGAACTCGGCCTACTCCTTCGCCTCGATGCTGGTCTGCGTTCTGGTCGGTCTGGCCGCCGGCGGAGGCGCGGGGGCCTGGTTTGCGGGACGAACGAGCCGGCCGCGGTATCTTCTCTGCCTCTTCCAGGCGGCCGCAGCCCTCTGCTCCCTGCTGTCGCTGTTGCTGATCCACCACTTCGGCCAGTACGATCGTTTCCTCGCCCTGATCCGTTTCTTCGGCGGCATGGAGGAGGTGGCCGGCTTCGGATCCTTCACCCTGCTCGTGGCATTCGAGGTCGTCTCGTCCTTCTGCGTGATCTTCCCGGCCGCGTTCTTCATGGGAACGGCCTTTCCCCTCATGGCGGAGATGAACTGGCGCCGCACCGGTGGATTCGGCGGATTCGTGGGCGATGTGCAGTTCCTTTCCACGGCCGGCGCCGTTGTGGGCGCCCTGGTGACGGCCTTCTACCTTCTTGCCACACCGGAGATCGAGATCCTCCACTGCGCCTTCATCGTCGTGGGTTTCAACGTGGGTGCAGGCCTCCTTCTCCTGCTCAGCTCGGTGCGCAGCGTGAGCTCGGGGCAATGGACCCTGGCTGCTGCGCTCTTCGGCGGCGTCGGGCTGCTCCTTGCCTATCAGCCTCCGGACCTTCACTTCTGGAGGACGTCGGATCTCGACGAGGAGCTCGTCTTCTACGAGAAGGACGTGATGGCCGACGTTTCGGTCGTGCGTCGTCCCGATGGCCTGATCCTGAAGGTCAACAACACGGCCGGCCTGGGCGGGACGGCGGGCGAATACCTGGAAACGCGGATCGGCATGCTGCCGTCCCTTCTCCTGCCCGAGGAACCGGAGGAGACGCTCTGCCTCGGGCTGGGGACGGGCAACACGCTGATGGGGCTCGTCAACGCCGGAGCCGGGAAGTGCTACTGCGTGGAGCTCGTGGAGAGCGTGATCCATGCGGCGGCCCACTCCTTCCACAACTTTCCCGAGGAGTCGCCCCACGAGAGCCGCCGGCCGACCCTGGTCCATGGCGATGCCCGGATCTTCCTTGCAGCCGTGGAGCAGAAGTACGATCTGATCGTCGGGGATCTTTTCTTCCCCTGGCAGTCCGAGGCCGGATTCCTCTACACCAAGGAGCACTTCACCACGGTGCGCGAGCACCTGAAGGAAGGGGGCGTCTTCTGCCAGTGGATCCCGCTCTACCAGCTTCACTGGGACGATTTCGGCATCATCGGGAACACCTTTGCCGAGGTCTTCGACTCGGTTTCCATCTTTCTGGCATCGTCCCGATCGGGGTATCCCGTCGTCGGGCTCTTCGGCTCCGAGGCGCCGATGAAGTTCGACCCGGACAGGCTGCAGGAGAGGATCGACAACCACCCGCAGAGGCACCTGATCGAGCGGTTCGGCCTGGCCAACGTGATGGACAACCTCGTTCTCTACCTCGGCAGCGAGTGGCTTTTCCGGGTCCGCTTTCCGGACAGGCGGATCAACACGATCGACCGGACGCTCGTCGAGTTCCGGGCCGCCCGCATTCTGGAGCTCCCCGAGGTCCTCGCCTTCAACCACTTCACCAAGCTGGCCAAGGCGGAGTACAACAGGGATCTGGAGCCGCACCGGATCATCTTCTCCAGGCGCAAGCCCGAGGAGAGACAGGAGTTCAAGCGGCTCCTGAACCGCTACACGCGAGGCATCAGGGCGTTCCTCGCCTCCCATGCCTTCGCCCTGGGCGAGCATCTTCTCGCCGGCGCCGTGGCGGGCGGTCAGAAGAGCGAGGAGCTGATGAAGTACACAAAGGGGCGGTTCGAGATGGGTGTGAGGGCCTACGAGGCCGCCCCGGAGCAGAATCTCTTCCGCTGGAACCTGATCCAGATCTGGAAGTCGATGATCCAGCAGGGCGATTTCGTCCGGGCGACGCGGCTGATGGAGCTCGGCTTCTCCCTGTCGCCGGACACGGCACAGTTTGCCTGCAACTGGGGCATGTCGCTTCTCGCCCGGGAGATGTACGAGGAGGCGGCGGCCGTCTTCAAGAAGGCTCTGGAGGTCAATCCCGATCATTATTCCAGCAGGATCCATTACGCTGCCGCCCTCTTCATCGCGGGGAAGCGCGTCCAGGCGCGGCAGGAGATGGAGCAGGTCGTGGCCGACATCGGAGGGGTGAACCAGGTCTTCGGCCTGACCCGGTCGAAGCTGGCGAGCGGACTGGCCATCCTGATCCTGCATGGCGTCAAGGAAGCGCGGCCGTGGCTGGACAGCTGCACCCGCGACATGCCGTGGATGTCGAACCTGATCCAGGACGCCCTGAACAGCGCCTCCGAGAGCGCCAGGAAGGGCGATCGGGAATGAAACGCCGATGACGGACAGTCTTAGTGAGAGCTGATTCAAGGCCATGAAGGCGATTCTGCTGCTCTTCTTCTTCCTGACCGGTGCAGCCGGTCTGGCGTACGAGGTCGCCTGGACCCGGCAGATGGTCTTCGTTCTCGGCAACACCAATCTCGCCATGGGGCTCGTCCTGGCCCTGTTCCTCTTCGGTTTTTTTGCAGGCAGCCTCGTGGGTTCGCGGTGGAAGCTTTCCCGTGCGGCCCTTCTCAGGCGGTACGCTCTCCTCGAGGTCGGCATCGGGATCTTCGGTCTCCTCTTCCCTTTTCTTGCCGGCCTGGTCAAGGCGTCCTATCCCGTCGTGGCGGGATGGATCGACCCGGATATTGCGCGGTTCGTGTTCATCATCCTCCTGATCGGCATGCCCACCTGCCTGATGGGAGCCACCTTTCCCGTCATGAACGGGATCTTCATCACCAGGCGCGACGAGGCGGCGCGCGGGGCCGGGCTGATCTACGGCTTCCAGACCCTGGGAGCTGCTGCCGGCGGCGCTGCGGCCGGCTTCTATCTGCTGCGCGAATTCGGTCTGGCGGGAACGAGCCGGACCCTGGCCGCGATCAACGCCCTTGTGGCGATCGGGGCGTGGGGCCTCAGCCTGGTCCTGCGCGGAGACAAGGAATCGCTGCAGGCAGCGACCTCCAGCGGTACCGAGCTCCCGGCCGATCCGGACAGCCCGGCGGACGATCGGTTTCCGATCCTCTACGCCGTGCTGTTCTGCACCGGAGCCGCTTCCCTTGCCCTGGAAATCCTCTGGACGCGCATCCTGGTCTTCTTCGTGGACGGGCTCACCTATTCGTTCACGGCCATGCTTGTGGTCTACCTGCTCGCTCTGGCCGTGGGATCCTGCCTTCTTGCTCTCCTGGCCAGGATCGTGAAGCCGGGATACCGGACCGGCGGGATCGTGCTGGCAGCGGGCGGCCTCAGCGCCATCGCCTGCCTCCTCTGGCTCCCCAGCCTCTACGGCGTGATCCAGTCGGTAAGGGGCGATCTTTCCCAATACGATTTCGAAACCTTTCTCCTTTCGATCTTCACCGGAACGGGATTGGTGCTCTTCCTCCCCGCCCTGCTGATCGGGATGGCTCCTCCCCTGGCCATCGGCATCCTGATCAGGGAGAGGGGAGGGCCGTGCCGGGAGTCCGGGCATGCCTACGCCGCTTCCTGCATCGGCTGCTGTGCCGGCGCGCTGGCCGGATCGTGGCTCATCGTGCCCCACCTCGGATTGAAGATGGGGGCCGTGCTCGCCTCGCTGCTCGTCGTGATGGCCGGTGTCTTCCTCTTCTTCAACTCCCGGACGCACTGGTTCTTCAAGGTCGTGTTCAGCGCGGCCTCCTTCTTCGTGGCCGTCATCCTGATCCTGGACGTGCAGAAGCTCGATCACATCGTCAGATACTCCCACGTGTTCCAGCGTCCGGGACGTCTCGAGACAACTGTCCTCGAGGAGAGCGTCGAGGACAACATCTGCACGGCGTCGGTTGTTCACGACAAGCGGAACAGGGAGCAGCGCCTCTACACCGACGGGTTCAATGCGGCGTCCACGGGGAGCGACTATGCCTACATGCGGATGATGGGCCACCTTCCCGTCCTGGCATGCCGGAAGCCGGAGCGCTGCCTGGTCATCTGCTACGGCACCGGAACGACGGCCGGTTCCCTCTCTCTTCATTCCGGTATCAAGGAGATCGAGATCGTCGAGATCTCGCCGGCCGTGATGGAGGTGGCGCGTCTTTTCCATGCCGTGAACCATGGAGTCGGCCTTGCGGCCGATGGGGAGGATGGGGGAGGGGAGAGATCCGGTTCAGGCGCCGAGGTCCGGG
The DNA here is from genome assembly GCA_964482235.1 of uncultured Phycisphaerales bacterium. Classification (GTDB taxonomy): domain Bacteria; phylum Planctomycetota; class B15-G4; order B15-G4; family CAYZWU01; genus CAYZWU01. The sequence continues at coordinate 137,941 of CAYZWU010000009.1, forward strand.
TTCACACCAGGGTGGACGGCCGGGACTTCCTCAACCTGGACAGCGAGGGTTTCGATCTCATCACCCTGGAACCGCTGATGCCCTACACGCCTGCAGCCGTTCACTTCTACACGTACGAGTTCTACGAGCTCTGCCTCGAGAAGCTTGAGCCGGGCGGCGTGCTCTGCCAGTGGGTTCCCCTGAACGCCGTTCCTGTCAACGATCTGAAGCTCCTGCTGGGAACTTTCGCCGCGGCGGTTCCCTCCTCCGGCTTTTTTCATTTCGGAAACTGCCTCCTTCTCCTCGGATTTGTCGAGCCTGGGTGGACTCTCGATGCGGCTCGGGTGGCGGCAGCCTTTTCCAGCGAGGCCGTGGCGCGCGATCTCGACATCGCCGGGTGTCCCGATGCACAGGCCGTTCTCGGCGCTTTCGTCTGCGACGGCGGGAAGATGCGGTCACTCACCGGTACGATCGAGCCCATGACCGATGACTGCACCACGGTGGAGTACGTCCGGATCGCTCCGGGAGTGGAGGCGTACCTGCGGATGGCCGACGGCTTCGCCTTCCTGTCGCAGTCGCTCGAGCCTCTTGGCAGGCACCTCGTCTGCACCGGCTTCAGCGAGGAGGAGAAGAACGACCTGATCGACGAGCTGAGAGTCTGGCTCGTCTCGTCGGGCTACGTCCTGAAGGGGCTCGAAGCCGAGGCGGCCCAGCTCTACGCGCAGTACTTTCCCGGGAAGAGATCCGTCGGTCAGAGCGCTGAGAGCCTGTTCGAGAGGGCTTTCCAGATCAACCCGAGCGACAGCAGGGCCCGCAAGTACGGCCTTTCCCTGATCCGGAAGGCCGAGAGCCTGATGCGTGTTGGCGATCTGGCCGGAGCCCGCAGGAAGCTCGACAAGGCCGTGATCTTCACGCAGGGCCGGTACGAGTATTACCGCGCCGAGGCCCTTCTCGGACTGGCGACCCGCCGTTTCGACAAGGCGAGGGAAGCGCTGCAATACATGAACCATCTCAAGCCCTTCACCAAGATGGGGCTGGCCCTGACCGCCAGCCTCGATCGCGCCGAGGGAAAGAGGGACAGGGCCAGGATCGCCGAGGAGAGGCTTGAGAGCTGGGGAGACCTGGAACCGCAGGAGCAGGAGCTCCTCGACCGCGTCGCTGCCGCATCGGCGCGGGCCGTTCCGCTGGACCGATCGCTCACGGGCGACGACCTCCTCGCCTTGCTGAAGGCCGGTCCCGACGGCAGGACCGACTCGGGCCGTCATGCCTGGTCCGTTGCGGCCGGCGTGGGCGAGGAGATGCTCGACCAGGCCCGCCAGGAGCTGATAGAGGAGGTTGCATCGGGAGGAGAGGATCTCGGCCATGCCGCCGCAGGTCTCAGCTTCTTCAAGGGCGACGAGGTGAGGATCCTGCTCAGGCAGGCCTATCTCGACTGCCGGATCGTGGATCGGCCCATGATCCTGCAGGCGCTCTTCCAGGCGGGCGATGAGGAGACCTTCATCATGGTGCTCGGCTCCAGGTCCGCCTCGGCGGAGCTTCTGGTGAAGGCGACGGAGATCGCCACCGATGCCAAGAATCAGGATGCCGTGACACCGCTGATCGATCTCCTCGAGCATCAGTCGGCGCAGGTCCGCACCGGGTCGATCCTGGCGCTCTTCACGCTGACGGGGCTTCAGTTCAACTTCAATCCCTGCGGCAAGGAGGATGACCGGGAGGCGTCAGTTGCGCGGTGGCGCCGGTGGAACGAGAACCGGGTACAGGATGGTGCGGACCCCGATCACCGTTGATCGGCGAGGGAGGAGGAATCCGTCATGATCCCAGCAGAAGAAGCCCTGGAGCGCCTGCGCGAGGGGAACCACCGATACGTCTCCGGTGCTCGAGACGGCGGTACGAGGACGAGCCCCTTTCGCCGCAACGAGCTCGTTTCCGGACAGGAGCCCTTTGCCGTCATTCTCGGTTGTGCCGACTCGCGCGTGCCGCCCGAGATCGTCTTCGACCAGGGGCTGGGCGATCTCTTCGTCGTTCGCGTGGCCGGGAACATCGTGACGCCATCCCAGCTCGGCAGCATCGAGATGGCGGCGGAGCGGTTCGGGACGCGGCTCGTCGTCGTTCTGGGGCACTCGCAATGCGGAGCCGTCCTCCTGACCCTGGCAGAGCTCGAGGGCGCGCCGGTCAGCCGCTCGCCCGATCTTCGATCGATCGTCGATCAGATCCAGCCGACAGTCCAGCCGCTGCTGAACACCGAGCTTCGGGAGAGACGGGACGCGCTCGTGCAGCAGGCCGTCCGGGCCAACGTCGGCGCCTCTGCGGAACGCCTGCGGCATGACTCGCCGATCCTTGCCGACCTGATCGAGAAGGAGGGGCTGCGCGTGGTATGTGCCGATTATTCCCTCGAGACGGGAGCCGTCGATTTCTTCGAGGGTTGACAGGGCGGCCTGAAGGCGGCTTCTGTGGCAAGCCTCAGCGGGGCCGGCGCGGCCTCTTCCCCTGGACCTTTCCTGTCTTTCTCCTTGCTGCAGGAGGGCGCTGCACCTTCTTCTTGCCGGTCTTGCGCGGACCGGTCGGTTTGGCCCGGGATCCTGCCGCCTTTCCCTTGGTCTGGCGCGATCGGGCCGGCCCGGTTCCAGGCTCCGTTTTCCGCTCCTGGACCTTGCGCCTGCCGCGGCGCTTCCTTGCCGCCCCTTTTCCGGCGGCGCCGAAGGAGTCCGTACCGGCGGTCAGGAGCTTCTTGATCTCGACGCTGTTGAGGTTCCGGTTGCGGCCCGTCTTGAGGCTGCCGAGAGCCACGGGGCCTATGCGCGTTCTTTCCAGCTCGATCACCTTGAATCCCGCCTTGGCCATCACGCGCCGGATGATCCGGTTCTTCCCTTCCTTCAGCGTCATGCGGACGATCGTTTCGCTGCGCAGGCGCTTGATGATCCGGACCTCGATCGGAGTGGCTTTCCCCTCGGCAAGCCAGACGCCCTTGCGCAGCATCTCGATCTCGTCTTCCGTCAGCTGCCCCCGTACACGGAGCTTGTAGGTCTTGGGAATGTCGTAGCGCGGGTGAGCCACGATGTTGGCGAAGTCGCCGTCGTTGGTCAGGATGATGGCTCCCTTCGAGTCCACGTCGAGCCGGCCCACGGTGAAGAGCCGGATCCCGGGCTTCTCGACGAGGTCGAGGACGAGGGGGCGGTCGGTCCTGTCGCGCCGGGACGAGCAGATGTACCCGACCGGCTTGTTCACCAGAAGGTAGACCTTCTTGGGCATCTTCAACGGAACGCCGTCCTGGGCCACCTTCTGGAGGTCAGGGTCGATGGTGGTTCCCAGCTTCGTGACCGGTGTTCCGTCCACGGAGATACGGCCCTCGGCAATCAACGTCTCGCAGGCGCGCCGCGAGCCGAGTCCGACGAGGGCCAAGAACTTCTGCAATCTCATCCGGGTCATCTCTTTGCACCTGCCTTCCTCTCCTGCCGGGAGAGCACGACCAGAGCGCTCGCCCGGCTCCTCACCTCGACGGCTTCCGAACGTGCGGGAAGAAAGAATGAATCGCCTGCCTGGAACGGGCACTCCTCATCGGCTGATCGGATGACACCGCTGCCCTTCAGGAACGTGGCCAGCGAGTAGATTTCGCCCGGGGCGGGGAGCGTACCGGTTCTGTCGATCGAAAGCCGATTCATGGAGAAGTAGGGGCAGCTCACCAGTGTGCCGTCGCCTTCTTCGGACCGGATGGAGCTTTCCGCAGGTTTGAACCGGACCACGGCTTGCTCCGCTTCAGATAGATGCACCTGGCGGGGGCGTCCCCAGTCGTAGATGCGAAAGGTCGTGTCCGAGTCCTGCTGAACCTCGAGAAGAACCACGTTCTCGCCGATCGCGTGGATCAGGCCGGCGGGGATGAAGGTGAAATCCCCTTCCCGGACCGGGACGGACAGGAGCCTTTCCGTCATCTCCCCGGGCGGGGGATTCGATGCGGCCAGACGGAAGAATCCGTCCCTGTCGATCGTATCGTTCAGGCCTGCGTAGATCCGCGCCCCGGGTGTCGAGTCGAGATAATACCAGCACTCGGTCTTGCCGGAGTCGAGCTTCATGTCGCGAGCAAGATCATCATCGGGATGAACCTGCACAGAGAGCTTCTCGGCGGAATCGATGATCTTCACCAGGAGAGCGGGCTCCACGCCGTCGCCGAGCAGCGATGGAAGCAGGGCCGCCGCCTCGGTCAGGGCCATGCCTTTCAGGGGGCCGCTGGCCGCGCGGGAGGGGTAGTCGTTCCGGAAGCTCAGCACCCACCATTCGCCCACAATGGTCCCGGGAGGCGCGCTCCACCCGTAGAGATCATGGACCCTGCTGCCGCCCCAGACACGCTCCACCGGTGTCGGTTCGAGCTTGAAGGGGAAGCGGACCGCAGTCTTGTCGCCTTGTGCCGGTGCCATCAATCCTGTTCCCTTTCCATGTTGAGAATCGTGTATGCTTCCTGCAGGACCTCGCGGGAAGGGGACGGGCCGGCCAGCATCTCGGCCAGCTCCTGCACGCGATTTTCGTCGTCGAGCCGGCGGACCGCCACCATGGTGGCATCTTCGGCCGTGCTTTTCTCCACCTTGTGATGGATTTCTCCCATGGCGGCGATGGGGGCGATATGGGTCACGGTGATCACCTGGTGCTCGCGGCTCAGCTTCTTGAGAATCCGTCCCACGACGAGACCGAGCCGGCTGCCCACGTTCTCGTCGATCTCGTCGAAGACCATGATGGGCGTGCCGCAGTCGCTGCCCACGGAGCTGAGAAGCGCCAGGAGAATGCGGGAGCGCTCTCCGCCCGAGGCGATCCTGTCCACCCGGCCCGGCTTCATCCCCCTGTTGGTGGCTGCCAGGAAGTCCACGCGGCTCAGCCCGAGCTTCGTGGCGGAGGCCAGGGCGTTTTCCTCTGGAAGATCGAGCGGTCCGGCCTGGAAGGTCACCTCCTCCATCTGCAGGCTGCCGAGCACGGTGTTCACCTCACGGGACAGCTTTTGCCCTGCCTTCAGCCTGGCGCGATGGAGCCGGTTCCCAAGATCGAGACAGGCCCTGCTTCGCTCCTCGAGCTGGGCCTCGATCTCCTCGATGCTGCTCGCCTCCGTCGACATGCCGGCCCGTTCCTCTTCCAGGCGCGCCGTGATATCGAGGAGGTCGGCTTCCGTGGGACCGTACCGCCTGAGCATCGTGTGAATCTGATCGAGACGCTGCTCCACCTGCTCGAGCCGGTCGGGATCGGCATTCAGCTCTCCCAGGAGATCGCGCAGGTTGAAGGCCGCCTCCTCGACCGACTCCACGGCTTTTCCCAGCGCCTCGATCGAACGGGCCACACGGCTGCTTGAAGCGAGATCGAGGGATTCGATGGAGCGGAGGATCTCGCCGAGCCTGTCGGCCAGGGCGCTATCGCCCTCGTAGAGGTCGTTGCCGGCTCGTTCAGCGACTTCCCTGATCCTGTGCAGGTTGCTCAGGAGACGATGCTCCTCCTCCAGCCTGACCGTTTCACCGGCAATGATCGCGAGGCCGTGGAGCTCGTCGAGCTGGAAGGTGATCAGATCGAGGCGTTCGCGGCGATCCGCTGCGCCGGATCTCAGGGCGTCGAGACGCTCCCTCAGCAGCTTTGCCTCGTGCAGGGCAAGGGAGTAGTCGTTCCTGGTCTTTTCGCAGCCACCGTACCTGTCGAGGATGTCGGTGCGCGTTTCGGGCTGGCTCAGGATTGAAAGCCCTTCCTGACCGGCGATCTCCATCAGCGGTTCCATCACACTGCGGAACGACTGGAGCGTGACGGCTCGGCCGTTCAGGTAGCAGCGGTTCTCGCCGGATGCGTCCAGGAGACGCAGCGCGACGAGCTCGCCGTTCTCGTCGGCCGCCAGGGGCGCGGCCTCGTTGATCACCGGTTCGAGAAGTTCGGGATCGATCCGGAAAACCCCTTCCACGACGGAGCGCCCGCCCCACGGACCGACCAGATCGAGAGCCGCCCTCTCGCCGGAAAGGAGCTTGAGGGCCTTGACGAGAATCGACTTTCCCGCACCGGAGGCACCGCTGACCACGTTCATGCCGGGAGAGAAGGATATTCTCTCCTTCCTGATGATCACGAAGTTCTCGATCTGGAGCTCAAGCAGCATGTGGTTCAGACCTGGTATCGTTCGCAGGATTTCTATCCGGACAGTCGGCTTCTCTTGGAGGCCCGCTGCTTCGGAGAGATAACAGGAGGCCTGTGCGGCCGCAAGAAAAAAGAGGTCCGTGCTGCGTGTGGAATGCGGGTTTGGATTCCCCGGAGGGGGCAGGATCGCCCGGAGCATGGTCGGCTCGACTGGAGTCCCAGCCGGCGGGGTTCGATCAATACACGATCTCGTCGATCAGCTGTTCGATGGCGGCTTCCAGCTTCTCTTCCGTTATGTAGGTGCCCTTGTCGATGATCCGCTTGATCAATCGGATCCTCTCTTCTCGTGACATTCCTGCTTTCGTGGGAGGGAAGAGAATCTTCCCTTCCGGCTGAGTCGTCCGTTTGGTTCGTGTCACCGTTGTTTCCCCCAGATGCGTTTTCTTATTCCCCTTCGCGGAATATCATATCGGTTTGTATTTATATTATCTTTAGCGGACAAAACAGGGGAATTCGATCCGGGCGAGAAATAGAGGGCGAGAAAAACAAATATAGAGCTCAAGCCCTGTTGCGGCGGTCGGGGCCGATCAGGCCCCGTTCTCGTAAAAGGCGAGACGAACAGAGCCTTGGCTTCGTTCCTTCTGGAGCTGGAAGCTCTCGAGCCGGCGGGGTGATTCCTGCCGGCCGCGTAGCTGGAAGACGAGCATCGCTTCCTCGGCTGCGGCTCCCTGTTCCAATATCATGCTGATGAGCGGTTCCATGTCGACCGAGGTTCCGGGGTCGGAAAATCGGAAGGGAGGATCGAGGAAGATGAGATCAAAGGGGGAGAAGGGGGTGTCAGGGAACCGGGAGAGGGTCAGGAGATTGATCGGGAAGATCTCGGTATCCCTTTCACACTTGAGGTTTACGATGTTTTTTTTCAGCACCTCCAGGGCTGGCCGGTGATACTCGAAGAAGCAGCATCGTGACGCGCCTCGGCTCAGTGCCTCGAGCCCGAGCGAACCGGTGCCTGAAAAAAGATCGAGAACGTTTGAATCGTCGATCCAGGGGCGGATGATATTGAAGAGCGTCTCCCTCTGAGAGCCCTGCATGGGCCGCGTGAGCCGGTCCGTGGGAGCGAAGAGGTTGAACCCTCTGAACCTACCTCCTGTGATCCTGAAGCGCGGGCGGCGGCTCATAACATGACTTCCTGACTTGTAAAAGGTTACAATGAGACCTTGACCAGGCTATTACTGTTTGAAGAGAATCGAAAGCCGACCTCAGGTGATTGGCGACTTTGTTCGATTTCTATAATACTGCCATGTATTATAATAGGCCTCGGTCTGATGGAGATCGCCTGAAACTGAAATCCCGTTTCATCTTATCATGCAAAAAATTCGACTTCGTACAATTCGGTTGACGATCGGCGGCGACGAACGAAACCAGTTCGAGGTTCGTCAGGGTGAGATCGTTACCCTGGGGCGGGATCCGGGCTGCACGATTCAGATCAACCATCAGTCCGTCTCTCCAGTTCACTGCCGTCTCGAATACAAGCATGACGACTTCCTGCTCGTGGACCTCGATTCTGCCGAGGGCATCTTCTGCAACGGCAAGCGGCAGAAGTATGCCATGCTTCACGACCGGACGGAATTCCAGCTCGGCGATATCCGGATCACCAGCGTTGAAGGGGTCATCGAAGTCAGCCAGGAGGAGCTCTCCCGGATCACCATGGGGGAGGTCTCTCCACCGCTCAAGGGATACAAGGAGAAAAAAGCCGGGAGAGAGGAGATTCCCTTCTGGCTGCGTTTCCTCTGGATGGGGAAGGAGTCGGCCCGGGTTGCTCCACCCTTCGCCCTTTCCTTCGTGCTGCACCTGATCGTCCTCGTGTTCGTTTTCGATATCCCTTTCCTGCAGTTTCCGCAAGCATGGCTCGATAATATCCGGCTCGACATGAAGCCGCCCCCCGACCAGGTCGTCCTTCAGGAGGAACCGGTTCCTCCCCTGCCGGAGCTCGAGCCGCCGGAAGATCCCCTCGATAACCCGATGGAGAACGACGACCCCTTCGACTTCGACGATCGGAAGAGGCTTTCCAACCCGGTCGTGGATCTTGATCGCAAGATCGACATCATCGGGATCGGGGCGGGAGGCTCTTACGGCTCAGGCCCCAGCGGCGGCATGTCAACCGGTTTCCGAAAGCGAAGAACGGGAGATTTCGCCAAGTTCCGAGACGAGCTCGACTGCTTCGGCATGGATGTGGCCTTCGTCGTCGACTCCACATCCAGCATGGCGCGTTTCCTCACCGAAGCCAAGATCATGATGACGGGCCTGATCTCGGACCTCTTCGAGGCGATACCGAATATCAGGGTGTCCATCGTGGCCTACAGGGACAGCAGCGACGAATACCTCCTGAAGACGCAGGAGTTGAGCAACGACAGGTATCAGATCCTCTACTTCCTCGACACCCTCAGGGCCGACGGCGGCGGCGATCCCGACGAGGCCATCTACGCGGGCCTGAACCGCGCCATCACCCACCTTTCGTGGCGGCCGAAGGCGAGGAAGGTCGTGATCCTGCTCGGCGACTCCGGGTACAAGCGACAGGACGAGTCGGACATCGACAGGCTGCTGAAGGACTACAAGCACGACGGCGGCGTGGTCAACACGATCTACGTGGGCGACGTCGATCCCGACACCTACACCGAGCAGGTGGTGCTCGAGAAGTTCCGCCGGATGGCGAAGCACACGGGAGGAGAGTGCGTGCTTCTCTCCGAGTACGATCGGCTGGTGCGCATCCTGATCCGCGTCTCCTTCCCCGATCGCTACGAGGCCAACATGGCCGATCTGATCAAGAGCACCAGGATGCGGGTCGAGGCGAGGCGGGGGCGCCACCTGATAGCGCGCAAGATCAAGGAGAAGAACTGGGCCTGGCTCGTTCACGAGCTCAAGGAGAGGATTCCCGTTCATCCTGATATCGTCGATGCGCTCCTTTTGCCCGAGGCGCGCACGAGCCTTACCGGCCTGGTCGAATATCTCCGTTCCGATACGGTGCCCCACGAAACGAAGTGGGCCGTCCTCTTTATCCTGAACAGGACCAACATGCTGCCGCCCGATGTCCAGTACGATCCCAGCAGCCCTTCGCTCGATCAGAGGAAGCAGCTTCGCAGGATCAACCAGTATGTCGTGCGGATCAGCCGGAAAAAGCCGCCTTCCGTGCCTGTCAAGAATGTCCGCGATTCCTCGGCATCGATCCGGGACTCGCGCTGACGCGGTCCGTGCCCGCGGATCCAGAAGGTATTTGAAATGAAGAAAACAGCCGTCTTCTTCGGCCTGAGCCCGACAGGCCTGCCCAGGATGACATTCGGCGCTCTCTCTCGAGGGGCAGCCGTCATGGCTTTTCTCCTCCTGCTCGGCGGCTGCGGCGGGGGTGGCGGCGGGAGCGGTTCCACGGGCTTCAGCATGCCGGGGGGAGACAATATCGCTCTCATGGCGATCACTTTCCCTCTGGTCATCGAGGAGATCGACAACGCCCCCGCCACACCGCCGGAAGAGGCGCCGTTGAGCCAGCAGGTCGTTTTTGTCTTTTCCGGCGCTCCCCAGGGCAATCCGGGATACAAGTCGCTTCAGATCTACGCCGACGTGAATGCCGGGTACGACGGTCCCGAGGTGGTGCTCGACAAGGAAAGAAACATCGTGCCGGCGCGGGGGACGTGGGAGAAGAGGGGCAGCATCGTTGTCTTCACCCCCTACTATCCCACCCTGCCGATCGATCTCAGCCGGAACGCCCCGATAGAAGCCGTGCCCGGCCTTCTGCCCGACATGGAATACACGGTCTATGTGCCTCTCCACTCGGGGGACACGATCGCCAATCTCGTGGCCATTCATCCGAAAGTGGTCAACCCCGTCGATTTCACCACGATCTCTTCGGAGTTCCCGAACTTCTACTACCGGAACCATCCCGACGATCCGCCGCAGGTGACTGTCACGGTGCCTGCGGACGGCGAGATCGATGTTTCCGTGAACACCCTCTGCGGCTCGATTCCCGGGTTCCCGGCCGAGATGGAATTTTCCGTCTCCTTCGATCAGCCTCTCCTCTCCTCGAGCGAGAACATCGAGGGAGACGACCTCGACGAGGACGGAGTCCTTGACCGGAACATCTTCTTCCTCTTTCCCGATCCTGTCGCCTTTGCCGCTCTCGATGCCTTCGCCGGGAACGATCCCGCCATCGTGACCATCGACCGGAAGACGGGCGAGGCGGTTCTCCTTGGGATCACGGCCCTTTCCTACGATCCGCAGACCACCGTAGGCCTGAAGAGCATCGTCATGGACAGAGCGGGGCTCATGCTCGGCACGACGGGAGACTACCTCTTCAGCGTGGACTACAGGGATCTTCTGCAGACCGGCTACTGCTCGGTGGTGCTGCCGCGCAGTCACGGCGGCTACACCGACGTGCGCGGTCTGGCCCTGGCGCCGGACGGCGTTCTCTACGCGGTCGATGCCTCGACGGGGCATCTTCTCACCGTTGAAGAGGCAACGGGAAACGCGGCCTTGCAGGTGGATCTGGGGATGCCCTACGGGGTCTGGACCGACCTGGCGATTCGTGCCGACGGAACGATCTACGGCATGGCAGTGCTCGACTCGGGCCAGCCGGCGGCCCTCTCGTCGCTCTGCCGGATCGATCCCGTTACCGGCGGGACCGCGCTTCTCCATTCCGCGGCCGAGGATTACACCTCGATCGGCATGGCCGGCTTCCAGCGTCTGTCGCTCTATTCCTCGCCTGCGCTCAGGGTCGACCTTTTCGACCTCGAGACCTCGCAGATCGATCCCCTGGGGTCGGTGGGGGTCAGCGGAGCCTCTCTCTCGAGCGGCGCTCCCTTGAATATCTGGAACCGCCTGAACGAGCTCGGCTCCGAGGCGTCGCTCACAGACAACTCCTTCGAGGGTGCGACGGTATCGCTCGAGCCATCGGGTGTTCTGCCGTTCGGCGAACGGATGGAGATCCTCGTGCGCCGGGGGCTGTCCAGCATCAGCCTCGGCAGCCTGGTGCTGAACGAGGGCGCCCACGCGATGGAAGCCGACTGCGTGGCCGCCTTCATCACCTTCGATCCCGGCCCCGATCCGGTGGAGGACGTCTTCACCGAGGAATTCGACGACACGGAGTGGGAAGCGACGAGCGCCGAGTACGGCGAGGAATCGCTGCCGCGGGCGAACTGGAACGTGCAGGACGTTGACGGCGAGCTTCCTTACTACGAGAACCTCCTGGCCACCTACGGCCTGACCGGAGGGGGCGGCCTCGGCGTCTTCAAGCCGCTGGGGATCTATCCCACTGTGATTCTCGATACGAACTACCAGTCTCTGCCGCTCTATGACGGATCCACCCCCGACGTGATCGAGCAGACGGTGGTGACTGGCGGCGTCTTCCACTTCAGCAGCATCGTCATTCCCGAGAACGTGACCGTGGTGGGAATCGGTTCCAATCCACTCGTGCTCACGGCCACCGAGACGATCGAGATCGCAGGGACGATCGACGTCTCCGGCATGGACGGCATGGATGACATGACCTTCGATTCGGCCTTCACTCCCACACCGGGCGGCAAGGGCGGTCCCGGCGGCGGACGCGGCGGCATGAGCAATCCCTCGGTTCCGAAGAACTTCAAGCTGCTGACCGAGCTGAGATCGCCGAAGGGAGGCGAGGATGGCTGGGGATACTCCAACCTGGCGCAGTCCGGCGGCAGGGGCGGAGAGAGCGGCGCCAGGGGCACCGAGGTGAAGTGGCAGAGCGGCTCTGCGGACAAGTACTCCCGCGGTGCCGGCGGGGGCGGCGGCACATTTCTCGCCGAGGGAGGGAAAGGGTATCACGGCAAGGGGATGTACGGAGCCGATCCCGAGAGCCCGAACCGATACTTCGTGCGCGGCACCTGGTGGTTCTACGACGGGCATCCCGATCCGGTCTACGGCGTGAACTACTATGAAACCGACGATCCTCCGGGCGGGGATCCCGGCGATGCCTTGTTCAGCGACGGAGACCCGGGCAACGATTTCATCGGCCCGGGAGGCGAGGTCCCCTTTCTGAGAGGCGGCCAGGGCGGCGGCGGGGGAGGCTCCCGCCTCGATAGCATGAATCCCGATACGATAGCCCAGGCCCAGATGTGGTTTCCCCCCGTGGATCGGAGCGCTTATGACTCCAAGGGCGGCGGCGGAGGCGGGGCGGGCGGAGGCCTCGGCCTGCTGGCCCTGGACCGGATCGTCATCAGGTCCACGGCATCGATCCAAGCCAGGGGAGGGCGCGGCGGCGGCGGCGAGGTGATCGGGCACGCCAACTTCGGCGGTGCCGGCGGCGGAGGAAGCGGCGGCGCCGTGATCGTCAACTCGGCGGCGGGGGTCACCGTCGAAAGCGGCGCCGTGATCGATGTGTCCGGCGGCTGGCCCGGTGATGCGAAGGAGCTCACAAAGTACGATTTCGGCAACCTCAGGCACAACCTCTGCCTCAATCCCAATTCGAGCGGCCAGTATCTGGAGAAGCACAGGAAGCTATTCTGTTCCTGGAGCGAAGGTGATGGAGGCTACGGCGGGCACGGGATCGTTCAACTCCAGGTGCCGCCGCCCGTCGAGGACAACCTTCTCTACGAGCCGGAGTCGATCCTTGCGGAAGTCTGTATCATCGACTGGAATGTCGACCCGAACTGCACGGGAAACGATCCGATCTACAACCCCCACTGCGGCTGCAGCAGTACAGGGATCGACGGCTGCGCCGAGATCTACTACCACTACCTGACCAATTACGATGAATACGACAACCCTTCCCTGCCGCTTTCTTTGGGGACGGACGGTCCGTTGATCGATCCCTTCAAGACGCCCACAACGCTGGGACCGAAGTCGTACGGCCTGTCGCGCTGGATCGACACGGGGCAGGTGATCCACCGCGATGCGGTGGGCAGCATGCCGGCGCCGTTCTACCAGGATTTCATCGGCATTCTCTCGGACGGCACGGTCTACACGGAGAACGGCTACATCCCCAATCCGGATCAGAACGACATCCGGGTCGACGCCCCCGATCTCTACATGGCCAACTACATCCCCGATGAGAACAGGGTGAGCATCGTCTTCCAGGGAGCCGACGCCTTGATCCCCGGTTCCGGAATCCCCGATCCTTCCACGATCGTTCCCGGACCCGGCGAGTGGACGGCGGACCTGAACCAGCTGGCCGGCAAGCAGTTCATCCGGTTCAGCATCTGTCTCGACACGGCCGTCAACGTCCCTCTCACGCCGAGCAATCCGAAGCCGCAGGTCAACCATGTTCAGATCCGAGTTCAGTACTGAGCGGATCGCTTCCATCCTTCTGGCCGCAAGCGTCGCCTTGCTCTGGCCCTTCCTCGCGGGATGCGATGTCGAGGAGAGCGGGCCTCGTAGGGCGGCGTCTTCACCGTCGGCACGGTCTTCGGCAGGGGAGGAGACCGGCGGCCCCGCGGATTCCGGGAAGGTGGACTGGCACGGAATCGTGCTCGATTTCACGGGGCATCCCCTGCCTGCCGGCGAGGTCGCGGTCAAGCTCAAGGAGTCGTTCGTTTCTTCCGGGCCGGCTCCGACTGTAATCAGAAAGGAATCCCCTGTTGAAGAGGGCCGTTTCCGGATTGCCGGTCTCGTGCCGGGGCGGTTCGACGTGGAGCTTCTTTTTCCCGACCAGCTCGGCTCGATCCGATGGGGTGAGATCTGTTTTTTCGGCCCGGGCATCGTGGAGAAGGATATCCACGTCGGGGTGTCGGGCGGCGTGGTGAGAGGCCGCGTGATCGACGAGGCGACGGGGCGGGAGCCGATGGGGGAGAAGCTGCTGGTCAAGGCGTTCAGGAATCCGGACAGGGAGAAGCCGGCGGCCGAAGCCCTGGTCGGGGCCGAGGACGGCAGCTTCTGCCTGCGCTGCCTTCCTGCCGGGAGCTACCTCGTCGTGGCCATGGGGCGGATCACGATCTCCGAGTTCTGCCGCGGCCTCCAGGTCGGGGAAGGGCAAGTCGTCGACGACCTTCGCCTGCCGATTCGGGAAAGGGGATTCCTGCGGATCGAGTTCTCAGGGTTCAGCAATGAGGATCTCCTCGGCTTCGACTGGATGCTCGTCCGCAAGGACGGTCTGAAAGGCAATCTTCCCTCGAGGCGGGCTGCCGAGACGATCCCGCTGGCGCCGGGGGAGTGGGAGTTTCGCCTCGAGAAGGATGGCAGGGTCCTCTTCCTGAGTTCGTTCGCCATCGTCTCCGGCTCGACATCGCCTCTCTCCATCACGCGGGACGACCTTTCCGCCGTGTCGCAGGATCGCTGAGCGGTCGTCGATAATAGTCTGTCAGCTGCCGCCGTGCTCTCCGTCTATTGGTGGTTGTTCGCCCCTTTCCAGGATCCGGCCGCTCTGGATCGGGAAGGGGAGGGTTGTCATAAATCGGTATTTGCGGTTCAATAAGATCGTTCAGGCCACGAACCAAGCTTCTGTCGCAGAACAAGGCAGAGCCATGTTGATCCGAATTCCCATTCCGATCCGAGAGCTGGTTTGCCGCTCTCTCCTTGCCGTTTCGGCCCTCGCCCTGGTCTTGCTGACAGGGTGCCTATCCCTGTCGCCGGGCGAGCCTCTGACCGAGAGCGTCGATGATCTGGTCAGGCAGCTGCTTCCGGAAGGGAAGGAGATCGCCGCACCGATCGCCGTGGGCGACTTTCTTCTTTCCGGCTTCCCCACCGATGTCGGGGAGGAGATCGCCCTGGCCCTGCCGGCTTCCCTTGCAGAGAATGATCCTGACCTCGACGTGATCGCCTCGCGTGACCTGGATCGCGTTCTCGGCGCCCAGAAGCTTCAGATGAGCGATCTTTTCTCCGGTCCCGGACCGAGGCCGGGCCAGCTCCTGCCGGCCCGCTCCCTGGTGACGGGCTTCCTATTCCAGCAAGGCGGCGCGGACGTGCGGGTGGAGGCGCGGATCATCGATCTCGAGAGCGGCAAAGTGGTGAGCGCGGCTTCCACGTCGATATCGGGACGCCGGGCCGAGGTGATCGACCGCTATGCCCAGATCCCTCTCGAGGTGGCCTTCCATGTTCTGTCCCGGCAGCGGGACAGGGAGGGTGAGATCGTCGTCAGCGAAGGGACCGAGCTCTATAGCGGCGACCTGGTCCGGATCCGGGTGAAGCCGAACAGGCCGGCCAACCTCTATGTCTTCCTCCTCGACACCCAAGGCTGTGCCAGGCTTCTCCATCCGTCGTCGAGCGGGGCGTCCACGCGCGTCGAGGCCGGCCTGCTTCTCGTGCCGGAGAACGGCGGCTATTTCCGGCTCGACCGCCACCCGGGCAGGGAATCGCTTCTTGTCGTGGCATCCATCGAACCGCTCGAAGAGCTCGATTCGATTCTGGGAGAGCTCGATCAGCTGGCGGCGGGCAGCCGCGAGGTGATGGGGAGGCTCGAATCGCTCGGGCTCCGGGGTTTCGTCGGGATTTCGGACAGCTCCGGCGGCCTGGAGAACAGCCTGGGTGAAGTCATGAGAACATACTCGGGATCGGTCTGGAGCCTCGTGAGCTTCGACCACAAACCGTAGGGAGCAGGTGGATCGTGAAACGGAAACAAGAGAAAAGCCTGCTGTCGATCCTCTCCTTCGTGGCAGGCATGGCTCTTCTTCTCGCCTGCTCCGGCTGCGTCGGATCCGGAGAGAAGCCGGTTGTCCCTGAAGAGGAGACCGCAGCCAAGGGCTTCGAGGGCGAGACAGTCACCCTGCCGGCCGAGGGTCAGGTCGGAGAGAACTACGCGGTCTGCATCGGCATCTCGAACTACGACAACCTGCCGAACCTGAAGTTCGCCCACCGCGACGCCGAGGATGTCTACGATTTCCTCATCTCCGATGCGGGCGGCTACGACATGAATCACTGCGCGCTTCTGTGCGACAGCAACGCACAGGGCAGCCGTGTGCTCCGCGAAGATGTGGAGCGCCTCTTCACCACCTGGATGGCCAAGGTGAGGCCCGAGGACACGGTCTTCATCTTCTTCTCCGGCCACGGCGTTCCCGAGGGCCGCGACCGGGCCTACCTGGCCACAAGCGACACGAATCTCAATAATCTCTATCCCACGTCGATTCCCATGAACCGGATCCGCGAATATCTGGATCTCACGATCCTGTCCGAGCGGGTGGTGATCGTGATGGATACCTGCTTCTCCGGGAGCGTCAAGTCCTGCCTCCCCTCCGGGCAGCGCGGCACGTCTTTCGATGAGGGGAGCCTGGGCCGCGTTGTGAAGGGCAAGGGGCGGGTCATCCTCTCCGCCTGCTCGGGAAGGCAGGCCGCTCACGAGGTGGAGGAACTGGGGCACGGCATCTTCACCTGGTGCCTCCTGAACGGCCTGCGCGGCGAGGCGGACCTGGACAGGGACAGGACCATCACCCTTTCCGAGCTCTGGCTCTTTCTGCAGAAGACCGTTCCCAGGGAATCGGGCCGCCTCGGATGGCGGCAGACGCCGGTGCGCAAGGGCGACGAGAGCGGTCAGATGGTGCTGGCCCGGCTGCGAAGCGACGAGGGGTCTGAGCGGCCGGCGGCCATGAGCGGCAAGGCGACCGAGGTCTGGGGCTGGATCCTGGAGGGGACGCGCCTCATGACCCAGGGCTTCCACGAAACGGCCATGGAGCGATTCCGCAAGGCGATGCCTCACGTACCCCTGGACAGGAAGGCCGAGATCGCGGAGATCATCGCTGTCTGCGAGCGGGCCGTGGCGCGAAAAAGGCTGGCCAGGGCGCAGGATGAAACGGATTCCAGCGCGGTGATAGCCGATCAGGCGGCGCTGAGCCTCGCCGGCACGCTGGCCGAGTCCGATTTCCTGACCGGCAGGAAAGCCGAGGAGCAGGAGATGTGGGGTGTGGCGATCGAGCTCTATTCCGCCGCACTGACTGCCTGCCCGGAGGAGCACCGCGCGGTCATCGAGGACCGGATCGATCACTGCCGGATGGAGGAGCGGTCCGCTGTCCTGTACGAGGAGCTGACGCATCTGTTCGATTCGGCCGAGGCCGCCCCTTCACAGGCCGGATATGGCGCCGTTCTCGAGAAGGGGGCCGAGCTCGAGGTGCTGGGCAAGGGGTCGGGATATCGGGAATTCGGTTTCATCCGATCGCGGGCCGATGCGGAGGATACGTCCGACGACAGCCGGAAATACTTCGGGTGGGGCGAGCGATACCGCGACTCCGGCAATCTGCGCGAGGCGATACGCTGGTTCGAGAAGGCGCGCGAGGGAGCCGGCGGACGCTACCCCGCCGCCATCGAGGAGAATCTCGGATTCTGCCGCTTCTCGCTGAAGCAGCGGATCGCCAGAACGCGATCAGCCGCCGAAGAGGCCTTCTCGGATCGCCGCTTCGAGGAGTGCTCCAAGGAGTGTGATGCCTGGTCCGAGCTGGAGCCGAAGTCGGCGGAGGCGGCCGAGCTCAGGCTGCGCGCGGTCCGTGCGCGAGCCGGCGAGCTCTTCGAGTCGGGAAAGCATGCCCATTGCCGCGAGTATGCCCGCGAGGAGCTGGAAAACAGTCCGGGCGATGTGGTCCTCACCGATTATTACAGGCGAGCCGGCGAGGAGGATATTCCACCCGGGGCCCGTGCCGCCTGGGAAAGGGCCGTGAGAGCCGAGGAGGCGGAGGATTGGGTCGCCATGGCCGATGCCCTGAAGGAAGGGATGGACGCACGAGATGGAGAAGGCTTCAACGCTCATTACCGCGTGAAGGCCGGACCGAAATTCGAGGAGGCGCGCGTCAAGGCCTACGCGATCTGCTTCAACGGGGGGCAGGCGGCGATGGAGGCCGGCGAACTGGTCCAGGCGCTCAGGCTCGTGGAAAGGTCACTCGTCTATCGCACCGGTTTTCAGCCGGCCATCAGCCTGAAGAAGGAGATCGAGAAGATGGCGGAAAAGCTCGAGCTGCAGCTTTTCCAGGCAGCCGTTGAAAAGGAGAAGGGTGGCAGGTGCGGCGACTTCATCACGGCCCGGAACCAGGCGGAGAAGAACGCGGTGGCCGAGGCCCTGGCCGCCTATCAGGAATACCTTGATCAGTATCCCGACGGGAAGTGGAAGATCGAGGCCCGTGAAGCGCGGATACGGCTGGAAGAGAAGAAGCTGGAAATCCCCGAGGGATTCGCCTTTCTCAGGGAGGAGACCTTCACCTGCGGCGGCGAGAAGCATACGGTGAGGATCTACGAACACGGGAAGACGGGTCTCGAGTTCGTCCTGATACCTGCCGGGAGCTTCACCATGGGCAGGCCGTCCGGCGTGCTCAGCTATCTCGGCAACCTGGGGCGTTACGAGAGCGAGGACCCGCCTCACGAGGTGCGGGTGAAGCCGTTCCTGCTCTGCCGGACCGAGTGCAGCCAGGCTGTCTGGGACCGCATCGGCGGCAGCGATTTCCGCACCTGGAAAGGCGCGGCCCTTCCCATCGAGCAGGTCAGCTGGAAGGCCTGCACCACCTGGTGCCACAAGGCGGGGCTCCGTCTTCCCACGGAAGCGGAGTGGGAGTATGCCTGCCGCGCCGGCACGCGCACCCGTTTCTGCTTCGGCGATTCGGATATCCGCAGTGGACTTCGCGAATATGCCTGGTATGCCTTCAACTCCGACAGGAGGCCCCATTACGTGGCCCAGAAGAAGCCGAACGCTTTCGGCCTCTTCGACATGCACGGCAACGTCTGGGAGTGGTGCCAGGACAAGTACCACCACGGCTACCTCGGGGCGCCGTCGGATGGCTCGGCCTGGGAGGGGGGAGCGGGGACCGCGCGGATCAAGAGGGGCGGCAGCTTCAGGGATCGGGAGGAATACTGCCGTTCCGCCTGGCGACACCGGTCCGACGAGGGGCGCCGGTCGGAGGATACCGGCTTCCGTCCCGCCGCATCGCTGCCATGAGAGACCGCCCGGCCGTCCACAACGGCGTCCATGGCGCTGCGCCAATCCAGGAGGGTGGTCGTCGACAGCGACGGGCTATCCTGAGAACAGGAAGCCCGGCAAAAAAGATAAGTGTCATCCGAATGTCTTCATAAAGTATTTTAAATTGTGACATTAGGGCTCTGTCTCGGCAGAGTTCACATCTGTCGGCCCGCCGAAATCCGGTTTTTCGGTCAGAGACGCCCGATTTTTTCGCTCTGTCGCCTCTCCTGCACAGTATTATCCCTGCATTTTGATGGATTTACGGAAAGGGGTTTATATTCGAGTCTTTCCGACCGATTTGATATATGAAAAATAGTGAATATAAAAAAGTCTTCGGGGGAAGACTCGGCCTTTGGAAATTAGGAAAAGGCTGGAATCAGGGCTGCTTTGATGGGGGGAAGATAATGAATGGTATCAGGGAAAAAGAGATGAAGGGGCGGAGTGACGTCTGCCCGCAGGAGGGGATATTCACGCGCTTTCTGTTCGTGTCGGCCGGCATGATCGCTGCGCTCTGCCTGTTCGTGAGCTGCGGCGGAGGCGGGAGCAGCGGAAGCTCCGGGAGCGTCCTTCTGGGCGATGTGGAGGGTCTCGATCTGCCGGAGCATATCGAGATATCAGACGTGGGCGGCAACACGGGCCAGAGCGGCTTCAGCGGTCAGGCCGGCTACGACGACGAGGGGACCGACTACACAGATCAGGTGAAGCATTCCTGGACCGAGGACACGGAAGCCCTCGACATGGTCAACGGCATCCTCGGCCTGGTGCACGACTCGGCCTACCTGAACTTCGTCAACCAGGGTCCGTACAAGGCGCTCGTCAGCAAGGTGGGCGACTCGGAGCAGAGCCAGAGCGGCTCTTCCAGTTCGTCGTCCACCACGGAGGAGCTCATGGAGATCACGCTCAACGTGACGCGCCAGAGCGATGAGTCGCCCATGATCATCAAGCTCTGGGTCAGGGAAGACGACGGGCCCGGCGGAGGCCCCATGCTGATCCGGGGGTATTTCCAGGTCACCGAGGGGGTCAGCGAGCAGTATCCCTACGGTGTGATGGAGGCCCACTTCAAGGGCAACAGGCTGGACGAGAACGGCAATCCGATCCCGGGCCAGCCTCTCTTCACCATGGCGATGGCGATCTCCGCCGAGAGCGGCAACATCACGGTGCAGTTCGTCGATGCGGGCGAGGAGGAGGAAGGGCCCTTCACCTACGAGTGGGACGACAGGGCGAGGATCATCGCCAACTCCGATCTCACCGAGGGGAACGCCTACATCTACTCCGCCGAGACTGACTGGGATACCCAGCAGCTCGAGGAGGAGACCTTCTACTTCGCTTTCAACGCCGACTACTTCAAGTTCCAGGAGGTCGGAGAGCTGGACGCCATGGTCCTGGACAAGAACAGCTTCAGCCACAAGGTGTTCCGCTATCTCCTCTTCGATATCGACACCGGGGACAGGATAACGCGGAATTCCGGATTTCCCCTCCGCCTGGCCGGCGGCGAGTACGGCTACCTCGGCTACTACGGGCTGTGGGCTCCCTACGAGGCCGAGGTGGAGGACGGCGATCAGGTCACCCGTGCCGACACGATGGATGACTACTGGCTCGTCGTCATTCCCGGCAAGCTCATGAAGCACACACGCGACGAGATCCTGCTCGAGGACATGATCGACGTGGAGATCTGCGTATGGGACGAAGGCTCGGATATCATCGTCACCTGGGATGGATCGACCTTCAACAAGATCGGCGTGCGAAACTTCGAAACGGGAATGATCGAGTATCTCGAAAATCCCGAGCCCTACGTCTTCGAGAACGAGTGGGACGGCGGCTGGGTCGAGGCGCTCAAGGCCTGGCTCTGCCTCGGCAACCTGACGCCCGCCAACGGCGACATCGTCTACTTCCATGCCGAGGAGACCGTTGATCCCTACACGGCGCAGGACCTCGATCTCTACTACTGGGAATTCGCCCTCGACCTGCCGATCACCCAGGATGTGATCGACGGCTCAGGCGCGGCCCGGGATCTCTACTATTCCGGTCAGCCGGTGGAGAAGGCCTACTTCTACGATTCGCTGAGCTGCCTCCTCAAGGAGGAGGATATCCTCGGCGCCGGGGTGGTGATGGGAGACGGTCTCGACCTCGAGGGGACGGACTACATGCACGGCTACCACCTCAGCCCTCTGACCACCGATGCCAACTACACGCCGGAGACATGCTGGACGATCCACGAGGAAGAGATCTTCTACTCCTGGAACACCGGTCCCAACGAGTGGAACCGGTACGTCACCGTGGAGGACGGCCAGGGTGTGTTCGCCAGTTTCGAGGCGCCGCTCAAGTTCTCCTACACGCACTCCACGGACAACGACATCAACGATGACGCCGCGAACGACGGCAAGATCTTCCACCTCGAGTTCGACGGCACCGACCTGCACATGCCGTGGTACTTCGACGAGGCGTCGGGCGACTGGTGCCCCGCCTTCAACCTGAAGGACGGCGTGCCCCTCACCGAGATCGGCAGCCAGCAGGCGGCCTACGTGGTGAAGGGGATCGAGGAGGACCTGATCATGGACGAGGTGACCGATCCGGGCATCATCACGCAGCTCGAGATAGACCTGCCGATCGACACGTCGATCCTGCCTCCCACGCTGACCTACAAGCCCACCTGGACATCGCTTGTCGGCGCCGTTCCCTCGGCGGCGATCCTGAAGGTGATCAAGGGGGAGGTGATCGAGCTGGAGTAGGCGAGTTTTCCGAAAAACCGATCCGATGGGGGAAGCGGGGCGCGGTGCCCCGCTTTTCGCTTTTATCGCAGCAGGCGGTTATTCGACGGCGAGCACCATCAGGTTGGTCAAGAGGCTGTTCGGATTGCCGAGCGGGCCGATGAGCGCCTGGAAAGGGCGGTTCTCACCGGATTGCCAGTAGGAAGGAATCGTCCAGGAGCTCCGATCCCGGCTTTTCGTTTCCATATCCACTCCGGTTTATATTAGAATACTTCTCATGCCGGGTTCCTGGACTTAACAAATCTTCGATGAGGGCTGTGACATGCGTCGTGTCCTGGTCTTGTTTCTGGCGGCTCTTCTTTCTTCCGTCGGATATTCGGCTGTCATCTACGTGCCGGACGACTTCAGCACCATCCAAGAGGCGATCAACGCAGCCAGAGATGGCGACACTGTCATCGTGAGGCCGGGAACCTATGTCGAGAACATCGACTTCCTCGGGAAGGCCATTGCCGTGACGAGTGAGGTGGGACCCGAGGTCACGACCATTGATGGGGATCAGGCGGGGAGTGTTGTAACCTTTTCGCCTGACTCGGACGTACCGCCCACCATCGAGGGTTTCATGCTGACAAACGGCCTGGCATCCCGAGGCGGCGGCATCTCATGCCAGTCAAGCAATCCTTCCATCGACAACTGCATCATCGAGAACAACGGCACATTCGACGGAGCCGACGGATCAGGAGGTTCGCCAGGTGAACCCGGGGGAAACGGGGGCGGCATTTTCGCCGACCCGTTCAGCTCGATCGTGGTTTCCGGTTCCACAATAACAGGCAACTGGACCGGGGATGGTGGCGAAAGCCGGTGGAAGCGGGCTTATGAAGGAGGCGATGGGGGATCGGGCGGCGGGATCTTCTGTTCGGCCGCGACAATCACAGATTCGATTATCTCGGGAAACCGGACCGGCAATGGCGGATACGGCGGGCACTATGGTGGTCAAGGGGGGCGAGGCGGCGGTCTGTTCTGCAGCGAGGCCGTTCTGATCCGGTGCACGGTTTCGGGTAACACGACGGGAAAAGGCGGGTGGGGCTACGAGGAGGCTGGTGACGGTGGGCATGGAGGAGGGATATTCTGTGAAGGTGATTCGCTTACCGTGATGGATTGTCTCATCCAGTCGAATGCAGCTGGCTCGGGGGGAAACAGTCGGGAGAGGACGTGGGAGCCAGGTGTGGGAGGAAATGGAGGAGGGATATGCTGTATTTCCCTGTACTGCCGCACATCCATCATCACGGAAAACAGGGCAGGAAATGGTGGGGGGGGTGCCGTGTCTGACGGCGCCTCGGGAGGTTTTGGCGGTGGAATATACTGTTCCGATGCCGATCTGGTGGATTGCACTGTCTCGTACAATAGATCGGGTAATGGTGGAGGTGGTGACTATATTGACGAGGGAGGTGGTCACGGCGGAGGTGTGTTCTGCAGCGATATGTCTTCGATCTCGTCTTGCACGTTTAGCGGCAACGAAACAGGAAACGGGAGATATGCTAATCTCATTGCCGGAGACGGAGGAGACGGCGGCGGAGCCTATCTGGCGGGGACAGGACCGCATGTGATCTCTAGCTGTCACTTCATCGATAACTCAACAGGAGTTGGTGGAGGCGATGACGTCAGCGTTTACGGTGGAGACGGCGGTGATGGCGGTGGTGTTCACTGCATCGGTTCTTCAACAACGATCTTGAGCTCTTTCTTTTCCGGAAATGAAACAGGCCGAGGTAGTTGCTCAGGCTATGGGCAGCCTGGGCGCGGGGGACATGGTGGGGGCGTCCAGGGATCGGACGCCGTTTTGTCTTGCTGTCGCTTCTACAGCAACAGAACCGGGAACGGGCCTGAATGTCAAATGGATGAGGGAGGCCTGGGCGGCGACGGCGCAGGATTGCACGTGCGGTCGTCACACGTGGTAAACTGTGTTGTTGCTGCAAATGTCACCGGCGATGGCGGTAGCTCAAGCTGGGCTGCAGGAGGTGACGGCGGGAACGGTGCAGGGATGGATGTGGATTCCTCCACTATTATCAACTGTACTTTCCATGGCAACCGTTGCGGCGAGGGCGGGTCAGGCAGTCCAGCCGGCAACACCGGCGTCGGAGGTGGGATTCGGACGTCGTCTGATCAGGTGTGCAACAGCATCTTCTGGAACAATAGTCCCGAGCAGATAAACGGATCCGGTACTGTCGTCTCCTACTCGGACGTCGAAGGAGGCTGGCCCGGAACGGGTAATATAGACGCCGATCCTCTTTTCATCGATCCAGCCAAGGACGATTGCCACATCCCCTTCGACTCACCTTGCCGCTCGGCTGGAGACCGAAATGCGCAGAACCTTCCCGACACCGACTTCGAGGGTGATCCTCGCACCGGTCTCTTCGCCTTTCCCGACATGGGCGCTGATGAGTTCCACACTCACTTTTACGTGAACGGAACGGTATCGAACGGCGGCAGCGCCACAGGCGTCATCATAGGATGGCCGAATACGAATCCTGTCATGCTGATCTCGGGTTCTGGCGTCCTTCCACATCCCGATCCGACTCCTTTCGGCGACTTCTGGCTCATGCCGCCGTGGGAGCATCGCGTGCACTTACACTCCATGTCGGATGAAGGTGTGCACATCATCGAGCGGGTCATCTCAACCGGCCTGCCTCCTGGAACGCAGGTTCCGCTTCAGGCTCTCGTGGGGACAGAGCTCAGCAATTTATGTGTGGTGACCGTCGAATAGCAGTGCACCAAAAAAAGAAACTCCCTGCACGTCCATGCAGGGAGAATATCTGGTGCCCCCTCCAGGATTCGAACCCGGGACCCGCGGATTAAGAATCCGCTGCGGGAGGGCCTGCCCGAAACTCCTCAAGGTGTTTCAAAAGA